>JBNJGL010000048.1:14058-17073 GCA_051747745.1 Bacillota bacterium | reverse complement strand
AAAAAAGCCTCAGGCATAGAAAAATAAAGCAAAAATTTGCCGAGGCTTATCCATCTTGTATAATAAATGGTTGTAAAAGTGGCGTTCTTTTACTGCATTTATTATGAACAGATAAAAGGTGAAATATTCAATTTTTTGATTATTAAAAAAATACCGATATTAAATCAGTATATTTATATGTAAAGAATAGATTTGATCCATGTATAATTTAAGTGATATATATTTCTCATATAAATAAAATTTGTCTTTCTAATTTCAATCAAACTGAATAATAACTAAATGAAATACTTTAAATTAAAATATTTATATAAACCCGTTAAATTTTATGAACTGTCTAATTATCTTTCTTTACTCTGCAGTGGTACTGCTGACAGGCCGATTTTAAAGCAGCTATAATGGCATTCTGTGCCTGGCCGTAGTAGTGATTCTCCACTTTTTTTACCAGCAGCTCAATCTCCAGCAGATTTTCTCCCTTAAGAAGTTCCAGAACAAATTTTTTCCCCGTTCTTGTAACCAGGGTGCAGTCTGCATCTTTTATTTCACCATTTTCTCTGTCAATAATTAGTCCAATTCCTAAATCATTGTAAAATTCTTTCCCTGTTATATTTTTGGGAAATTTGGCATATCCAGTTACAAAAACTTCTTTCAAAATTAATCCTCCTGTTTGATTATTGTCTATTATCTATGCGGTTAATCCACTTCTTATAAGATATTATTCAACGTATGTCAGAAAAATCCTCCTGCAGTTTTCAATTATTTCGACAATTTTTCTGAAAATTCCCACATAAGGTGTCCAGCAAATATAAATCGGTAAAATGGGGAAAATATGCCTGCTGGTTTTTTTACCCTCTAAACAGGCATATATCAGCTTCCACCAGACTTCTTTATCCATACTTACTGATTAATTCGTTTTAATGCACTTTCGGCCAGAACATCCTGGGAAGAATAAACCGGATAGGGAAAACTTTTTATATCAAATATAAGCGGCAGTTCTGTACAGCCGAGCACTACTGCTTCTGCTCCTTTTTTTACCATTGATTCAGCGATAGTACTCAGCGCCTGCTGCATTTCCACAGTTTTTTGACCGGTTTTTACAGAATATATCAACTCCATAATTTTATCTTTCTGCTCTTCAGCAGGTTTAACTACCTCAAAATTTAACTTTTTCAGCTCTTTATCATAAATTTCTGATTCTAAAACCCCGCGTGTTCCCAGTACACCAACTTTTTTGATATTGAGATCCCGCTTGATTTTTTTTGCTACTTCTTCCAGCATATTGAGTATCTCAATTCCTACTTCCTGTTTAAGTTCTTCAAAATAGTAGTGGGCTGTATTACAGGGTATTACAAGAAAGCTGGCCCCTGCTTTTTCCAGCACTTCTGCTGTTTTAATAAGTTCCTTTAAAGGACTTTCTCCACCATTTAAAATTGCCTCTGTTCTATCCGGAATTTTAGGATTATTGTAGATTAAAATTCTGTGGTGGTCCTGATCTTTTTCTACTGCTGTTTTGTCGATTATTTTCTGAAACAGATCTACAGTGGCATCAGGACCCATACCACCGAGAACTCCAATTATTTCTTCCCTGCTCATTTTTCCCACCTCAATTACTGATTTTCGTAAGCTCCTCTTTTAATAATCTCTCCATTTTGAACCATAATTTCTCCTTTTGCCAGAACAGTATCTATCTTGAGATCAGAATCAGCAATAATTAGATCTGCATCTGCTCCCTGTTCTATCTTTCCCTTCTGTGGAAACAGTTTTAGGATTTTAGCCGGGTTGGATGTAAAGTACGGCAGTGCTTCTTCTAATTCAAAATCATATTCGCCGACAAGATTTTTAAATTCTTCATAAAGAGTTCCTACACTGGAAGCACCGATTTCCAGCAGATTACCTTTTTCGTCATAACTGGACCAGCTTCCATATCCATCAGAACTCACCGTAATATTCTCAGGTGGAAGATTCTTCTTTCTGGCTTTACTAATCACTGAAGCCGGAGAAAGATCATCAAAAACACCACAGGTAAGGTCGATTATTCCACCTTTTTTTAGAAATTGAAATCCTTCTTCAAGCAGACTTTCATTTCGATTGATATGAGTTGGTGTAAAAGTCTGTATCGGCAGTTCACTATCTTCTACAGCTTCAACAATCGGGCTCAATCCCTTTTTGCCGTCTCCCATATGTACACATACTATACCGGCCTTATCTGCCAGCATACCTGCAGTTCTGACCTCTGAACCAATAAATTTCAATTCTTCAGCACCAATCTGAGAAGATCGGTGATCGGATATTGCTATTTTAGCACCGATTATTTCGTCAATTAAGACAACATCTTTCTGTACAGAATCAGTAATTGTTTTGCTGGGATATCTGTATGAACCGGTGTGAATCAGAGCAGTAATTCCATTCTCCTCAAGTGATTTTGCCTTTGCCAGAACATTTTCTACAGATCTTGTTACTCCATCTGTGCCAAGCATACCGACAACAGTTGTAATTCCGGCTGAAGTTAAATCACTTAAAGGTATTTCCGGGACTCTTGTTTTAAAACTGCCTTCTCCACCACCACCGGTAATATGTACATGTGGATCAATAAATCCGGGCAGCAGTTTTTTGCCCTCTCCTTCTATTATTTCTATATCCTCATCATTAAATTCAATTTTATCTTTAATTAATAGTATTTTACCTCCACCAATAAGCAGATTCTTTTTGCCTGAATATTCAGGACTGTAAACTTCAACATCTTTTATTAATTTCAATATGACCCCTCCTTTTTTCACATCTAAAACCATTATATTGTCGTATGGAAATATTATCAAGTAAATTTTTGAAACTTAAACTTTTTGCTCTTAATTTTACCATTATTTAATTAGTAAATCAGTTTTTGATTCACTTTTTTAAAAAATCAATATTTTTTGAAGGAGATATAAGATTAATCTAGAAATTTATCTACTGCATGTTAATATTTTTACAAAGTAAACCATTATCCTCTCCCCTGAAATCAAAATATCTATTTAGAGG
>JBNJGL010000048.1:0-13958 GCA_051747745.1 Bacillota bacterium | reverse complement strand
AAAAATATTTTTAAAAAGGAGTATAAATTATGAAGTGCAGTCAGTGTGGAGCTCAAATTAATGAAGGAGATATCTTCTGCGGCAGCTGTGGAAATAAGGTGGCTGCAGAGGTGGAAACAGTTGAAGTTGAAGAAGTAGAATTAAATGAAGAAGGAAAAAACAGTCAGAAAGAACAGGTTTTTATTGATCCAAATCAGTGTCCTAACTGTGGCTCGTATAATACAAAAACAAAGAGTAAACTGTGGAGTATCATAAAGAACATTTTAGCTGTTGTGCTCTTATCCTGGATTCCAATTCTGGGCTGGATTGTAATTATATTTGCAGTAATAGGAATAATATATAATCTTGTCATCTCAAAAAGATTTATCTGTAAGGACTGTGGAGAAGAATATGTGCCGACTCTTGACAAATACAGAGAGAAATATCAGGAACTTTAAAGAAATATTTTTCTTTACTTAAATCTCTGTCTTTACTTAAACCTCTGAAAACTTATCTTTGAAAATATATGCAAAAATCGCGGTGAAAATTAGAGTGACAGCTGCAAGTACAAACCAGCTCAAACTGTAGCTGTCAGCTTTATCTGCAAAAAAACCAAAAAGTGGTGGGCTTATTAAAACCCCAAAGCGGACAAATACAAGCGACAGACCGGTTCCAATCCCAGAAAACTCTTCACTGGCCAGTTCAACTACTGTTGTAAAATATATGCCCAGCCATCCCAGTGCAAAAAATCCCATAAAAAACGAACTGAAATATATTAAATAAAGAGAAGAAATATATCTTCCTATAAAAATCGAGTAAAAAGTGCTGATTAAGGTTAAACAGATCCCCACAATAATCAGTCCACCGGTTCTGCTCCCATTAAGAAATCTGTCATTTAAATACCCCCAGAGCGGCCTGCCTGCTATTCCACCAATCTGTAATATACCAAATGCCAGACCGGCAGCAGATCTGCTTACAGAAATGTCTCCTGTCAGATAAAGTGTATAGTGAGCCGGTACAGAACCAGAATTAAAACCTAAAACCAGTCCAAATATACAGACCAGAATAAGATTTTTATTTTTAAACAGCTGAACAATCGCTTCTTTAAATGGGATATTATTTCTTTGCGAACTTTCTGCACCTGCTAGAGAATCATCTTTATAGAAAAAGAATATAAAAATGCCGACAAGAAGAGCGATAAAAGCAGAAAAAAGTACTGCATTTCTCCAGCCAATAATCTCACCTAAAAAAGGAAGAACTGCTGCACCTGCAAAACCACCTACTCCTCCTCCCATCTGCATTATGCCCATAGAAGTTGCCCTGTTTTCAGCAGAAACTTTCTGCATCACAGCTTTGTTTAAAGAAGGAGTTAAAATACTGAAAGCCAGACCTGAAAGCAGAGCTAAAAATAGTATTAAATTAAAACTGCCGGCCTGAGAATGAAAAAACATCAGCACCCCCAGTGAAAGAGTGCCGGCAACAAGCCCTATTTTTGAACCAATCCTGTCAACAATACTTCCACTGAAAATAGCTACTACAGTTGCCAGCATAAAATAAAAGGTGGAATAAAGGCCTGCTCTGGATGCACTTAAAGAAAATTCTTCCCTAATAAAAGGCATAAGCCCCAAAAATCCGTGCAGGTTGATATCCACAGCAAGATATGCAGTAGACATGATTATTAAAAATTTATATTTAAGTCCTGTACTCTTTTCTGTCAAATCCTCACCTCATCTATGCAAATATTTCTGCTGCTTTTTTGGCTATTCTTTCGCCGAATTTTTCTGCTCTCAGCTGCTGATCTTCACTTCCATTTTCTATACATACTGCTCCATAGTGGGTATATGGTTTTCCTTCTGCTGAACCACTTGAGTATACCAGCATTCCTTTTACCAGAAGATGCCCTAAAATGCTTTTTATTGCATCTGTTGCTCCTCCACCGACATATCTCTGTGTTGCAAAAGCAGCTCCAAGCTTCCCTTTCATATCTATTTCATTTTCATTAGCAAACCAGTTTTTCAGCTGCCAGGCCAGATCACCACTGTAGGTTGGAGTTCCAAATATATAGGCCTGGGCAGATTCTGCAAACTCCCTATCTATTTTGTCGATATGCATACATTTAACATTTACTCCCGCAATTTTTTCGGCACCTTTTTTAATGAGATCTGCGACTTCTGCTGTATTCCCACTGTCACTGTAGTAGATCACTGCTATATTCATATTTTTGTTTTTCCTCCTGATTATTCAATTTAGTTTTTAAAATAAATTCTTTTAAATGAGCTTTCCCAACTAAGTACCCCTCTCACCCCTCGATCACAATAAAATTCAGAGGTAATTTTTAGCATTTTTGTTAAAAAATATTATTTTGAGTGAGCCTGTTTTATTCTTATTATTTTTTATTGAAATATATTTACAAAATTGTGCTGCCCTTATATGAACTGTTCTAAAAATTATCGGTACTTCTGTACAGCTTAAGCTGTTTTAGATAATCAACATCATATGGAGAATCTTCATTAAAAATGATAGCTCTCACATAGGCTATCCTGTTGCTTAAAGAAGTTCCCTCACCAATATTGATCTGAAAACGCCTGTCTTCAGAGCGGTTAACTATTACAAAAGCATCTTCCTCTTCAGAAAAGGAATAAACATAATTGTTTGTATCAAAAACTGCTTCATCTGAGGAAAAAGCTGCATAATAAAACTGTTTTCCATTCAATTCAAAGGTTGCAATCTTAAAATTCTCTATCAAATCCTGCAGCCTTTCTTCATTCAGCTCCAGTTCTATGCCTGTAATATATCCATCCTCATCAATATCGTTCTGAAATTCTTCTATAAAATCTTCATCTTCCAGTGCCTCAATATATTTTTTATCAGGCCATCTGAGTCTGTTCAGCTTGAGGTAAATATTTTCTATCACCTCAACAGGCTGATTGGATGCAATTAACGTACTTTCATCATAGTCTTCTATTATACCTTTTTTGTTTTTGTACAGATATATATATCCCATGTTGCAGCTCTGATCACATAATATATCCATTTTAAAGCCTCCTTCTGGATGCTTAATTCCAAAAATATTAAATATTGTCTCAATTCTTTATATCTCTATCTTTATATCTCTATCTTTATATCATTATATAATGCAGCCGGAAAATTTTAAAACGAAAATTTATCTATCATTGCAAAAATCTCTTTTTTACGCGGCAGTTGGTTAATCCATCTTTTCGGAATATCTTCAAATCCATAGTAAATGGCAGCCGGTCCACCTGTCACAGCTGCTGTAGTGTCTGTATCAAGTCCCAGATTAACTGCCATTAAAACTGCTTCTCTGTAAGAGCTGCTGTTCAGCAAAATCCAGAAGAATGCTTCCAGAGTGTCAACCACATATGCGGTTGAATTTATCTGCCCTTCATTGAGTTCAGCAGTATCTTCTTTTATAATTCTCCGGTAATATTTAAGTTCCTCTTTATATTTTCCATATCTGACAGACCTGCCAGCAGCCAAAAAATCTTCTACATGACTGCAGCATTCTAAATATGCATCTTTTATATTTTTACCTTTTATAAGTCTAATAGAAAAATCTGTATAAATATAGCAGGCCAGAACAGCCCTTGGATGTCCATGGGTAAGTGAACTTACTTCTTCTACAGCTTTAAATCTATCTGCAAAATCCATATCCAAAATATAGAATGCCAGGGGAAGTATTCTCATCAGAGATCCATTTCCATTATCTCTTTCTCCATCCGGGCCAGCCTCAGAAGGCAGGACACCACTTTTAAGCCGGGAAACAGCAGTCTCAGTTGTCCGTCCGACACCAAAAGCTTCTCCGACAGGAGTCAGATGCCCTTCATAAAGCCAGCTGACAAATCTATCTGCCAGATCATTGAGATCATATCCCTTTTCAGCCAGTGATTCCAGAAGACATAAGGTTAAAGAACCATCATCAGACCAGCTGCCGGGAGGCAGATTATACTGTGCATAACCCTGCATGGATTTTACAGGATTTTCTCTTAAATATTGACGGCTTTTAAATTCGACCGGTACACCAAGTGCATCACCGATCAGGTGACCGATTACAGCTGCTTTTAGCTTTTTATTTAACAGTTTAGAATCCAAACCTCTAATCCTCCCCAAAAAATCCACAATTTTTTTAACATAATTGAATTTCTACTGTTCAGTGAATTTCTTCCCTCAATTCAAAATAATATTTTAATTGAATATTACCCTGCCAGAAAAACAGCTGCTAAAATATTAAAGGTTAAAACTTCAGTGGTTCAGTACAAAAACAAAATGATTTAACTCAACATCCAAAAATTCAGCAATCATGCGGCATTTGGCCTTAAGCAGAAAGAAAATATCTCTTTCAACATCAGATAAACCTTCCAGATTACCCTGACCTTTGCTTAAAACGAGATCAGCCTGCTCAAATACCTCCAAAAAATCCGGATCAGCAGTTTCCAGCACCAGTCCCGGCCCTTCAGCACCACTTGAGACAACCTTCGCTCTGCTGTCAATACCTATCTGTCCGGCCTCATTTTCAGTTACATCATTTAAAACCGGAACACTTCTTACAGCATAAATAATCTTATCTACATATTTTTTTAGATATTGTATCAGAATTTTATCGAAAACTGCCTCACCACTATTGTCGGCGATTATCAGCAGATTTTCTGCCTTATCCAATCTTTCTTTAAAAAGACTGTAGTCACTTCTGGCAAATCCGTGTTCTAAAGCCCTCTCAATATTTTCTTCAATATCTATATTGAGGCCAACACCGGCATCTATAGAATTCCCCATTGCCGCCATCAGCAGTGCTGCTTTAAGTGGATCATCAGCAGATTCAATCTCTTTGTTCACTACTGGCAGCAGTTTTTCTGCCATTTCAATATTTTTCTGCTTCAGGCTGTAATAAGGGTCATTATCACCTGTCTTTTTCTTTAAATATTTCTGCAGTTCAGCACTTACATCAGGTGCTTTAGCATCTTCCGGTATATCTTTAATCATATCTGCATAATGGTTTATAATTTCCCGTGTCATATGCTTATCAGCTCCAGCCATCTCAGATGCCTCAATAAGCTGCCTCATCATACAGGGAAAACAGTCAAGATCTATTTTCAATATTAACAACTCCTATCTGCACTTTTAACTCTTCTTTCTTTGATCATAACATCTGCTTCTTCTATCCAGTCATCACTGAGGTATTTTCTGCCCACCCAGAGAGCTCTTATCAGAAAATCAAGTGGTATGGAGATAAGTATACCTGTAATTCCAAAATCCATTACTACAGCCAGAAAATAAGCAAGTCCCAGCTTGAAAAATGTCTGGCTGAAAAGATTTCCATAAAGTGATGAACGGGTATTTCCGGCACCATTTAAATGTCCTGCCAGAACTCCATAACAGGTAATTGCCGGGCCGCCAACACTGATCGCTCTGAGGAAAAGCACTGCAAATCTGACAGTCTCTGCATCCCTGCTGAAAAATCTGACCAGAAATGGAGCAGTAAAGAAAATCCCCATCGAGAACATTCCGATCGATACAATAGTCAATATTATCATCGCTTCTACCGTTTTTTTGCTTTCCTCCACTCGACCTGCTCCAAGATTGTTTCCATTCATAATAGTTGTTACGGTATAATATGAGCGGTGCATGGGAGCAATCAGCTGCTGAAAAACCCTTCTTGCTATATGGTAGGCAGCTGCCGCTTCTGTACCAAATAACAGCACCAGTGAGTTGAGGGGAAAGGTAATAAAGCTCTGGTAGAGCCCCTGTGTAATCTTGGGCATACTGACCTTAAACAGCTGTTTTATAATTGTAAAATCCCAGTATTTTATCGGATTTTTAATAGTAAATTTGCTTTTTGAGCTCAAAAATAAAAAGAAATATATAAAAGCTGCAATAACCTTTGCCGCAAATGTTCCTATTCCAACTCCAATTACTCCAATACCGGGAAATGATCCAATACCGAGTGCAAGCACAACCGAAATTACTATGTTCAAAAAATTTGAAAGCACTTCTATTACCATAGGGGTCCTGGTGTCTCCACTTCCCTGAAGTGCCCTTGCCGCTATCATACCGGTTATGCGGAATGGGGCAGCAGCAAAAATTATAAGTAAGTACTGAGCACCCAGTTTAACTACCTCTGGTGCAGCACCCAAAACGGAAATCAGCTGTTCTGACATTAAAAAACCTACAACTATAAAAGGTATACCAATTAAAAAACCAACATACATAACCTGGGATAAAATTATATTTTTATTTTCTTCCGCCAGTCTGGATTTAATACCACTTTCCTGTGAAATAAGGGATATACTACCTGTACCGAGTCCGAGTCCTATCTGAAGAACAATACTCTCCCAGACATCACCCAGTCCTACAGCAGCCACGGCCGCCGGACCAAAAAAGCCCATCAGAACCATATCGGTTGTCCTCATTGCAGTTGTAAATATGTGGTTTAACATAACCGGCCATGCCAGGTGCAGGGCCTTAATCCAGATCGGAAAATATACAGTCATAAATGCCATTTTTACAGCTCCTCAATTCTCGTTTACTCAGCTTTCAGTTTTTAAAATAAACATAAGACAAACATAAGATAATCTATACAAAATAATCTATGGTTCTCCCACAAAAGTTCTCCCACAAAAAGGTTATTTATGGACACATAAATCTATACTAAGTTCTATTTATTCCACCTTACACCCACAGCTGTTGGAAATACTGATATTCATAGAAAAAAGTCTATCATTCTGCTGCAGTATTTCTGTTATCTCTTCTAAGAGAGAGTAAACTTCACCACTGTATCCATATACTGCTGTCGATAGATCACCGGATTTATATTTAAGTCCGGATTTATCTATTATATCTATCACTTCTTTTACTTCCTCATTAACATCCATCGTATAGAGTGGATAAAAATTAATTTGACAGGAAATATAAGCAGAATCTTTCATAAAAACATCTCCTTTTAAAAATTAATTAAATCTTTAATGCTGTCTATCAACTCTAATGTTCAGATTTCTTCTCTAAAGATACTTTTTAATTTATCTGCTGCCGACTTCTCCTCTAAACATTATTTATATATCATTTTAGCAGGCCCGGCATCTAACTGCAAGTAATTAATTAACTCTCTGTTTGACAGCTTAATGATGAGTCTGGAAAAACTCCTTTATCTCTCATTAATTGACAAAGAATTCAATATATAATAAGATAAAATTGATAATCATTTTCAATTAAATAATTATAACAAATGTGTGATAACAGTTGTTGGATAAATATATAGGTGCTGAAAAAATATATATCAAAGATGAGGTGGCCGGATGCTGCTTAAAGTTGAAAATCTCAATAAAACATATGATGAAAAAAGTGTACTCAAAGATATCAATTTTACACTTAATGAAGGGGAAGTTGTCTGTTTTCTCGGGCCCAGCGGCTGTGGAAAATCAACTCTGCTTAGAATTCTGGCCGGGCTGGAAGAAGCTGATTCTGGAGAGATCAGTAATGGGCTTTCCAAAATGGGATTTATATTTCAGGAACCGCGGCTTCTGCCCTGGCTTACAGCTTATGAAAATATAGATCTTGTTCTTAAAGATCAAATTGAAAATAGTGATGAAAGAAAAAAAATCATCGATAGAGTATTAAAAGAAGTAAATCTCTATGAATTTAAAGATTATTATCCAAAAAAACTTAGTGGTGGTATGAAACAGAGAGCTGCTATTGCCAGAGCACTGGCAGTTAAGTCAAAACTGCTTCTGATGGATGAACCATTTTCAAACCTTGATTTTCCTCTGCGCCTTGATTTAATTAAACTTTTGAGCCATATTTTTGAAGAAGAAGGTGTTGGTGGTGTATTTGTAACACATGATACCAGAGAAGCGGTTCTGCTCGGGGACAGGATAATGGTGCTGACAGAAGAACCGGGAGAAATTGAAAGCACCACCGAAATAAACATCAAAAAAAGCGAAAGATATCTTGAATCTGATGAAATTTCTCAGTATAACCGCATATTAAATCATTATCTGTGCCAGAATATGGGGCCAGAACATATGCGCAAACACTGCCGCCTGATGAAAAACTTTAATTTCAGCTGCAAAAAATTGATAACAGAAGGTGAAATAGATGATGAAGAAAACTAGTGCTTTTTCCAAATTGCCCCTGACAGCCGCTATTATTATTTCTTTTTTTCTTATTTTTACTCCACTTTTATCTGCAGAAGAAGATGTAAAGATAAGTGTATCCAGCAGCCCATCTTCACTGCCGATTTATTATATGCAGGAAAACTCAGACCTTAATATAAAGTCACTTGTCCATAAAAATAGAGATATAGTTCTCTCCCGTCTGATGAAGGGAGATGTTGATCTGGCTCTGCTTTCTACTAATGAAGCTGCCAAACTCTACAATAAAGGTATAGAAATACAGCTTGCCGGGGTCCACACCTGGGGCTATTTTTACATTGCAACTCTCAACCCGGAAATAAAAAGCTGGGATGATTTAAAGGGAAAAGAAATTTATGTGCCTGACAAAGGTGGCCCGATGGATATTATATTTCACTATCTGGCAGAAAAAACCGGACTTGATGTTAAAAATGACATTACAATTAAAAGAGGTAAACTGCGCGAAGTTGCCCAGCTTATGATAAACGATATGGCAGAAACATCTGTGCTCAGGGAACCTTTTTTGAGCCAGCTTCTCTACAGCAGCAGTAAGGCCAGAATCGCTGCTGATATTCAAAAACTGTGGGAAAAACACACCTCTCATAAATTTCCCCAGTCTTCTCTGGTTGTCAGAAAAGAATTTGCGGAAACCAATCCTGAGTTTATGGCTGAACTGAGCAGAGAGTATAAAAATGCAGTCAGCTGGGTAAATAACAATAAAACCGCTTCAGGTCGGCTTCTGGAAAGATATCTCGATTTTCCGGCTGAAATAACTGAACTGGGCCATGAACGGTTAAACCTGAACTATATTGATGCTGAAGATGCAGAAAAGTCGCTTAAAAATTATTTTTCTATACTGGCGGGGAAAAATCCGGATTCTGTAGGTGGGAGAGTGCCTGATGAAAAATTCTACTATAAGGGAAAATAATAAAAACACAAACAATTTAAACTATACTGCAGGTGGTTTTATCTTCTTAATTGCCGCCTGGAAGCTGCTCTCACTTTATTATAAACCGATCATCCTTCCCTCTCCTGAGCTGACACTGATTACTATCTTTGAAATGCTGCAGGAGGAAGAATTCTGGTTTAATATATCACAGAGTTTTTACAGAGTTGTTATTGCCTATATCTTCTCCCTTATAAGTGGAACAATTATCGGAATTTTTATGGGCCTGGAAGAAAAAATAGATAAAGCTTTTGGCCCTTTTATTTCTATGCTGCAGACAATTCCCAATATTTCCTGGATTCTGCTTGCTATAATCTGGTTTGGACTTAACTCAAAAATTATTATTTTTACTATCTTTATCTCTATTCTGCCTATCTTTGTGATAAATAGCAGAGAAGGAATCAAAAATACAGATCAGGAACTGCTGGAAATGGCAGATATATATAACCTCAGGAAAAAGACTAAATTTTTGAAAATATACCTCCCATCTATTACTCCCTATATAAGGTCAGCGGGAATAATAACTGTGGAGAGGACATGGAAGATCGGTGCTATGGCAGAACTTTTAAGCCTTGATACCGGGATTGGAGCAGGCCTGTACTGGGCCAGAAATAATCTGCAGACAGAGAAAATATTTGCCTGGACGATAATTTTAGTCCTGCTGGGATTTTTAAGTTCACAGCTTCTAAAAAGAATTTTAACTGCCGGAGACTGCCGCTGATTTTGCAGTATCTGGCATTTTTTATTTTTCAGCAGGATTGTGGTCAGATCTCTAGAATATATCATTAAGCCTAAAAGCTGTATTTTGATTTTCCTAACATATTAAAACGAAAGATATCTAATGTTCCACAAATACTCTTTTTGTGGACACATCATCATTTTGATTTTAAAAATAAATTATTTAAGTGTAAAGTAATGGCAAACATGAAGGGAGCAGCGAGTATGAAAAAATTTGGAGTTTTAGCAGTTCTATTAATATCTATATTTATTTTCAATTTTATCCTGTCACCTACTCTTCTGGCAGCTGAGCTAAAAGATCCCTGGATATCTCAAAAACCTCAGGGGAAACATGGAGGAACACTTATTACAACCCTGCTCAGTGATCCAAAAACTTTTAACCCAATTATGGCATCAGAAACAACTTCCAGTGGTGTAATAGTAGGATATATATTCGAAAGGCTTGTCACCAGAAATGGTGTTACCACAGAAATCGAACCTGAACTGGCAAAAGACTGGGAAATTAGTGAGGATGGAAAAACATATACCTTTCATTTAAGAGAAGGTATAAGCTGGAGTGATGGTGAGGAATTTACTGCTGATGATGTTATTTTTACCTTTGATCTAATTAAAGATAAGTCAATTCCCACCGGCAGCAGAGATGTGATGATGATAGATGGTGAGTTTCCTCAATACAGAAAAATAGATAAATATACTGTCGAATTTAAACTTCCAGAACCATTTGCACCATTTATGAATAATATGCTGGCCCCTATTCTGCCCAGACATAAGCTTTACGATATCTGGCAGCAGGGGAATTTTAACAGCAGCTGGGGAATTAATACTGACCCATCGGAAATAGTTGGTACAGGCCCATATACAATGGTGGATTACAAAAATGGGGAAAGAATTGTAATGCAGGCCAACGAAAATTACTGGCGGCATGATCCGGAAGGCAGATCACTGCCCTATATTAAAAACTGGGTCAGAATAATTACCGGCAGCCAGGAAACAGAATCTCTGCTTTTCGAAAAAGGTGAAACACATATTCTTGGTGTAAGGGGTATCGATTATAAGAGGTTTAAGGAAAAGTCTGAAGAGGAAGATTTTGAGCTGATAGATGGAGGACCGACCTTCAGCACAAATTTTCTGGTTTTCAATCTGAATCCCCGCAATCCCAATCTTGAAGAAGAACCGTGGAAGTTGGACTGGTTCAGCAGTATACACTTCAGGCGGGCAGTAGCCTATTCTTTTGATAAGGATACAATGATAGATCAGGCACTTGCAGGTCAGGGGAGCAAACAGTGGAGTCCTGTCAGCACACCCAATAAAATTTATCTTAATGAAGATGTAAAGAAATATCCATATAATCCAGAAAAAGCACGAGAGGAACTTCTAAAAGGCGGCTTCAGCTGGAATAAAGATGAAGAGTTAATAGATAAAAACGGTAATCGTGTTGAGTTCAATATACTTACAAATGCTGGAAATGATGTTAGAGAAGCACTGATGAATATCATCTCTTCTGAACTTAGAAATCTGGGTATGAAGATCAATGCTGTGCCGGTAGATTTTAATAGAATGACATCGATGCTGATGAGTGAATGGGATTTTGACACTATACTGATCGGCCTTACCGGTGGAGTAGAGCCTCACAGTGGATCCAATGTCTGGCCTTCTAACGGACATCTGCATATGTGGAATCCTCTCCAGGATGAAGCGGCCACCGACTGGGAGGCGCGTGTTGATGAACTTTTTTCTAAAGCAGCACAGGCTCATCAGGTCGAAAAAAGAGTGGAATACTATGGAGAATTTCAGGAAATAATTGCCGAAAAACTGCCGGTTATCTATACTGTGGTTCCAAATGCAATTTACGCTGTAAGAGATTCTCTCAAGAATACAGAAGTAACTGCATATGGTGGTGTAACATGGAATATTTACGAACTATATCTGGATCAGTGATGAAAGTTAAAATCTGCCTGCAGGTAAAGCTGCTGCAGAGGAGGATTGAAAAATGAGAAACTATATTTTAAGAAGAATTATTATTACCATTCCTCTTCTTTTTATGATCTCTATTATGTCCTTTTTTATTATGCAGCTTTCTCCCGGCAGCTATCTTGATCAAATAAAAATGAATCCTGATATATCACCTGAGCTTATAGAAACTATGGAAAAGGATTTTGGCCTGGACAAAAGTGTACCGGTACAGTATTTATACTGGCTAAAAGAACTGCTGCAGGGAAACCTCGGCGAATCTTTTACCTACCGGATCCCGGTGGCAGAAGTTATAGCCAGCAGGCTGTTAAATACCTTTATCCTCTCTGCTGCTGCGATGATTATCGCCTGGGGAATTTCTATTCCTGCAGGTGTTTATTCGGCCACACACCGCTACAGTGTTATGGACAATTTTTTCAGCGTTTTTTCTTTTATCGGTCTATCTATTCCCAATTTCTTTTTTGCACTGCTGCTGTTATTTCTAATAGTCAGGCTGGATATTCCCCTACCTGTCAGCGGTATGACCAGCATCCTGTATGATTATATGTCACCTGTGGAAAAAATAATCGATATTGCAAAACATCTAATTGTACCGGCTACTGTACTGGGGACAGCAGGCACAGCTTCTCTGATGCGTCAGATGAGGGGACAGATGCTGGATGTAATAAGTCAGGATTATATACGTACAGCGAGAGCAAAGGGTTTAAAAGAAAGAAAAGTTATCTATAAGCATGCACTAAAAAATGCAGTCAATCCCATGATAACTATTTTTGGTTTTCAGCTCAGCTCACTTTTCAGCGGGGCAGCTTTAACGGAAATTGTTACAGGCTGGCCGGGTCTGGGGAATATGATGCTGACAGCAGTCAGATCCAAGGACCTCTATCTGGCCATGGCTGGAATGATGATGGGCAGTCTGATGCTGATTATCGGCAACCTTGTGGCAGATATACTGCTTGCATTTAATGATCCACGCATCAGTTATGACTGATATTGACGCTCCACGGAGCAGGCCCGCGTGGATTCCTTATTCATAGAACCTGGATTTTTTACAGATAACATCCTTAAAAGTGAGGTGAGAAAAATGCTTACAGCAAATACCAAAAAAATAGATAAAGAGTTTAAAGAAATTTCACCCTGGAAGAAGAATTTCCAGGGGTTTTTAAAAAATAAATTTGCCCTGACAGCAGCTGTGATTATCATCATTTTATATATTCTCAGCATTTTTGCACCTTTTTTTGCCCCTTATGACAGTACAAAAGTATTTAAAAAGCATTTTTTCCATCCTCCCATTAAAATACATATTACAGATGATGGCGGACTAACTGCTCCCTATGTATATAAAACTGAATCAACAGGTTGGGGTGAATATGAGGCTGATGAAAATCAAAAATACTATCTAAAGTTTTTCAGCAGAGGTAGTGAATACAGGCTGTTTGGACTGATCAGGTCGGATCTACATCTTTTTCAGGTGGAAGATGATATACCCATTTTTCTGCTGGGCAGTGATAGTTTTGGCAGGGATATTTTTACCCGCATTCTTTTTGGAGGCAGGGTTTCTCTTTTTATAGGCTTTGTGGCAATTATCATCACCACCATAATAGGTGTAATCGTAGGCAGTATATCCGGTTATTATGGAGGCTGGATAGATAATCTGATAATGAGAATTGTAGAAGTTATAATGTCTATTCCTAGTTTTTATCTGCTGCTGGCACTTGCCGCAGTTCTACCACTTGATGTCTCTTCTGCTTTCAGATTTTTTCTCATCGTTTCTATTCTGGCTTTTCAGGGCTGGGCAGGTATGGCAAGAGTAATAAGGGGCATGGTGCTTTCAGTAAAGCAGGAAGATTATGTTGATGCTGCAAAAGCACTCGGTTCAAATGACAGAAGAATCATATTTAAACATATTCTCCCCTATACGACAACATATATAATAATTAGATCTACTGTAGCAATCCCGGGCTATATTATTATGGAAAGTGGACTGAGCTTTATAGGACTGGGGATTCAGGAACCATCGGCAAGCTGGGGCAATATGCTTTCAGCCGCACAGAATGTCAGCAAAATAAGCAATTTCCCCTGGCTTCTCCTACCCGGATTTTTTATCTTCATAACTGTTTTAAGCTACAATATTCTGGGAGACGGCCTGAGAGATGCCCTGGACCCAAAATAATATAATGGTACCG
>JBNJGL010000047.1:0-18682 GCA_051747745.1 Bacillota bacterium | reverse complement strand
TTTAAAAACCGTTTATAGAGTGCTTTAACTTCTCTAATATTCTGATTTTTAACAGCAGAGGGAAGGTTAAGCTCTTTAAAATCAGCAGAACTCAATTTAATTTCTCCTGCTTTAAGTTTGGCAGCAATAGCCTGACGATTCTTAACTACTTCAGCAATGTTATTTAAGAATATATTTTCTTTTCTTTTAGTTGGTTTTAATAACTCCAGTACATATGTTAATTGCATATCAAACACCTTTTTCATTAATTATTAATATCAATGATATTTTAAGCCAATGCAAAAAACTTTATTACTAAGTATATTATACCACTGAAAGAACACACGTTCAACAAAGAAATAGCTTTTTAACTATAAATTAGCCGATTCATCCCTGCCTATTGACATAAGCGAGGCTTTCTCGGCTAAACTCGGTAATATCCTGGACTAATGAGGGTAAACCAATGAGAATGTTTGGTTCGCATATAGAGATAACTGAAAGAAAAAAGGCTTACCAGGAGGTAGAAAAAACAAAAGAACTGCTGGAAAATCTATCTGACCAGGCTCCAGGTGTATTATATCAGTTCAGAATGTTTTCGGACAGAAGTTTTTCTTTTCCCTATGCTTCAAAAGGTATTTATAATATTTATGAGGTTCATGCCGATGAAGTAAAAGAGGATGGTAGTAAGGCTTTTGAGTCAATACATCCGGATGATTATCAGGACTTTATGCAGTCTATTTATGATTCATATGAAAATCTAACTACCTGGGAAAGTCAGCACAGAGTGATTTTATCTAAAAAAGGTTTAAGATGGATGGAGGGAAGTTCTGTACCGGAAAAGCTCGATGACGGCAGTGTAATCTGGCACGGCAATATTAGAGATATAACAGAACGCAAAAAAAGAGAAGAAAAAATAAAAGAATTAACCTATAGAGATTTTTTGACAGGACTTTATAATAGAAGATTTTTTGAAGAAGAAATGAAGAGGCTGGATACACAAAGGCAGCTCCCACTTGCAATTATAATGGCAGACTTGAATGGTTTAAAACTTATTAATGACAGTTATGGCCATCAAAAAGGTGATCAGCTGCTTCAGAAAACGGCCGATATTTTCAAAAAATCACTGCGGAAAGAAGATATATTGGCCCGCCAGGGAGGAGATGAATTTGCAGTTCTGCTTCCAAATACAAACAGGATAGAGGCGGCTGAAATTCTAAAGAGAATTAGAGAAAATATGGATAAGACAAAGAATGATCAAATGCCTGTTTCAACTGCACTCGGAATGACGGTAAAAACTAATATGGATCAAAAGATAGATACTATTTATAAGCTTGCCGATGATGCAATGTATAAAGATAAAAATAACAATTGATTTTCCCAGTCAGATATAACTAAATATATCAGCTGGACCAAAGAATTAAATAGTGGTAGAGTAAAAGTCTGCCCGCAAACCTCGAGGGTTTACCCCGAGGAGTATCAGGATAAAGAAAATCTGTTGAACTGCAAAACTTAAACAAATCAAGAGGAGTGTATATTTATTATGAATTATAAAAAACAGCCGCCATCTGTTGATAGATGGCTTAAAGAGGCGAAAAATGATCCAGAATCACTGGAAGAGGGAATGTATTTGGTTCACAATGGTATTGTAAGAGAGACCCCCAGAGCAGAAGCACGCCAGGGAATTGATGATGGTTCAAAAGTAAAGGGCATGGAATTTTCTTTTGATGAAGAGAAAGTTGATAAAGCAGTAAAAGAGACCTATCAGATGGATGGTATTTTTCATGTTAAAGTCTGGCTCAACGAAGGACAGCTTGAAGTAGGGGATGACATAATGTATGTACTAATAGGTGGAGATATCAGGCCTCATGTTATTGGTGCACTGGAAAAATTAGTTGAAAAAATAAAAACTGAATGTGTCAGTGAAATTGAACAGAAATAATTAACAGTGAATTAATTTCGCGTTCTTTAACCTTTTACTCCACCTTCAAGCAGACCGGAGATGATTTTTTTCTGCAGGATCAGCACCATTATGATTAGAGGGACCGTAACTATAATTGAAGCAGCAGAAATTGTACCCCAGGGTACAGTATAATCTGTCTGATATAGAGTTATTCCAACAGTTATAGTCCTCCTAATTTTGAGGGGATTTAATATCTGTGCAAAAAGGTACTGGTTCCAGGCTGCTATAAACACCAGAATACTGACAGTAAATATTCCAGGTGCAACAAGAGGCAGAATTATTTTATAAAATGCCTGAAAAATTGTTGCTCCATCAATTAAAGCACTTTCTTCCAGTTCTTCTGGTATGGTGTCGAAAAAACTTGATAAAAACCAGACAGCAAGTGGAAGAGCAAAAACAATATTGACAATTGCCAGTCCTAAATATGTATTTAAAAGATTCAGTGATCTCATAAGCATATAGATTGGATTTACTATTGTTATAGGTGGAAGCAGAGTAATACTTAAGAGAATTATTAGATACAACTTTTTGAATTTTATTTTTGTGCGGGAGATAGAATAGCTGGCCAGGCTGCCCACTACAATTGCAATAACTGTGCTCATGGAAGCAATTACAAAACTATTTTTAATATAAAGCAGAAATGGCTGTCTTGTAAATGCCTGAATATAATTCTGCAGAGTCCATGTCTGCGGCCAGAATGTTGGCGGTACACTAAAAAGATCCCGCTGAGTTTTAAAAGAATTTATAAGCTGCCAAAAAAACGGAAAGGCTATTGAGCTGACAAAAAATACAAAAAATAAAAGATAGCCGAATTTTTTTAAATAATTTTTTAATGTTTTGTTCATTTAAATCACCTCTCCAGTTTTCTTTTTAATGAGTCCAGGAAGAACATACTGATAACCAGTGATATTATAAAAGTAACAGTTGCAAGTGCTGCCCCATACCCCAAATTACCATAGTTGAAATATGTTTTTATAGTATATAGGGAAAGACTCTGAGTTGCATTTGCCGGACCACCACTTGTTAAAACAGATATAAGAGCATAAATTCTAAAAGTTGCAAGGGTCCTAAAAAGTATTGCTACAGATAAAACCGGTTTTATTAACGGTATTGTAATACGAAAAAATCGCTGAATGCGGCTGGCCCCATCAATAGCTGCAGCTTCGTACATCTGAGGAGGTATAGTCTGTAATCCGGATAAAATAAGCAGAGACATATAGGGAGTTGTTTTCCATACATCAGCTATTATAGTTGCTACAACAGCAAGTTGAGCATCACTCAGCCAGGGTAGATTTTCAGTAATTATCTTAAGAGTTTTTAAAATGTAATTTATAACTCCATACTGCTGACTGTACATAAATTTCCACATCAGACCAGAAATAATGGTTGGTATAGCCCAGGGAACCAAAACAGCAGTTCTTATTATTCCCTGGCCCGGTATTTTTTGATTCATGATAAGTGCAAATATCATACCAATAATAGTTTCCAGGCTAACTGCCACCACAGTAAAAACAAGAGTAAATTTGAGTGAAGTAAAAAATTCGGAATCAGATAGGATCTGTTTGAAGTTGTCTAAACCAATAAATGTTTCACCAAGAGCCATTGTCTGGATACGGTAATTAAAAAAGCTGAGTCTTATTGTTTCGAAGACAGGATAAAGAACCAGAACAGCTATTAATATAAGAGAAGGAATTAAGAATATATAGCCCATTTTTTCTTTTGGTCTGATTTTCATAAATAGATCATCCTCTCCATCATTCGAATTTATAAAAAATGTTACAATAAAATTTCCTCTAAATCTTTATTCTGATTTAGGAGGAGAGGTTTACTAAAAGAGAAATTGCGATAATATTATAAAAAAATCTATAATAAAATTTTCTTGAAGAAAGACAATGTATAAGTTAGAGGGCCATCAAAATGATGACCCTTTTGGTATTTTAACTGCTGTTGAAGCAGTTATCTTGCAATCTGCTTAATTTTTTCTTCAGCATCTGCCACTGCTTCTTCTGGAGTTTTATTTCCAACAAAAGCATTCTGTGTTTCTACCTGAAGTACATTCGATATTTCAGCATAATATGGAGATTTAGGTCTTGGATAGGAGTTGACGATAGCAGGATACATTTCTTCTAGAAATGGCATAAATTCTAATATATCTTTATCTTCATATAAGGAGTGTCTTGCCGGTATATGACTTAAACCTAAAGCAGCCATTTTCTGGGCTTTCTGGCTGGCCCTGAACTTAGCAAATTTAATAGCTTCTTCTTTATGTTTGGAATATCTGGAAACCATAATCTGCCAGCCGCCCAGAGTAGAATAACTTCTTCCTTCCGGATCTCCTTTTGGCAGAGGTGCGATACCTACTTTGCCTACAACATCAGA
The DNA here is from genome assembly GCA_051747745.1 of Bacillota bacterium. Taxonomy (GTDB): domain Bacteria; phylum Bacillota; class Halanaerobiia; order Halanaerobiales; family Halanaerobiaceae; genus QPJE01. The sequence continues at coordinate 14,364 of JBNJGL010000047.1, read as the reverse complement.
TTTTTCTGGATCCTGTGCACTTCTCCATCCACTCGGCCAGTCGCGCAGAAATATTAATTTGCCGGAGAAAAATGGAGCTCTGGCATCACCACTGTAAAAGTTTACAATCCCATCAGGCATAATCTCATGTTTTCTAATCATATCTGTCATGGTTTTAACAGCTGCAACTGTTTCCGGTGAATTGTAGACTACATTTCCCTCTTCATCAAATACCCGGCCTCCATAACTCCAGACAACTTCCATTAGATTACATGTCAGGCCTTCATACTGAGCCCAGGAACCTGCATGGCCTTTCATATCTTCTTCTCTTTCCATTATATATAGTGAGGTTTCAATTAAATCATCCCATGTTTCTGGGACTTCACGGTCATATTTTTCCAGCAGATCTGTACGGTAATAAAGCATTCCTGCATCTGTCCTGTAGGGTATGCCCCAGAGGTGATCCATATAATCAACTGCATTTATCGGACCCGGCAAAAAATCATTGAGGTCATCTTCATCGATATAATCTTCCAGCGGTTCTACCCACCCAGCTGCTGCAAAAATAGGCGGCCAGGTCACATCAGAATCGAAAACATCCATAGAACTATCCTGTGCCTGCAGTATAGTGTTGAGAGTCTGTAGCTTTTTGTTGGTATCAGCAGATAGTTCTACCAGGTTAACCTTAATTCCAGGATTTTCTTTCTCAAAAGCATCAATAATTTCAAGTCTGGTTCCATTTTCAACAGCATGGGAATAATAGTTTAAAACAACATCTTCGGCCGCTGTGGTTATACTCAGAAGAAAAATCAGCACTAAAGCCATAAATAAAGTTTTCCTCACAAAAATCAACCCCTTTTGATTTTTTTCAAAAAATTTCCTCATATTTAAATTATAACACATAATATTACAAATATTAAATATTTTCTTTCATTTTTAGCTGCAGATTTATGCCTAACCACTAAGAATTCTATTTTCAAAAAGAACAGTTCAATTATATTGAAAATAATAGTATAATTATACTGCAAAATTATTATATAAAATGACCAAAACTCTGTACTAAGACTGTGTAGAGGGGAAATTTTTGAAAGGAAAAAATAAATTAAATTAAAATAAAATTTTAAAATTGATATAAAATTAATTTTTTGCATTAATTATTAACAAATAATAGAGGGATAATCAATTAAAACAATAATATATTATATATAAGGAAGCAGAGGTGAAAAATTATGAAGATGTATTTAACAGTAATTTTAGTGTTGATTTTCTGTTTTATCAATATTTCAGTTCTGGCAGAAACATTTGAAATGGAAATACTCAAAAAACTATTTATCTTTCAGAAAAGCCAGCTCAGATATCTATTTTCTAAATCATTTTTAGAGCAGGTATCTGTAGATCAGATTAAATCAGTGATAGATGAATACAGCAGTAAACTTGGAGATTTAAACATGGTAGAAAAAACTGAAGATGGATATTTATTGATTTTTGAAAACGGTACTGCTCCTGCACAGATAGAAATAAATGATGCAAATATGATCAGCAGCCTCTGGTTTGGCAGTTATTCTCTTGTCAGTGATGATTCGGCAGATATACTGGCTGAATTTAGAGAACTGTCAGGAGATGTTTCTGTATCAGTAATAAAAAATAATAGCGAAAAAATTACAGCTTACAGAGATCAGCAGAAAATGGCAGTAGGTTCTGCATTTAAACTTCATATATTAAAAACACTGTACAGGGAAATTGAAAATAGCAAAAAAAGCTGGGATGATATAATAGAGCTTAATGAAGAAAACAGATCACTGCCTACAGGAATTTTACAGGACTGGCCTGTCGGAACACCGGTTACACTTAAAACTTTAAGTACTTTAATGATCTCTCAGAGTGATAATACAGCGACAGATCATATAATTGATTACCTGGGCCGTGATAAGATTGAGGCTGGACTTTCTGAAGAAAATATTCCTTTTTTAAAAACGCGAGAATTTTTTATTCTAAAATTTTCTTCCGATAAAGAACTGCAAAACAGGTATATAAAAGCGTCATTAGAAGAAAAAAGGAGAATTATAAAAGAATTATCGATTGATAATCTGGAGAATATTAAAGTTGGAAACAAACCTGTTTTAATTGATAAACTTGAGTGGTATTTTAGTACTGAGGAGCTGGCCAGACTGATTTATCAATTAAAAAACACAGAGGAGATAAAGATCAATTCAGGTCTTGTACAGAAAAGAAATTACTATCTGGCTGGATATAAAGGTGGTTCTGAACCAGGGGTATTAAGTTTTACTCATATTTTACAAAAAACGTCGGAAAATGATATTTATGCTGTTTCTGTAACTATAAATAATACAGACAGAACTATTAATAAAGAAAAAGTGGCCCAGCTTGTCAGCCGTCTTATTGATTCGGCTGTAAAAAATCAATAGTTTTATTTTATTTAAAATTATCAGTAGAATTTCGGGTAAAGAAAAAATACACTTTGCGTTCTGAAGACACAGAAGTTGATAACATTTTTTGATATTATAAGAATACCCTTTTTGTGGGACAACCAATATATTATATAATTCTTAAAAAGGAGATGAACTAAATATGAGAAAATTTAACAAAAAAATATTTATTATATTTACTTTGATTTTAATTTCTTTTATAACACTATCAGCAGTGCAGGCAGAAGAAGTTGATAGTGATATATTTATTCCTGAAGTAGATTATAAATATTATACTTTAGATAATGGATTAGAATTATTTGTATTTGAAGATCATAAAGTTCCAATTGTAAATTTTTCTGTTTATTACGATGTTGGTTCAATTGATGAGGCAGAGGGATTAACAGGGATCTCTCATTTGCTTGAACACCTTATGTTTATAGGAACAGATACCTTAAACAAAGGCCAGATATCGGAAATGGTAAAATCTGTTGGTGGTTTAGATAATGCCTCAACTGCCCACTGGAGGACAAACTATTATGAAACACTTCCTTCTTCAAATCTCGAATTGGCTGCTGCTGTTGAAGCAGATAGAATGAGAAATTTAAATATTTCTGAAAAAGAATTTCAGCGGGAAAAAGAGGTTGTAATTCAGGAAAGACGTCTGCATATAGAAAATAATGTTTTTAGCTCAGCGGTCGAAGAAATTAATGCTGCTGCATTTAAAAATACTCCTTTAGAACACGGTATAATAGGCTGGAAGGAAGATTTAGAACAGATGACACTGAATGATATCTATAGTTATTACGAAAAATATTATGCTCCCAACAATGCTGTTATATCTATAAGTGGAGATGTAACAGGAGAAAAAGCCTATCAGCTGGTGAAAAAATATTTTGGCAGTTATGAATCTAAAAAAGTACAAAAAGCTGACTTTGAATTTCCAGAACAAAAAGAAGAAAAAGTAGTTAAGATTAGAAAAATAACCAGGATACCCTATATAGTAATGTTTTATAAATTACCACCTGGAGATCATCCGGATATGGCGGCAGTGGATTTTCTGCAGGATATTTTAATCAATAATTCTACATCAAGAATAACAGAAGAGCTAAAAAGAAAGCAGAATATACTTCATGCTGCCGGTGCCTACAGGATGTCATTATCTGTCCCGGGTTTTTCTAGAATTGTTTTAGTTCCCAATTCAGAGGAAAATGTAGAAAAAGTTGTACAGGGATTTGAAAAAGAACTTCAGAAAATAATAGAAAATGGTGTTTCCGAAGATGAGATAAAAATCACAAAAAAGAGAATGACTAAAAACCTTATTTTATCACAGAAAAATATAAGCAGTTTTTCGGATATGATTATTGGAGATCATATAAAATTCGGCAGGCCAAATTTTTATAAAGAAAAAATAAAAAGAATTAACAGTGTGACTGAAGAAGATATTATCAGAGCTGCTGAGAAATATTTTAAAAAGAGCAGCCGGACAACAGGCTATATTCTCCCAAAAAAATAGATTTCACATCATTTAAAATAATTTAGAAGAACTTATAACTTAGTATATATTCTGCTGTTGTTAATCAAACTTGATAAGGGTGATAAAAGTTATAGTCTGCTAGCAAACATCGTGTGCTTGCCCCGAGGAGGGTCAAAAAAATGAGAAAAAAATTATTTGTAATACTGATTATTACTTCTGTTTTAATGATTTTTTCGATTTCTATCTCTGCAGAAGTTGAGTTTTCACAAAAACTTTACCATAATTTATCGGAAAACATCAATCCTATTCCCTATTTAGATATTCCTGATTATAAAACTGCTGTTTTAGATAATGGTATTAAAGTCTATCTTTTAGAAGATCACAGCCTGCCCTATATTGATATCAAAGGTTATATAAAGGGTGGAAGAATTTTAGAAAATGAGGATAATGCAGGTATAACAGATTTTATGACCGTAATGATGAATACCGGCACAAAAAATTATGGAGAAAAAGAGCTGAACAGGTTTAAAGAATTAAATGCTGTTGATCTAAATTTATTCAGTTCTGATCATTATATTTCATTTAGCGGAAATGCGCTAACTTCAGAAAAAGACAGGCTGATTTCTTTATTAAAAGAGCTTTTGTTAAAGCCTGATTTTGAAGCAGAATACCGCAGCCGGCTCTTGGCTGAAATGGAGCGGAATATACAGCAGTCAAAAACCAATCAGGACAGCCTTTTAGAAATGTATTTTTATAAAAATATTTATGCCGGCCATCCCTATTCCTATGCACATGACCTGGATCTGCTGCTTAAAAATTTAGATTATTATACTCCTGAAAACTTAAAAAAATATTATGATAAAACGGTTAGACCTAATAAGACATTTATGATTGTATACGGTGATTTTGACAGCCGAGAAATGCTGGAGAAAATACACAAAGAATTTGGCAGCTGGGAGAACAGCAGTGAATACTGGAAACAACCGGCTGTATCTACAGACAGAAGTGATTATGGGAGAATCATTCTGATAAATAAGGAAGATGCAACACAGGCCAAGCTTAAGATAGGGTATAATCTTGATATCAGCTATTTAAAAGACAGAATGGCCTTTGATCTTGGTAATGAAATATTTGCAGGAGGAGATATAACCTCCAGGCTGTCCGAAAACCTGCGGGAGGAAAAAGGTTTAGTCTATACTGTATTTTCCAAATATGTGGATAAACAGGCCGGTGGTCATTATATTTTAAATACATCTGTCAAACCGGAAAAAGTATATCTGGCACTGGAATCTATTAAAAAAGAAATCGAAAAAATTACCCAGGGTAGAGATGAAATAACAGAAGAAGAGATTTTTGAAATAGTTAACAGAAGAAATGCATTTTTTCCCAAAAGTTACAGCAGAAAAGAAGATCTGCTGCAGTCAGTAGTCTTTAATATTGAATTTAAAGAAAGAGATAAAAATTATATCAACAAATATATTCAGGCATATAATATTCTGTCAGCTGAAGATGCAAATAAGTATTTTGAGAAATATATCAATCCAGGTAGATTTTTGACAGTTATTGTCGGAAAAAAAGAAGATATCCTGCCTCAGTTTAAAGAAAATGGTATTTCTGTAGAGGTAGTAGAGATTGATTGAATTAAATATTTTGGAAGAAGGTCTAATATGGCAAAATATATTGATTTAAGTCATCAAATCACTGATCAGATGAGTGTATATCCCGGGGATAAGGACGTTAAGCTTTATCAGGATAAGTTTCTACATAAAGATGGTTACAATAATTTTCAGCTGGAAATTGGTATGCATGTGGGGACACATATAGATACTCCTATGCATTTAATTGAAGATAATAATTTCATTAGTGATCTATCTTTAGATAGATTTATCGGCAGAGGTGTTCTTTTAGACTGCCGCAATTCTGATCTAATTGATTTTAAAGATAAATATAATAAAATTGTAAATAAAGGTCAAATTGTTCTCATATTAACAGACCACAGCAAAAAATTTGGTTCAGCTGAATATTATACAGATCATCCTGTGATAACTTCTGATATGGCAGGATTTTTTGTAGAAAAAGAAATTAAAATGCTGGGAATCGATTTTCCCTCTCCTGATAAATATCCTTTTGAGATTCACAAAAAATTATTTGAGAACAATATTTTACTGCTGGAAAATCTTAATAATTTATCTGAACTGCTGAATATAGATGATTTTGAAATTACTGCACTTCCATTAAAAATTAAAGCAGAGGCCGCTCCAGCAAGAGTTGTTGCGAAAATTCCCGGAAAATAATCTCTTGACAGTTATGGTAAAATTAAATATAATGAATGCAGTGTGAATAAAATTTAACAACTTTGATAGGGAGAAGTAAGTTTGTAAGCAATTTACAGAGAGCCGGGTATGGTGGGAACCGGCAATTGTCACTGACTGAAATACACCCTTGAGTTTCTGAATTGAAAACAGTAGATTCAGACGTATTCCAGCGTTATTTGGTGAGGAAGTTAACTGCTTTCAAAAGAGTGAGTCTAATTTTATTAGATTAATTCAGGTGGTACCGCGATATTATCGTCCTGTTAAAGGGGCGATTTTTTTATTTTGGAGGTGATAAAAGTTAAAGTCTGATCGCAATTCTTGCGGCTCTGCTTCAAGAAGAGTCAGTTTTATTTTAATTATAGCAAACAGCAGGATGGTAAAAATGGTAATTAAAAAATATTGATAAATTAAAAATATTAAAGGAGAGTGCAGTATGGTAGCCAACAGCAGTCAAAATCAAATTAAATTTTATTCTGAAGAAGATGTTCCTTTAGAAATGCATAAAGTGAGGATTGTACAGAAATTAAATCTTCCGCCAGTTGAAAAAAGGCTGGAGGCAATTACAGAAGCAGGAAATAATACTTTTTTATTAAATAATAGAGATGTTTTTTTGGATATGCTTACAGATAGTGGAGTTAATGCCATGAGTGACAGACAGCAGGCAGCAATGATGGTTGCTGATGACAGTTATGCAGGATCTGAAACATTTACCAGATTAGAAAAAACTTTAAATGATATTTTTGGCAAAGAATTTTTTCTCCCCACACATCAGGGAAGAGCATGTGAAAATATTATATCTGTTACTATGGTAGAAGAAGGATCTGTTGTACCAATGAATTACCACTTTACTACCACTAAAGCACATATTGTAGCAAATGGTGGTAAGGTTGAAGAAGTTTACATAGATGAAGCGTTAAATATTGAAAGCAGCCATCCATTTAAAGGAAATATGGATCTGGAGAAATTAAAAAAATTGATTGAAAAACATGGTTCGGAAAATATTCCTTTTGTACGTATAGAGGCAGGAACAAACCTTATCGGTGGTCAGCCGGTTTCTCTGTCAAATATGAGAGAGGTTAGAGAATTATGCAATCAGGAAAACATAAAAATTGTTTTTGATGCAAGTCTGCTGGCAGATAACCTTTACTTTATTAAAACAAGAGAAGAAAATTGTAAAAACATGAGTATTGCGGAAATAACTCGAGAAATAGCAGATTTAATGGATGTTATCTACTTTTCAGCACGTAAGCTCGGTAATGCACGTGGTGGTGGAATATGTACCAGTGATGAGGAGATCTTTCTCAAGATGAGAGAACTGCTGCCTCTTTATGAAGGTTTTTCAACCTATGGTGGTATGTCAGTAAGAGAAATGGAAGCAATTGCAGTTGGACTGGAAGAGACAATGGATGAAAATATGGTTAACCAGGGACCACAATTTATAAAGTTTATGGCAGAAGAGTTAAAAAAGAATGGTGTACCTGTAGTTACACCACCTGGAGGGCTGGGATGCCACGTAGATGCAATGCAGTTTGTTGACCATATACCACAAACTGAATATCCTGCCGGAGCACTGGCTGCTGCAGTTTATCTTGTTAGTGGAGTAAGAGGTATGGAAAGAGGAACAATGTCAGAGCAGAGAGATGAGGATGGTAATGAGACTCTATCAAATATGGAACTTCTCCGCCTGGCTATGCCGAGAAGAGTATTTACCCTCTCACAGGTTAAATATGCTGTCGATAGAATCAGCTGGCTTTATAAAAACCGCAAATTGATCGGTGGATTAGAATTTACTGAAGAACCTAAAGTGCTGAGATTCTTCTTCGGCAAATTGAAAGCTACTTCAAACTGGCAGGAAAAACTGGTGGAAAAATTCAGAGAAGATTTTGGCGATAGTCTTTAAAATTAAATGTATTCATGGAGGGCAGTTTTCTGCCCTCTTTTTTTTACCCAAAATACGAGAAAATTTCTGACAAAATATCTTAAATTTTCAGAAGCAATTTTATTTTTAGCGCTAATTTTCACTTCTGTTTGCTAAAAAAATGTTAAACAGGATATACAGCAGTTCTAAGTACAATTTTTTGACAGAAAAAGACAATAAAATATATAAAATACTAAAATATGGTATTGAAAGAAAATATAATATGCTATATAATAAATGTAAAATCATGGAGGTGCCTGGATATAATGAAATACATTTCTGACTGTAAAGAGTATATTTATTTTCTGGAGGAAAATGAAGCAGATTGGAAGTTGGATCTAAGATTTTTTGCAGAATATATTTTAACCTGTCTTAACTGGATCGGTAGAAAAATTTTCAAGAAATCTGCTGGACATATTGCAGCTAATTTAAAGGTCGGGAAAAAAGGGTTAGATAAACTCCTGGCTGAACCGTTAAAAAATAGTTTTTTCAAATACAGTAAATGCGTCAGGATTACTTTCACAGCAGTGTTTTCATTGAAAAATTATTTTGATAGTTCAAATCAGAAAAAAATTGGAGATACAGGTTTAAAAAAATTTCTAAAATATAATTTAAGCGGTGAACTTCTAGAAAGTATCTGACAGTTTATCGAACTCTTCCAGAAGGGTTTAGGGAACAATTGGAGAAACGGTAGGGTTAACCTCAAACTCAAACTCTAACTCTAACTCATACTCTAACTCAAGAACAAACTCAAGAACAAACTCAAACTCAAAAACAAACTCAAATAAAAAATTATTGTTCTGATTCGAAATCAGAACGAGATCAGCCAGTGAAAAATTGAAATTTTTCGGGAAATAAATTTTTGGAAACAGCAGTCAGGTTTATTGCTCTGATTCTAAAAAAAAACTCAATTTAACCTGTTAAAGCCGTTTAAGTGATGATATAATAATTTAAAATGGAATTTTGAATTAAGATATTTACAATTGGAGGATTTTTAATGCAGAAAATGGAGAATGAAGCAGGAGAGAAGTTCAACTGGAAAGTACTGGTAATTATTGCTCTGGCAACAATGACAGGTGGGTTGTACAGAAATGGGATTATGACACTTTTCCCATTTATTCAGGCTGAATATGACCTCAGCAAAGCCCAGGTGGGATTATATTCAACTTTTATTTACATAAGTTCTATTTCAGTTTCAGTTTTTTCCGGGTGGATAGCTGACAAATGGGGAACCAAAAAATCTATGATAGCTGGACTCAGCTGTATGGGAGTTTTTATATTTCTGCATTCATATTCTATCAATTTTATGATGATGCTTTTTCTTGCATCGGCAACCGGACTTGGTCTGAGTATTATTCTGCCAACAGGAACAAAAGGTGTTGCAGAATGGATTTCAAAAGAAAATAGATCTACTGCAGTTGGAATTATAACACTGGGGCTTTCTTTAGGTGGAGTTATTGCGGCCAGTATTCTGCCCTGGACTGCATCTGCTGCAGGCTGGAAAACAGCAGTGATTTTGCTGTCATCTACTTATTTTATTGTTTCGATAATCTTTTTTGTTTTCTACAGGGATAAAAAATCAGCACAATCTGAAGAGGAAGATAATTTAAGTAAGAAAAAAGATACAAAACCATCAATTTTAACACAGCTGAAGGTATTATTTAAAGATAAATATCTGCTTGCACTCTGTTTTTTAGGGATTATGTTTGGTGTTGCTTCAGGAATAACTGCCACTCATTTTACACTTTATCTTTATTCAGATTTTGGCTTTTCTGAAGTTGCTGCTGGATTTGGATTTATGGTTTTTCAGCTCGGCAGTATGACCGGAAGACCCGGCTGGGGAGTGCTAAATGATAAATTACTGGGGGGCAAAGATAAAACTGGATTTAATCTGGTTGCTGTTTTAATTACTCTAACAGCAGTTTTGTTATCGTTTCTCAGCAAATTAAATCCCCATATTTCTATTATACTGGTTGTAGCTTTTGTTCTCGGCAGTGTAGGTAGAGGATGGCATGGCCTGTATTTTTCTGCTGTATCCAAACAGCTGGGTGATGAAGATACAGGAATGGGAGTAGGACTTTCACTTCTTTTTGTACGTTTTGGAATAATTATTGGACCTCCAATTTTTGGTCTTATTGCAGACAAAACTGGTTCATACAGTTTAAGCTGGCTGCTCATGGCTGTTTACACTATTACCGCACTTTTTACCAGCAATATACTTCTTTCCAAATCCGAAAAATCAGCTGTAAAATATTAGACGGCAAAAATAGTAGAAAAAATTATATTAATATCAGTCCAGTTTCTGTAGAAAATAATGATCTAAATATTTTATATGTTGAGGAGGCATTTTATGAGTAAAAAAGAAAGGATTCAAAAAGAAAAAAAAATATGGGATGAAATATCTTACCGTTATGACAGGCAAAACCAGCATTTAAAAGAAGCATTTGCCAAATCTATAGAGAACAGCAAAAATTTAATTAATGAAGATGATAAAGTTCTGGAAATAGGATGTGGAACAGGAATAGTTGCTCTCGGTGTGGCAGAAAAGACAGAAAATATAAAAGCACTGGATCTTTCTGAAGAAATGATAAAAGTAGCTGAAGCAAAAGCAGAATCTGAAGATAAAGATCATATAGAATTTTTGGTGGGAGATGGCTACAATATTGACTGTGAAGATGAAAGTTTTGATGCAGTTTTAATGTTTAATCTCCTGCATATTATAAAAGAACCTTCTACCCAGATCAGAGAAGCAAAAAGAGTTCTAAAAAAGGGCGGCAAATTAATTACTGCAACAGACTGCTACAGTGAGCCTGTAAGATTTGGAGTGAAATGGCGGCTTATACTGCAGAATATTTTACATAAGTTTAGTTTTCTGCCATATATAAATAACTTTGAAATTGAAGAATTAAGAGAACTGTTCACCAAAGAAGGATTTAAAATAATTGAAGAAGAGGTTCTTTACGAAGAACCTGTGAATTATTATATCGCTTTAGAAAAAATATAAAATAAAGAGCTCCCGGAAGATAAACAGCTCAATTGAGAGCTCACTTATCCCCGGGAGTTTTTAGTAAATATTTATTTTTAGATTTTTGATTAAACTGAAAAATAGCTAATATTTATCATAAAATTATCATAAAAATCCCATCTAAAATTATTATTTAGTGGGACAACTTTATTTTTTATCAGATAAAAGTTCTCCTCCAACACCGACATTTTCCAGGTCATTTTCTTTTATCATTACAACAAATGCTTCCCTGGGAATACTGGTGACCTTACTGGCTGTATTGGTAAAGTTTTTAACAAGTTCTTTTTTTTGTTCTTTACTGAGCTCAGGCCCGTCAAAAACAATATGTGGCATAAATAATCCCTCCTTTGAAATTTTTGTTTAGCATAATTATTATATCACAAATTTAATTGACAGCGAAATTTTTCCGTTCAAATTTGGTTTAAATGGGAAAAATTCCTAATTAACTAAATTGATATGGTATTAAGGATGTATTTTTGATAGAATAATAATTGAAAACAGAATATTACAATACAGCACCAGGAATTAATACACATTACTATTTAAAAGGAGCAGTTTAAGTTGATGAAATTTAAGCATCTATCTATACGAAATAAGATATTATTTGGAATAGGATTGAGTTTTTTAGCAGCGATGATTTTTCTAATGTCAGCAGTTTTTTATCAGTTTGAAGATCTATCCAGCAGTAATGAATTAGTTTTAGAAGATAAATTATTAGAACAGGTTTACAATAAATACCGCAATCTTGTTAGAACCAGGGCGGTTGTTCTTTCAGAAATTTATAAAAACAATGAGGAATTAACACAATTAGAAAAAGAAAGATTGATAGCTAACATAAACAGAAAATCGGATCTGGAAAACAATTATTTTTATATTTACAGTAGAGAAGGAAAAACAATTTCTTTACCTCCAACACCAGAACTGGAAGGTCAAAACAGAATGGAGTATAGTATAAAAGACAGGTATCTGCTAAAAGAGATGTTAGAAGTAGTAAAAAATGGTGGAGGCCAGATAACATATCCATATATAAATCCGCAGACCGGGAATATAGAAACCAAATATGGTTATGTGGAGCCTATACCGGAAACAGATCTTTTTGTAGGTTCAGGAGGTTATGAAACGGAATTCAACGAAATTGTTGGCAGTTCAATTGATAAAATAGAGGAAGTCAGGAATAAAACACTTTATCTATCACTGGCAATTTTTGCAGCTATAACACTAATTATGTTTATTATAATCCTGGATATCTCCGGTTATTTTAATAAACAGATCAGCAGACTTATTTCTGCATTTAAAGAAGTGGAAAAAGGAAGACTGGATTTAAATTTAACCTGTGAAAGCAGAGATGAATTTGGAAAACTTACTACAGGTTTTAATTCGATGTTAAATAAGATAAATGATTTAACATATAATGATCCTCTGACAGGACTGCCTAATATGAACTTTCTGCAGATGAACCTCTGTGATGTGATTGAAAATAAAACAGATTCCAGTAAAAATCTTTATTTATTTACCTTTATAACAGATAATTTGAATCTTATAAACAGCAATTATGGTTTTCAAAAGGGAAATAAACTTTTAAAAGAAATTTATCAGCGCCTTGACAAGGAGCTGGATCGTGATACGACCATAGCTCGAAAAAATGATGAATTTATATTTTATTTTTCTTCTGAAAGCGGCAGAAAAGATATGGTATTATTTGCTTCAGAAATTCTGAAAAACCTTTCTTTTCCCTATGAAATAGATGGAGATATGATATATATTAAGCCTAAAATAGGAATTGCAGAAGCAGTTCCACCAGATGAAAACTGCAGCAGTCTGATAAAAAAATCAAGAATTGCTGTTCATTTCGCGGAGGATAAAAGAAAGGTTGTTTTTTATAACAGCAGAATGGATGGTAAACTTTCCGGTAGATTGAATCTGGAAAATAAGCTCCGCTATGCGATAAAAGAAGAGCAGTTTGAGCTATATTATCAGCCACAGGTTGACGGCAGAAAAAATAAAGTAGTTGGAGTAGAAGAGCTTATTCGCTGGAGACATCCTGAAAGTGGGCTAATATCACCAGGTGAATTTATTCCACTGGCAGAGGATACAGGTATGATTCTGGAACTTGGAGACTGGATATTAAAACAATCTATCAAACAGCTTAAAATCTGGAATCAAAAAGGATATACCGATATAAAAATGTCGGTTAATATAGCCCCACAGCAGTTTCAGGAAGATAATTTTGTAGGGAAAATAAAATCCACCCTAAATGACTATGATATAAATCCAGCATTTTTGGAATTAGAAATTACGGAGAGAACTGCTATAAGAGATGTTGAATATACAATAGAAGTTCTAAACCGTCTTAAAAAGTTGGGGGTAAGTATTTCTATAGATGATTTTGGCACAGGATATTCTTCACTGGAATATTTAAACCGCTTTGCTATAGATAAACTAAAGATAGACAAATCTTTTCTGCATGAGAGGGATAATTTTAATATTGTAAAAACAATAATAATGATGGGACAGACACTTGACCTGGAAGTTGTTGCAGAAGGAGTAGAAACAGAAGAAGAACTTGATTTTTTGACGTCAAACGGATGTTATTTATACCAGGGGTATTATTTTGCCAGGCCTGAACCTGCAGGTAAAATCGAAAAAGAATATTTAAAAAAACAGGAGACTAAATAATGAAATTTAAAATAAAACATTTTAATGAATTGGATATAGACTTACTCTACAGGATTCTGAAAATAAGAATAGATGTATTTGTAGTAGAACAGAACTGTCCTTATCCAGAATGTGATAATAAAGATCAGCAGTCCTATCACCTATATTATGAAGAAAATGGAGAAATTGCTGCTTATTTGAGAATATTACCTGCCGGCCTTTCTTACAGAGAACCTTCAATCGGCAGAGTACTTGCTGCAGAAAAATTCAGAAGGCAGGGATATGCGGAAAAGATGATGAAAACCGCTGCTGATTTTATCAAAAAAGAATTTGAAGCAGATTCGATCCGTATTTCGGCCCAGGAATATTTAAATGATTTTTATCAGAGTCTGGGCTATAAAAATGTTTCTGAAGTTTACCTGGAAGATGATATACCCCATATTGAAATGCTGCTTGAATTTTAAATAATAATAATTTAAAAATGGGAAGACTGGAAAGGAGAAAAAATGGCTGTTAAAGAAGTTTTAAAATTGGGAAACCCGATATTAAGGAAAAAATCAGAACAGATA
>JBNJGL010000046.1:6063-18928 GCA_051747745.1 Bacillota bacterium | reverse complement strand
ATACAGTTTATTCTTTTGAAAATATAATATTAAAATATGATGTGTCCACAAAAAGGGTATTTGTGGGAAAACCAAAATATGACTAATATATAATTATTAGCATCATTACTTTTGCATACAGGTTAATCTTCCTGGAGAGCTTCTTCTTTATGTACTACTTTCCTAAATCCGTTAACAACCTTAGTCCTTATATCATCAACTATATCATAAATAACAGGAATAATGATAAGAGTCAGAACTGTAGAAAATAATAATCCTCCAATTACAACTACTGCCATAGGCTGCTGTGTCTCAGCACCAGTACCAATCCCCAGTGATAACGGAACCAGGGCCAGCACAGTTGTCAGTGTTGTCATCAAAATAGGCCTCAGCCTGATCGGAGCAGCTTCTAAAATTGCATCTCTCCGCTTCATATGTTTTCTTCTGTTATTTATATAGTCTATCATAACTATAGCATTATTTACTACTATCCCTACCAGCATAATAGCACCTATCATTCCGTTCACACTCAAAGCCATATCTGTAATGATGAGGGCTATAACTGCTCCAATTACTGAAAGTGGTACTGTAAACATTATAACAAAAGGATATATCAGTGATTCAAACTGTGACGCCATAACCATGTAAACCAGCAGTACAGCCAGTATAACGGCTAGATACAGCTGAGAAAAAGAATCCTCCATATCCTGTGCCTCTCCACCATATGTAAGTGTATAAGAAGGAGGAAGCTGCAGTTCATCAGAAAGCAGAGATTCTATATCATTCTGCACCTCACCAAGCGGTCTTTCCATTATATCTGCTGTTACAGATATAACCCGCTGCTGATTTTCTCTGTCTATAGATGAATATCCACTCCCAGGACCTATTTCAGCAAGCTGTGATAATGGTATACTTGATCCGTCTGATAAAAACAACTTTACATTTTTTAAATTATTGAGTGAAGTACTGTCAGCTTCAGCAAGTTTTAAGGTTATATCAACTTCCTCACCGGCTTCAGTTAGTCGGTCAACTGTACTTCCATCAACAGCCATTCTTACATACTCTATAATATCACTTTCTCTAAACCCATAAAAGTTAGCCTGTTCTTTATCTATTTCAACATGTATTTCTGGATTACCTTTATCCAGAGAAATATCAGTATTTCTGATTCCTTCAATCTGGCTGAAAAGCAGCTCAGTTCTTTCACCCAGGGTAAGGAGAGTATCCAGATCCGGGCCCTTTATCTTTGCTTCAACGGCACTGCCTCCACCTCCACCTCTCATCATTGAGGTTACAGCAGATACATTTATACGCGGCCCAGCAATTAAGGATGTTTTTTTTCTTATCTCTTCAGCAATTTCCGAAACTTCCCTTTCGCGATTCTCCAGATCGACCAATTCAATTGTAAATCTTGCATTATCACCCCAGACCCGGGTTGTAATTATATCTATTTCTTTGATATCACCTATCAAATCCTGAACTTCTGCCACAACTGCATCTGTTCGATCAATGGTAGAATTATCCGGCATGGATATAAAAAGCCTAATTAATCCCTGATCAGAAGAAGGCATATATTCTGTTGTGAGGGGAATAATTCCAGACCCCATGCCGGCAGCAAAAAGAACAAAAAATATAATTAAAGCTGATAACACTTTATAGCGGTTGTTTAATACTTTATTCAGCAGAGACTGATAATATTTTACATAACGTTTGCTTTTTACACTTTTATCTGATTCTTTTTCACTCACCTTAAGAACTTTTGAAGAAAGCATAGGAATAAATGTTAAAGCTACAAAAAGTGAAGCAAAAAGTGAAAAAGTAACTGTTAGTGCCATAGGAGTAAAAAGCTGGGCCAGCATATCCTCTATAAAAATAACTGGAACAAAAACTGCAGCAGTAGTCAAAGTAGATGCCATAATAGCAGTAGCAACTTCTGATGCTCCTTCTTTTGCCGCAAGAAATCGACTACTCCCCACTGCTCTGTGCCGATAAATATTTTCCAGCACCACAATAGAGTTATCAAGCAGCATACCAACTCCCAGTGCTATTCCTCCCAGTGTAATAATATTAAGACTCAATTCGGCAAAAAACATCAGTGCAAATGTTGCCAGTATGGAAATTGGTATTGCTGTAGCAATAACTATTGTACTGCTTATATTGCGCAAAAACAAAAATAATATTAATACTGCCAGAAATCCACCAATAATAAAATTTTGCTGAACACCTGATATTGAATCCTCAATATATTCTGCATTATTGCTGGTTATTCTGAGATCAGCCTCTGTAATTTCCGACTGCAGTTTTTCTACTGCTGTTTTTACATCTGCAGCCACAGATACAGTATTGCTGTCACCCTGTTTCTGAATTGATATACCTACACTTTCAACACCATTCATATAACTTTTGCTGTTAATATCTTTAAATCCATCTTCTATATCTGCCAGCAGAATTATGGGTATTTTATCTCCAGATGAAGTATTAATATCTATATTTTTAATATCTTCTATGTTCTGAAATTTACCTTTGGCCCTAACAGATATTTCTTCAGAACCTACCATTACCGATCCCAGGCTTCCGTCCTGATTGCTGGCCCTTACTGCACCTGCAATCTGATTTAGAGTTATTTTGTAAGCAGAAAGCTGTTCCTGATCAACATTGATTTTTATTTCTCTCTCCCTGCCTCCAGATACTTCAGCAGAAGCAACTCCCTCTATCTTTTCCAGTTCAGGCTGAATAATATCTTCTGCTATTTTTTTCATTTCAACTGCTGAAAGGCCGGCAAGAGAAAGTTCCATTATCGGCTGAGCATTGGGATCAAAGTTTCTGATACGTGGTGCATCTGCATTTTCCGGAAGGCGGTTTTCTATCTGTGAAACTAAATCTCTGAGATTGTTTTTTGCTTCTGTAAGGTCTGTACCATAATTAAGCCTTAACATTACTCTGGAAAATCCTTCACTGCTTCTGGAGTCCAGAACATCCAGGCCATCCAGAGTTGCTACTGTCTGTTCTACCGGGCGTGTCACAAGTTCTTCTACTTCTTCCGGACTGGCTCCACTATAGGAAGTGGTGACCATCAAAAATGGAACTTCAATATCTGGTGTTAAATCCATCGGCAGCCTTGTTAGGGCAATACTCCCAATCAGAACAACCACCAGAATAATCATTGTTATTGTAACAGGTCGATCAACCGAAAGGTTAGATATTTTCATCAGCTGTCACCCCGATTAACAACATTCACCGGAGTACCATCACTGACATTGTCTTTACCAATTGTAATAACTTCCTCGCTGGCTTCAAGACCTTTTTCAACAACAGCAGTTTCTTCATTTTCCAGAGCTATTATTATTTCCCGTTTAACAGCTTTCCCCTCTTCAATTAAGAATACATAATTCTTCCCATTTTCTTCGATCACAGCATTTTGACTTAAAAGCACAGCATTTTCTGCTCTAGCAGTTTTCAGTTCAACCTGAGCCGACATTCCAGCTTTAATTATATTTTCAGGATTATCGACAATAATTCTGACCGGAAAACTCTGCCTGTTCTCAGCTGTACTTGGAGAAATGCTTTTAACAATACCAGAAAAATTAGTGTTTAAAGAACGAAAACTAATATTAACTTCTTCTCCAGCCTTTATTTTATTAACTTCAATCTCATTGACATAAGCTGTTAATTCTATTTCATCAATATCTGTAATAATTACTGCAGTACCGGCAGAAGTCATCTGACCTTTTTCAACATTAACCTGGGAAATTATCCCAGATATAGGTGCAGTGATTCTGCTGTAGCCGTGTTCAATTTTCGCCTGCTCTAAATTCGCTTCAGACTGCCTGACCTGTGATTTAAGTGAAAGTATTTCTTCTTCTCTGACACCCATTTTTAGAAGTTCAAGTGATTTTAAAGCCGAACGATAACTGCTTCTGGCCGCTGTATATTTATTTGCAGACTGATCCAATTCCTGTTGAGATATATATCCTTCCTCAAAAAGCTGTTTTTTCCTATTATAATCTTCTTCCTGAAGTTTGAGTTCTGATTCTGCCTGTTCTAACTGTGCTTCTTTCTGTGCAATCTCCTGCGGACGAGCCCCATTGAGGGCAGACTGCAGATTTGCCCGTGCATTTTGCAGTGATGCTTCTGCCTGTATTACCTTTAAGGCTGTTTTTCTATCATCCAGCTCGATCAAAAGGTCTCCTGCTTTAACTTTATCTCCTACTTCTACATACACGGCAGTAACTACTTCCTGCAGACGTGCGGTTAACTCCACTTCTGCACTGGCTTCTGTTCGGGCACTAACAGAAATATAATCAGCAAAATTTCCTCTTTTACTCACAGTGGTCTCTACTGCAACAGCATCTGTTTCTGCAGCTTCACCACCACTGCCCATACCACCTCCACCGCCTCCCTGTCCACTTCCTCCACCCTGAGCATATACTTCAGATGCAGAAAACAGATTGACAGTAAAAAGCAGAGCACTCAACAGCAATATAAAAATTAACATTCCAGCTTTTATTTTACCACTGCTGTAATATCTACTTATCATTTATTTTCCTCCATTCATCAAAAACAATAACCTCTCTATTTAAAGTCTGCTTCAAATTAAGCCTGGCCAGAAGAAGTTCATCTTCTGCCTGCTGTTTTAAATTGAGTTTATTATAATAAGAAATTTCGAAATTTATCAGCTCACTGCCGTTTATTAGACCTTCAGCAAAATTTTTCTGAGCATTATTTAGTTCTAATTCTGATTTTTTTAAAGACAGTTTTTCTTTAGCAAAATTCTTTTTAGCATAATTTACATTGTTGAGTTTTTCGTTTAACTCAGCTTTTTTTTCCTTTTTTAAATCATTCAACTTTCTTTCTGCCTGTTCAATCCTGCCATTGATCTGTGACTGACTTAATTTATTTTCTCCTCCATCAAATAACTCATAATCAGCTGTCAGACCAATTATTGATTCTTCACTCTGATGATCATAAATTCCATTTAAGGAAACTGAAAGATTATCTTCTCTGCTCTTCCACTCAAGCTCTTTTTCTAAAATCTCTATATCCAGAACAGCATTTTTTATCTCTCCATCTTCTGCAGCTGCCTCTTTCAGCAGATCTTCAAAGGACAGGTTTTCCAGATTTTCTATTTCTCCAAAATATTCATAGATCATTTCCACATCAGATAAAATTAGCCTATCTTTATTTTTAAGACCCAGTTCAATTTCTAAATTTTCTCTTCTGCTCTGAAGCTGATTTTCTGCATTCTGAAGATCATTTTCGGCTGTCATAAAAGCTATTTCTGCTGCTAAAAGTTCTGCTTCACCAGCTTCATTCAAATCTGCTTCCTCTTTTACTGTTTCCAGATTATCGACGGCTTTTTTAAGACTTTTTTCCAAATTGCTTTTATTTTTTTCAAGGCGCAGGAGTTCAAGATAACTGCCTATCCATTCAATAATTTTGTTGTTTTTCATTTCTTTATATTCTTCTTCAGCCTGTATAAGTTCTCGTGAAATAGTAAAATAATTTTTTTCCAGTTCGGTAGGTGTTTGAGGAAACAGAGGATAATTTAAACTGAGCCGATAACTTTCCCTTCCATCTCCTGTATAGTTAAGTTCAGGTTTAAGGATAAGACCTGAACGAAAATTTTTCTCTATACTGATAGAATACAGCCCATCTTCAGCAGGAGTTTCATTAAATCTAACTGCATTTTCTGCACCAGATTCTCCCTCTTTTAAAACTTCATCATATTCGGCAGATATTCCTGTTTTCCAGCTCTGTCTGGCCCTTATTATTTCCAGATCTTTTTTAATATTTTCTATCTGCAGTTCTTTTTCTTTGAGAGCAGTATTGTCCGAAACTGCCGTGAGTACTGCATTTTTAAAATTAATTTCTGATCCTGCTGCTGAAGCAGCAGAAATTAGTATAAAAAAAATAGTCATCAGAATAATCAATATTTCTAAATTATTTTTCTCCATTTATCATCACTCCTGGCTCAAGATTGAGCAGATCAGCCAGTTCTTCTGCTGCCAGGCAGTAACTTAAAATAGCATTCTGATAATTATACTGCTGCCTAAAAAATTCAGCCTCATACTGCAGCACAGCCGTCCGAGCAGCACTCCCTAATTCAAACTCTCTTTTTACCTGTTTGAATTCACTTCTGGTCTTATCAAGTCTTTCTTTTTCCAGAGAAATTCTATTTTTTTTCTGTTCTAAAGTTAGATATGCGGATTTTACCTGTCTTGTTAGTTCATCAATTATATCTTCTTTTTTAATTTCAGCTTCAGCAAGAATTATATCTGCTATTTTGATATCAATTTCTGGAGCATCTATTTTTTTTATTTTTCTGCTGATTTCCGCCAGTCTGATATCAATTTCTGCTGTTTTGAGATCAAAATTATTCTGCAGTGCAGTATCAACAGCATATTTTTCAGTAATATCCCAGTACTGAGCTGTTTCTATTTCTTCTAAACTAAGTGCACTATTTTCCAGCTTTAAATTGTTTTTAAAATCAACTAAATTCTGCTGATAGTTATCTTTTAAATTTTCAAGTTTCATCTCTTCATCTCTAAATGTGGTCTGCTGTTCAAGAAGATCGATCCTATTTACATCTGCAAGTTCAAATCGCCGCTGCATTTCATTATACAGCCTTTCCTCTGCAGCTGCTGTTAACTCCTGAGCTTTTATCTCTTTTTGATTTAAAAGCAGTGTCAGATACTGTGTTATTATTTCTTTAATTATTTCTGCTCTGCTGCTGCTGTAATATTTTTGGGCATTTATAAAACTTTTTTCTGCTTCCAGTTCAGCAGATTGATGCTGATTCAATCTATTCTCTGCTTTCATTTTTTTATAATCGAGCTCAGATTTTTTTAGTGATAATTCTGCTGTTTTAAGAGCATTATTCCTTTCTTCTGCCAGGCTTATGCTTTTTTTGAGATCCAGCTCTATTTCCTCAGCCAGCAGCTGAGGTGCTGTTAAAAAAATAAATATCATAAAAAAAATAACGACCCTTTTTGTATCCATTTGGCCCTCCCTCTACTGTATTATTATTGCAGAAACTAATAAAACTAAATAGTTTGTCCTCCATTTTAACATTTTAAATTCATTATAGTATTCAAATGTGAAGTAATTATGAATTCAGGAAAATAATTTAATAGTATAAAAGCAAAACCCTGGAAGTCCAGAAAGCGCTGCACTCCAGGGTTTATTATATTTAATAGCTGCGTTTAAAACTTCCTATTCCTTCTCCATCAAATTCTACAGAACCACTAACACCACCATCTTTGGCCCCTATTTCCAGATGTAAAAGTGCAATACCACATTCCAGTTTTCTATATGGAGTTGGAGTCCCCTTACACTTAACTATAATCTGATCTGGTTCCACCTTAAATCTCCACGGCTGTCTATTTAATCTGGAAGGAGCAATTCTGGCTGTTTTAAGTGCATTTTTTATCCATCCCGGCCAGTCAGAATCAAAACCACCCTCACACAGTTCATCCAGTGATTTTCTATCATGTCTGGGGAATAATTTAGAGATAAAATTTTGATTAAAAAGATAACTTTCAGAAGAAAATCCCAGTGGAGAAACTGCAGCCAGCTTCTCATTAGGTTTCATTTTCAAATTCACCCTGGATTTTTCCTCTCTATAACGACCTGCTGTCCAGCAGGTGGCCAGCCCCAGATCTGTAGCTTCTAAAACTGCTGCTTCTCCAAGATATCCGGCCTTTTCCCAGCTATTTTTTCCTCCTTTTTCTACGAATACAGCCATAAAATATGGTGCACCTGTAATTCTGCCGTATTTGCCTTCCAGTGCAGGAAGCAAATTCGAAATATCTTCTTTAAATAACTCTATCCTCACTTCAGAATAAGTCTGATTCAACTCAACCAAAAAATTTTCAAAAGATTTAAGAGTAAACTTACTAATTTCCTTTTTCTGATATTTTTTTCGGGAATATCTCTTTCTGGCAGCCTCATACCATCGTTTAACAGGAATCTGCATAAAATCAGCTCCTTTATTCTGAATTATTCCTCTTGAATTCACATCAATCACTAATTTATATCCATCACTTTCTTAATTTCTTCTACTTTTTTATCCAGCAGTGTTTTGTTTTCAGCCTCAACAACTAATCTGAGATAAGGTTCTGTATTCGATGGTCTTACATTAAACCACCAGTTTTCATATTCCAAACGATATCCATCAAAGTCATATAATTGAATAGGTTCTTCCTCTGCTGTAAAATAATTTTTTAATTTTTCCATAACTTCTGTTTTATTATCAATTTTAAAGTTTATTTCTCCAGAAGATGCATATTTGTCCAGCTCAGAAATATATTCCGAAATAGTTTTACCTTCTTTTTTGAGCCGTGAAACAACATTGAGCACCACCAGAGCTGTAAGCACACCAGAATCACAGTAGAAAAAGTCTTTGTAGTAATAGTGGCCGGCAAGTTCGCCACCACATACACCGTCTATTTCTCTAAGCTTCAGCTTGGCAAAAGCATGGCCAACCTTCCACATATAAGTTTTGCCGCCCATTTTTTCTATATGTTCTTTTACAGACCGAGAAGTGCGGATATCATATAGTACATTTTTTCCCTTACCCTGATTAATATAATATTCTGCCAGCAGAGCAATAATTAAATCAGGAGAAATAAAGTTTCCTTTTTCATCCAAAAACATTACTCTATCTCCATCTCCATCAAAAATCAGCCCCAGATCAGAATCTTTTTCCAGCAATAATTTTTTTAAGTCTTCTCTGTTTTCTTTCAGCAGTGGATTAGCTTCATGGTTGGGAAAAGTCCCATCAAGTTCATTGTATAAATAATGAGGATGATCACCAAAAATTGCATCACTTAAAATAGCCACCATCCCATTGGAAATATCTATAGATAAGTTGAGATCTGACAGGTCAGGCAGATATGTTTTTTGAAATTCTATATATTCATCTTTTAAGTTGTGTTCTAAAATATGGCCCTTTTTATTTTTTCCTACAGGTTTTACATCTTTATTTTCTATCATTTCTTCTAATTCTTTAAGTCCAGACTCATATCCAACCGGAAGGGCATTTTCACGAGAAATTTTAAGCCCATTATATTCAGGAGGATTATGTGAGGCAGTAATCATAACTGAAGCTTTATAGCCGTGTTTTGCTGTGCCATAATAAACCATAGGTGTAGTAGCATAACCTATTTTATATACATCTGCTCCTCTGTCAGTAATACCATCCGCCAGTGCAGAAAAAACTTCTGGTGTTGATTCTCTATCATCATAACCAACCAGAACTTTATCAGCAGCCAGCAGTTCTGGTAAAAAATATCCTATTTTATATACATCCTCTTTATCAAAATCTTTGTTGTAAACACCTCTTATATCATAAGCTTTAAATGCATTCATAATACCGCCTCCTTATATTGCTCTATATTTTTATTATAACATACAAAAATAGAATTTTTGTAATCTTATGCTACTAAAAAAAATATTTTCAGAAAATAAAAATAATATTTATATTTATGATTGTAAATTGCAGGGATTTTATAATAAATGTAAAATTATATTAATATAAATGTTGTGAAATTCTAATTTATCAAGAAAGGAGAGAATAATGAAAAAAATTTCTATTTTTACGATCCTTATTGTCTTTATTTTTTCTCTGGGAATTTTTGCCCATCCACCTACAGAAATAAAAATGGACTTTAACATGGAAAATATGATGCTGGAGGTTATAGTCAATCACGTTTCTCAGGACAGCAGTGATCATTATATCCATAATGTCAAAGTTTTTTTGAATGATAATCTACACATAGAACAAAATTTTATAGCCCAATTTAATAAAAATGAACAATATTTACATTATATTATTCCGGGAGTGAAAAGTGGTGATATAATTAAATTAGAGGCAGTTTGTAATAAATTTGGAAATAGAACAGCTAAGTTAAGTGTTCAATAAATATTCATCTCCTCCAGTTAAATGGAGGAGAATCTTTATTCAGAAAGGAAAATAAATATGGGCCAATTAATAATACCAATAGGAATAACTGCTTTAACTTCTCTGATTTTAACCTTTCTTTTCGGAATACATTTTTTCCAGAAATACTTTGGTCTCAAAGCATCACTAAATTTTAAAATGCACACAATATTTGCCTGGTTAACATTGATATTAGCAATTATCCATGGAAGTCTTGTTTTTATCGTCTATTTTTAACTAAGAGCCTGATAAACTATTAGATAGTGAAAAAATCCACCTGCAAGAATGAAAAAATGAAAAATTTCATGAAAACCAAAACCTACTTTTATCACAGGTCTTTTTAAAATATAAAAAATAGCACCAACTGTAAAAGATAGACCTCCTGCAAAGAGATATATTATTGATGATAATGGCATTGCATAAAGGAGTCTATTAAGAGTAAAGATACCAATCCACCCCATAACTAAATATATTAAAGTATATACAACCCTGGAAGTTTTAAAATATAAAAATTTTAATATAAATCCTCCCAGAACAAGACTCCACTGCAGTATTATTATCATCCAGCGCAACTTCCCACTTAAATAAACATATGCTACAGGAGTATAAGAACCAGCGATCATAACAAAAATTGCAAAATGATCTAATTTTCGCCAAAAAGAATTTTCATTGTCTTCTTTTTTAAAGGCATGATAAAGAGAACTCGCCAGAAAAAGAAAAACGACAGATAATCCATATACTGCAGCGATAATAATCTTATCAACACTATCAAAGGCTTTTATCATCAAAATAACCATACCAATAATAGCCAGAAAAAAGCCAACAAAGTGAGAATAAAAAGATACCCGTTCCTCTTTTTTCACTGCTTTTACCTCCTGAAATTCAAGTTTAAATAAATAATTTTTATAATAAATCCAGATAAATTTATTATAAAAAATTAAATATTTCTATCTATTTCTAATTATATTTTATCACATAATTATTTTTTTAAAATGAAAATAAATAAATTTCTCGGTAAAATCGAAGATTAATTCTTAGTCTTTACCAAACTTTTTTATTATGAAGTTTTAATATTAACTTTATGGTCTTCATCAGAATAATATTTATTAATCTCTCTGTATTTATCAAGTTTTGTATCATTTTCAACCATAGTTAAGAAAACATCTACAATTTCGGGAGAAAACTGTGTTCCTCTATTGGCTTTAAGTTCTTTAACAGCTTTCTTTTCACCCAGAGAATCTCTATAGGCTCTACTTGAACACATTGTATCCCATGCATCAGCAACAGATATTATTTGAGATATCAGTGGAATTTGATTACCTTTTAGTTTGTCAGGATAACCTCTGCCATCCCATCTTTCATGATGGTAAAGCACATATCGAGAAATATTTTTAAGAGAGCGAGAGTTTTTAAGAGCTTCACTTCCCCAAACAGAATGTTTTTTAACATAATCAAATTCAGTATTAGTTAATTTTCCTTTTTTATTAAGAATTTCTAAAGGTATCAGGAGTTTACCGATATCATGGACCATTCCTGCCCAGTAAGCATCTTTTATTTCCTGATTGCTCAGCTTCATCTTTTCTGCAATAAGTTTAGAAAGAACTGCCACATTTTCAAGATGATTTCTTGTATAAACATCATAAATATCTAGCAGATTGGTAATAGCAAAAATTATATCTTTTGTCATTTTCTTTTCATACTCATTTAGCTGTTTTGATTTTCTTAATACCTCAGTCTGAAATGCATTTTTTTGTTCCCTCAGGTCAGTATTGGCAACAAAATGCTGCATATTGATATAGTAAAGCATACGCGAAATAATCCAGGCAGTTATTATCAAAAAGAAGAGCATCACTACTCTAGAAAGAAAAAAACCATCATCTCTTACAGACACCGATAAATTATATAATATAAAAGAAAAACTTACTAAATATAGACTCAAGCTAACATACCACTTTAAAAAAAGCAGAGAAGAGATGGCAAGTATCACAATCGAATAAATTCCTACTGTTTCCACTCTGGCCGGCACATAAGATATTAAAGTAGTACCCCAGATTACTGCTGCAGAAGGGATAATATATATCATGACTGTACTGAATCTGGAATCACTGCTGTTTAGAAAATATCTTAATACTAAAAATAAAATTACAGCTGAAGCAGTAAATATAAAAAAATAAAGATTGATTTTTATCATTATTTCACTATCATTTGTCTCATATGCAGTTATCAGCATTATGAGGGCAAGAGAAAACAATAAATAACTGGAGGTTTCAGCACGATTATAATTTAATGCATGCAGCTCTTTCTGAAAAAGATTATTATACTTATTCGGTTTATTTTTAAACAAAATTTCGATTATATGCATAATAAACCTCCACCCCGGACATATTTTTGAGCTTATACTATTATATTTTCATAATTTTGCTAAAATTCCTTTTTTTGAAGTTAAAAAATATACCGTTTACAGCTTATTTTTAAAATAAAATATCCTCTGTGCCGAAAAAAAGACACAGAGGTTAGCAAAAATAAAAACTAATCTACTTTACTGCAATAAGTGCTATTTCTACTGCAACACCTTTGGGTAAATTGCCCACTTCTACACAGGCTCTTGCAGGAGGCTCTTCTTTAAAATATTCTGCATAAATATCATTTACTGCACCAAAATCATTTATATCATCAAGGAAAATTTCTGCTTTAACAACATCCTGAAAAGTGCAGTCTGCTGCTGCTAGAACAGCCTTGAGATTTTCCAGAACTCTTTTTGCCTGTTCCTCTACTCCACCATCAATAATTTCCTGAGTTTCCGGATCAATAGCAATCTGTCCGGATAAATAAACTGTATCTCCCGCTTTTACTGCCTGTGAATATGCCCCCACTGCTGCAGGTGCCTTATCAGTTTTAATAATTTCTTTTGCCATTTTAAAATTCCTCCTAATTAATTTTGTTTAA
>JBNJGL010000046.1:0-5963 GCA_051747745.1 Bacillota bacterium | reverse complement strand
ATTTCTTCTTCCTCAACAGTTACTATTTCATCTGCATATTCAGCAATTATTTTGTATGTAAGTTTTCCCGGACTTTTAACTGCAATACCATCAGCTATTGTATCAACATTTTTTAAATGAACAGGACAGCCGAGTTTCATTGATTCTGCCATACAGGCTGCATTTGCCGCTTCTACTCCAATTACTCTTATAGCTGGATTTGACTTTTTAAGAGCAGCTGCAACACCGGACAGCAGTCCTCCACCTCCAACAGGAGTTATTACTATATCAACATCAGGCAGGTCTTCCAAAATTTCAAGTCCAATTGTGCCCTGGCCCGCTATTACATCTATATCATTGAAAGCCGGAATTATTGCTGCTCCATTTTCTCGAGAAAATCTCTCTTCCTCCTCATGAGCTTCATCATAGGATTCTCCCTTTAAAATTACATCTGCACCATATCCCTGTGTGGCATTGATCTTTGCAATTGGAGCTCCTTCTGGCATAACAATTGTAGATTTTATACCCATTTTAGCTGCAGCCAGAGCAACTCCCTGAGCATGATTTCCTGCAGAAGCAGCCACCACTCCATTTTTCTTTTCCTCTTCAGTAAGGTTACACATTTTATTATATGCACCGCGAATTTTAAATGACCCTGTCCGCTGTAAATTTTCCAGCTTTAAATAGATTTCGTTTCCACTCATTTTACTGAATGTTCTTGACCAATCCAGTTCGGTTTTTTTGGCAATACCTTCTAAATTTTTTCTGGCATTTTTTATATCATCTAAAGTAACTATAGTCATCTTCTTCCCCCTTTAATTGATAATTAATCCTGACAAAATTTTAAAATATCCAGCATAATAGAACATATTTTATTTATTCAGTTAAATTTAATTGATTCCTCTAAAAATTTATATTTATATTGGTACCTATTTATATTGGTACCGGGTACATAAAAGGGAAATAGTACCGGGTACAAGTGATTTTTTTCACTTGTACCCGGTACTATTCTTGTTTCTGTTTTATAGTAAATATCTCTTCGCATAGGAAATGACCTGAGCCCTATTTTTCATGGATAATTTCTCTTTTATCTGATTCATGTGATATTTAATAGTTGCTTCACTTAAAAATAATTCTTCCGCTACTTCTTTATATGTATATCCATCACTGACCAGATTTATAATTTCCATCTGTCTTTCACTTAATTCTATATCTATTGGGGGGGCTTCATTATAATTTCTGAATTTATTAAATAAACATTCTTCCAGTCCAGGAGAAAAAGGATTTTTGCCGTTTTCTAATTCATGCAGACTTTTTATCAGCTCTTCACCATTGAGACTCTTAAGTAAATATCCAGATGCACCAGCCCTTATTGCCTTAAAAAGACTATCATCTTCTTCAAAACTGGTCAAAATAAGTATAACAGTATCAGGCAGCTTATTCTTTATTTTATATGTTGCCTCAATACCATTAAGCTTCGGCATTTTTATATCCATCATAATTAAATCTGGTTTTTTTTCAAGGGCAGTTTTTACTGCTTTTTCTCCATCATTTACTACAGCAGCAATCTCAAAGTTCTCTGTTTCCAGCAAATTTCTTAATCCCTCTGCAAACAAAGGGTGATCATCTGCTATCATTATCTGCATATTTCTACTCCTCTCCCACAGGTAGTAGGACTGTGATTCTACATCCTTTATCAACTTCAGATTCGATTTTTAGACTACCACCAATAATTTTTGCTCTCTCATACATAATATTTATTCCAGATCCTTTATTTTTTTTCAGCTGATCTATTCCTATACCATTATCTTCAATTATTAATTTTAATTTTTTATCTTTCAGGTAGGATATTATCTTTACCTTTTCTGCTTCTGCATATTTTAATATATTTGTAAGAGCTTCTCTAACAATATTTATTAACTGTATTTTTTCTTCCACTCTCAATACACGAATGATATTTTCAGAAATATCATCTTTATTTTTTTTAAAGTTAGTTTTCAGCTCAACACTTATTTCACTTTTTTCTTTAAATTCTACAATCTCTTCTTCAAGAAGTTCTAAAAAGTTATGCTTATATCTGCTGTTATCTCTTACATTATATACATATTCTCTTATATCTTTATGAGCATCTCTTATAATAGTACTTAAGCGCTTCAAATATTGATCTGCAATATTATAATTCTCTTTTTTGAACTGCTGTCTGGCAGCCTGTATCTGTACTCCAGAAAAACTCAACACCTGACCGAGATTATCATGCAGATCCCGGGCCAGCCTCTGCCTTTCATCCATTACAGCCAGCTCTTTTTCCTGTCTGTTGAGCGTTTTCCTGGCCTCTTTGAGTGCAGTTATATCATTTATAATCATCACTCCAGCCAGAAATCTATCTTTATTATTTTCGATAAGAGATAAAAACAATTCATAATAATAACTTTCATTTTCAAATTTTATCTTCATCTCTCTGTTGATAAATTTATGCTTATTTTCAAAATCAATAGAATCAAATATATTTTCCAGCTCTGGTGTAATAGATGAAAGTCTTTTACCCAGATATGAAATATTCTCATCTAAAAAAAACATATTTTTTATACGTGGATTTATATCAATAATTCTTTTTTTTCTGTCAAAAGCAATAATACCTGTTGCCATTTCTTCAAAAATAGTTGTTCTTGCAACTGGTACCAGATCAAAAATTCGGAACCTAAATATTCCAAGAGCAATTACTGCAGCAGAAAGGCTGAAAAGCACCGGAGAAATATCAAAACGTGTAATAGGGCTAATACCAAGAACATATAGTATATTTGACAGAAATACTATTCCATATCCTGCAAAAAGAAAAATAGTCTGCCTCCTGTAAATAAGATTTCTGTTCCAGATAGCTCTTAATAGAAAAATCATACTCAGGGTATTCAAAATATAGCAGTAAATAAAATGAATCCAGAACCAGATACCATAATCTTTTACAATTACTGAAAACATACCAGCAGAATCCAGACTTACATTTTTCCGCATAAGGTGATGATAATCATTTGTCCAGACAAAAAATATTGTCAGCAGAGGTATAATTGAAAACAGCATAATATTCTTTTTGTTGACCAGTTCTTCCCTTTCGGTAAACTCAAAAACCATAACAAGCCAGATTAAAGGAGCAAAAGCATAAAAAACATACTGTATATTGGCCCAGAATACTTTCGCTGATAAACTAACACCTGCCATTTCCAGAGCATTTGCAGCTGCCCATAAAGATCCAGCAAACATACTAAGCATAAAAGCCACTGCACCTTTAACTTTTCTATATTTATAACTATAAAGTGCCAGCACAAAGGTTATAAATGATGATGTAAATAGAGGAATTAAATATAGATTAAATTGAAGTTTCATATCTCACACCTTTCAACTGCTGAATTAAAATCGCTCTAATAAGTCTAAAAAATCAAAACTATTTTTAAAGTGAAAATAATATAACTAAATTTATCTTAAAATGCTTATTTTTAATATTCAGCTAAGTTGAATTAATTCCTCCAATTTTTTCAAAATAATCAGCTACCAATTTTTCTGTAGACTAAAATGAACTCTTGGACCTCCTTTTTTATCCAGAGGTAAAGCAAACACAATCTGAGCAGAAATATTTCTGCCAAAACTAAAATTAATACCTTGACCAGTAGAAGTTAAATAATCATCTTTATCTATATCTTCTTCATTTCCTTTGTAAGGGAAAACCCCACCATGGTCCAGAAATACAAAATATTCTCTTCCACTTTCAAACTTTCTGCTCAATTCCGCACTAAGATAATATCCCTGATCACCGGTTAATTTCCCCTCTTTAAAGCCTCTTACAGTAGACATGCCTCCCAGAGAAAACTGTTCAGAAGAAGGAAGCAGTTTGTTGTTTGTCAGCTGAAGATAGGCATTCAACTTCAACATACTGCTGTTAAAAATATTCTGTTTTTCAAAATATCCATTATATTTAACAAATTCATCACTAACTCCTGAATTACTGTAGCCGTTATTTCCAGAATCAGCATATCCCTGCATCAGATAATGAGTGGTAAAAAATAAATTATTTTCTTTGACAGTTTGAGTGGTCATTGTAATGCTGTATGTCTCAATATCAGTCTTAAGTAGATTTATACCGGAAAAATATGTATCTGATTCTTTATTATTGTATTCAAAAGCACCATCCACTTTAAATCCCCTTTTAACAATAAGAGGAAAAGAAATACCAGCCCCATATTCTTCATATTCTCCTTCAATACTTATACTCTCAAAATCTCCATAAAGTATATCAGAAAGGTTTTTATTATAGCTTAAATTGAGTCTACCTCCTCTTCTATTTATGGGAAGACTGTAAGATATAACTCCACCTTCAGTACCTTCAGAAGCAAATGCACTTACTTTTAGGCTGTCCCTGTTACCTGTCAAACTGCTGTTAGAATAGTTAATTCCATATCTAAAAATTCCGGTTTCATCTCTACCCCTATTATCTATAAAAAATGATTTCTTTACTTTTTCTGGCTCAAAAACATTTAAAACTAGGTCAGTAGTTCCAAATTCCTCACCTGCTTTTAGATCTGCTTTAAGGTTAATATCATTAACAACATTAAAGTAAAATAACTCATCTTCCAGGCTGTCTACTTTTATTATTTCCCCGGAATCAATCGAGATTCGGTGCAAAATAAAATCATCATCTGTATCTTCATTACCCTCCAGTAATATTTGCCCGATTTTTCCTTCTATAAGTCTGATTTTAACAATACCATCATTCACATTTTGTTCAGGAATTACAGCCTGAGCTGTAATATATCCCCTTTCCCTGTAAATTTGATTAATTAAATTTACAAGCTCTTTTAACTCATTTAAACTGATCATCCTGTCTTCATATTTAAAAGTAACGGCATCTATTTCTTCAGCCGGGATTATTTCAGAATTACTAACTTCGATTTGGCTGACATAAATCTCCTGTTCACTTTTCTGTGCTCCGACCGCTGAAATAGAGGCTAAAAGTATAACAGCAGTTAAGATAAGTATTGTTAAGTTCAACAAAATGTTTTCCTGCAGATAGATCACAACTTTTTTCTTCACAATATTTATACTCCTTTTCTTTTTACCTCTATTGACTTTAATCAGGCAGGTTCTATATTTTTATATCATCAGATTTTTATTCGTACTCTTCATCTTTTTCATAATCAGTAGTAATTAAATCTTCTTCCAAAATATTCAGCAGATCTGATCTGTCAGCATTAATTAAAGTATAGTCTGCCTGTCTTTTATCATTAAACATACTGCTCAATATTTGTGTTATTTTGTCACTGATTCTAATAAAACTATTGGCTGTACTGAATTCGTTTACAATAAAGTCCGGATCATAATTTACAATAAAAGCATCAGTTAAAAACTTTCTATCTGCCTGCATTTTTAGATATATATGGCTGTCTTCTGGATACAGCTGTAGATCTGAATCAAACAGCTTTTTGTTAATATTGTCAGCTGTAACATAGTAATTGCTGTTATAAATATCTGCCCTGCTGCCGAGAAGAAGGTCCCGGAACTCAACATTATCTGTTCTGACATCAGCATACAGTTTATCAGCATAAAGCTTATTAAAAATCACCGGCTGAAGCTGATTACTATCTTCTAAAACTATATTTACAAATATATCTTCTGCCATATTTTTGCTTCCACCAGTAATATCCAGATACAGAGGATTATTACCTGTATGAATCAGTTTATCTATTTGCTGATTATCTGATTCTATATTAACAGACTTTTCAATATTACCTGATCTAATCTGAAGTAGAGCATTCTTTTCCTGAGTAAAAACATTTAAGTTTTTCGAATTAAATTTATCAATATATATATCTCCACTGCTCTTTATATCAATTAAATCTTCAGCTGTTAGACGGTCTGCATTCAATCTACCTGCTGGTATATCAATATTTAGAGAAGCTGTTTGAGAATTAATGTAATCTGTATATAAATCCCCTCCA
>JBNJGL010000045.1:0-20149 GCA_051747745.1 Bacillota bacterium | reverse complement strand
GTAATCTGCTGGCTTTTATATCTGCAGTAATTATTTCTTTTCTTCTGGGGGTAGTAATGTGAAAAACAATAAAATTAAAGTAAAATTAAAAAATAATTTAAGAAAAATTTTCAAAATGATTTTAGTTCTTATTCCAGTATTTGTTTTACTAAAGATTCTATCTCCGGATAGATTTTTGCCTTCAATTGAAATGTCATCACATTATGCAAAAGACATGGTTATGATATTTCCAGCAGTACTTATAATTATGGGATTGGCAGATGTCTGGATACCAGCTGAATTAGTAAAAAAATATTTAGGCCAGCAATCTGGATTAAAAGGAAAAGCTATTTCTATTATTTTGGGATCATTACCTACAGGTCCTATGTATATTGCCTTTCCACTGGCCGCTGAACTGATAAAGAAAAAAGCAAGTATTAGTAATATAATAACATTTCTTGGAGTATGGGCTTCACTAAAAATACCTCAGATTGGAGTAGAGATACAGTTCCTTGGTATAAAGTTTGCTATCTGGAGATTTATTTTTACCCTGATATCTGTGCTGCTGATGGGATTATTTGTTGAAAAATTGGTTGATTATAAAGATATTGAGAAAAGTGTGGTGGAAAATGGAAACTAATATTTTCTGGTATCCTTTCTGCAGGGGTTTCTAATAGATATCATTATGAAGGATTCTAAAGCTGTATAAATAATAGTTAAAATAAGGAGGGATATTTATGAAAACTGAAATTGATGGAGTAATTTTAGAAATTACAGAAGGAGATATTACCAAACAGCCTGATGTAGAAGTAGTAGTTAATGCTGCCAATGCTCAGCTCAGAACAGGTGGAGGTGTGGCAGGAGCAGTCCACAGGGCAGCCGGGCCAGAATTAGCTGAGGCCTGCCGCGAGTTTGCTCCCATAAAGACAGGAGAAGCTGTTATTACAGGTGCATATGAACTTAACAATGATTATATCATTCACTGCCTGGGACCTGTATACGGGGTTGATAAGCCGGAAGATCAATTTCTAGTAAAGACTTACAAAAATGCTTTAAAAATTGCAGAAGAAAATAATATAAAATCAATTGCATTTCCCTCAATATCAACCGGAGCATTTGGCTATCCAATTGAACAGGCAGCAGTTACAGCACTAAGAACAGTAAAAAGTAGTTTAAAAAATCTGCAGAGTATAGAAAAAATAAGATTTGTTCTTTTCAGCAGTTCAGATTACAAAATCTATAAAGATACAATGAAGTCAATATTGAATTTAGAAGAGTAAATATTAAAATTCAAAAACCTGCTTACTGCAGTATTAACTCCATGCAGGCAGGTTTTTTTGTTTATTTTCAATTGATGATATTGAGATCAATAAACTGTCTGGGATTTACAAAAACATCATTTAATTTAACCGCCCAGTGAAGGTGAGGTCCGGTAGAAAAGCCGGTAGATCCAATATAACCAATAATATCTCCTTTTTTTATGTCCGCATTATTTTTAACAGATATATTGTTTAAATGGGAGTATGAGCTAAATAGATTCCATCCATGATCTATAATTACTGTATTTCCTGTTACAAGCAGATTCTGCGTTAGTTTGACAGTTCCATCAGCTGGAGCTTTTACGGGAGTTCCTTTTTCAGCTGCAATATCAATGCCGGAATGCCTGCTCTGCAGTTTTCCATTTACATATCTCTGGGCACCAAACTCAGTGGAAATAGTTCCATCAACCGGCCAGATAAATTTATCCTGCCATAATCTTCTATCTGAAGAACTGCTTCTTGCTTTTTTTACTGCCAGATTATCCTTTTCTTTTCTCTCTATAATTTTCTTATCTTCAGGGCTGATAATATTTTCCTGATCTTTGTTTACCTGCAGATAACTGCTGTCGAAATCTCCTTCTAAAACAGCAATTGAAAGCATATAATTGCTGCTGCCTTTTATTTCCAGCTGGTATTTTCCGGGTGTGAGCCAGTAGGAAACTCCGATAAGTGAAATATTTCCATCTGTATATTTCCGTACTTTATAACTGCTGCTGTTAAATTTAATACTGTCAATTAAAAAATTATTTTTCGATTTAACAATTATTACTTCTCCCTGTATAACTGAAGTTTTATTAATTAAAATATTTTTATCAAAATCACTTTGAGCACAGGTGGCCGAATTAAAAGCAGGTATTAAAGAAAAAGTCAAGAATATAATAATTAATAATAATTTAGAAATTTTTAGATATAAAATCATTTCTTTTAATTTTATTGTTTTTGTTTTTATATTCATTGTCATTTTACCACCTCTTCAAATAGTAATGTATTAAACTAAAAAAATCAATAGATTACGGGATTGCCAGTTTTGACATTCTCCACGCCCATTAGCATAAGTGAGGCTTTCTCGGCTAAATTTGGTAAGTTTTAAGAGCTAATATATTTTTTATACATATTAAAAAATCAGATACAAATTTTAAAAAATCAAAAAAGATTAATTATAACTTTCCAGCTCAAATTTTAAAATCCTTTAATTTTGAAAAAATTGTATTCTTTTTTTAAAATCACTGCTGTATATAATCATATTAATCAATAAGGAGAAGATTTACTTGAAAAAAATATTTTGTTTAATAATATTTATTTTACTCATCTGTTCTTTAAATGTTTCTGCTGAAAAATTACCTGCCCTTGTAATAATGTATGATGATGGATTTAAAGAAGATATGGAGCTTGCATATCCTGTGCATAAAGAAAATGATATTCCAGCTGTTGCTGCGGTAAACACTGCTGCAGTAGGAGAAAATGGCCAGTTAACTGAAAAAGATATAATTAAGCTTTCAGAAAGCGGCTGGGAAATTGCAGGACATGGACATTATCATACCGGACTTGTAATTCACTCCATAAAGGAAAAATTACACTCTGGTGAAAAAGAAATAGCAGCCAGAAATATTTCTTTAATGGATAAAAGATATAACTACATAATATATAATGTTAATAATTTAGTTAGTGAAGAAATTTCTATAGAAAAAATAGAAAGAAAAAATAACAGAAAATACCTCATACTGGATTCACCTCTAAAAAATAGTTATTCGGAAAAAGACAGCTATATTAGAATATCTGACAGTTCAATGGAGTATGAGGTTTCAAAACCAAAAAACTATTTAAAGGACCTGGGTATTGAAGTTTCTACATTTGTTTATCCATATAATGGATATTTCAAACAGGTCCAGAATTATGTCAGCAATAATTATGCAGCTGCCAGAGCAGGACACAGAAGAGATCAAAAATTTCCGGAAGCTTTTTTGAATAAACGTCCTTTTTCTAAATACAGCTTAAAAGGGACAGGTTTTGAAAAAAATCTGATAACAGATCAAGATCTAAATTGTCTTCTGGAAAAGACGGCGGAAGAAAAGGCGCTTTTAATATTATATGCACATCCTAAAAATGAATTTTTTAGTGTAAAAAGGCTCAAACATATAATAGATTATTCCAATAAACTCGATATCAATATTACAACTTTAAATAAAATTTTTAATTGATATCATTTTTAACTAAAGATCACCTATAGAAATTAATAGATAAAATTTATTCAAAAATTTAAAAATATTTTGTTATAATAATCTTAGGAGGGAAATATATGTTTTCAATTTGTGCCTGGTGTGAAGAAAAGTCATGTGAAAAAGAAAATGAAGAATATCCAGAATGGTGTATGATTCCAGAAAAGGACTGGTTCAATGAAATTGCTCCAGAATACGAAAAAGAAGAAAATTCTCTGCTGTTTAAAACTGCGGCTCATGTAGAAACAACAGGATACAAAAAGTGGCCGAGATTAAAAGAAATTGCTGAATTTGCAGATACAGCAGGCTATGAGACAATAGGAATAGCCTTTTGTATAGGACTCAAAAGAGAAGCAAAAATTGCGGCAGATTATTATAAGGAAAAAGGTTTTAAAGTAGCATCTGCAGTCTGCTGCTGTGGCAGTTTTGATAAGGCTAAATTAGATATTCCACCTGAAGACAGATTTTCCGAAACAGGTTTTGAAGCAGCATGTAATCCAATTGGACAGGCAAAATTTCTGGAAGAATCAGGGTCAGAATTTAACATAGTTCTGGGATTATGTGTCGGGCATGACAGCCTGTTTTTTAAACATTCTTCAGCTCCAACTACAGTGCTTGCCGTAAAAGATAGAGTTTTAGCACACAATCCACTTGGAGCAGTATACTGCAGAAACAGCTATTACAGTGATTTAGACTAGAAGATAATATATTTTGGGTGGTGAAAAAAATTGTTTATAGAAACACTTAAAGACCGCTGCCATGAATGTTATGCGTGTGTACGCAACTGTCCTGTAAAAGCCATAAAAGTAATCAGTGGCCAGGCAGAAGTAGTGGAAGAAAGGTGTATCTTCTGCGGGAAATGTGTTGAAGTATGTTCACAGGGAGCAAAAAGAATTATAAGTGAGGAAAGACAGGTAGAAAAATGGCTGAATGATAATGAAGCTGTTTCTGTAGGGCTGGCGCCGAGTTTTCCGGCTTTTAAAAAAGAATGGCTGTACAGTGATTGGGAAAAATATTTATACAGCTTTGGATTTGCAGAAATTTACGAAGTATCTCTGGGAGCAGAACTTATAAAAAATCAATATAGAAATCTGTTACAGAATACGGAAAAAACTATTATTAGTTCTACCTGTCCGGTGATTGTATCACTTATAGAAAAATATTATCCAGAACTCATCGAAAATTTAGGGGAAATATTTTCTCCAATGCAGGCTTTAAGTAAATATTTTAAAAATATTAAGGATAAAGATTCAAAATTGGTATTAGTTGGTCCATGTCATGCAAAAAAAAATGAGTTCAAAGATGATGGTTCAACAGCTGTCCTTACATTTAGTGAGTTGTTTTCTTTAGGAGGAAAATTAAATATAAATCTGAATGATACAGGAAATTATTCCAAAAAAGATAAATTACACAGCTATGAAGTCGATGAAAACAGTACAGAAATAAGTGAGGAAGCAAGAAATCTTCCTATTGCCGGGAATCTTCTTAAAGCAGTAGATAGTAGCTCAAAAAAATATATAAATGTTGAAGGAGAAAATCATGTTGTAGAGCTTTTAGATCTTCTTTTAGAGAAAGAAATATCACCAGAATTTGTAGACATTCTTTTTTGTGAAGGCTGTATTGATGGGGTAGATTTAAAAGATGGCAA
Source organism: Bacillota bacterium (assembly GCA_051747745.1). Classification (GTDB taxonomy): domain Bacteria; phylum Bacillota; class Halanaerobiia; order Halanaerobiales; family Halanaerobiaceae; genus QPJE01. The sequence continues at coordinate 14,987 of JBNJGL010000045.1, read as the reverse complement.
CTATTACAGCAAAAAATTAGCTGTAGAAAATTATACAGAAAGATTTAGATATTTCTCTAGATATAATATGGAAGCTGCAGAAAATCTTGATTTAAGCAGAGAATTTTCAGAAAAGAAAATACCGATCAATACTCCGGATGACAGCGAAATATGGGAGGTTTTAAACAAAACAGGCAAGTATACAGAAGATGATCTCCTGGACTGTGGAGCCTGTGGATATAAATCCTGCTGGGATAAAGCTGCAGCAGTGTGTGAAGGAATGGCTGAGGTCAATATGTGTCTGCCTTACCTCCTCAGCGAAAAAAGAACAGAAGTCAAAGAAGAGCAGGAAGTAAATAAAGAACTGGATTTGATAATAAATTCTTCTTATGATGGAATTATGGTTGTGAACCGGGACGGTAAAGTAGAACAGATTAATGAGGCATATCTTAAGATGTTAAATATGGAGAAAAAAGATCTGCTTAGAAAACCTGTTTCTGAGCTGGAAAAGAAAAGAATTCTTTACCCATCTGTGTCTCTTCTCAGTATTAATGAAAAAAAAGAAATGACAATAGTTCAGAATACACATACAGGGAAAAGATTACTTGTTACAGCAAATCCGGTAATTAACAGTGGTATTCTGGAAAAAATAATAATAAATGCAAGAGATTTAAAAGAGTTAAATCAGGTTATCGAAAAAACAGATTATAAGAATGAAGATATACCAGGACATATTATAAGCAGATCTGAAGAAATGAAAAATATACTAAAACTATCACAAAAAATTGCTGAAACTGATTCTACCATTCTCATTACAGGAGAATCTGGAGTAGGAAAAGAAGTTGTGGCAAAATATATTCATGAACAGAGCACTGAGAGGGAAAAATTTGTTAAAATAAACTGTGCTGCTATACCGGAAACTCTGCTGGAGTCAGAACTTTTTGGGTATGAAAAAGGTGCATTTAGTGGTGCCAGAAAAGAAGGAAAACCTGGACTTATAGAAGAAGCTGATCAGGGAACACTTTTCCTGGATGAAATAGGTGAACTGCCTTTAAATATGCAGGCTAAACTGCTGCAGGTACTTCAGGAACACAGGGTAAGCAGAATTGGCGGGGTAGAATCCAAAAAAGTTAATTTTCGTCTGATAGCTGCCACAAATAGAGATCTGCATAAAATGGTGAAAAACAAAGAATTTAGAGAAGATCTTTTTTACAGATTGAATGTTGTTCCTATAATGATTCCACCTTTAAAAAGCAGAAAAGAGGATATAATTCCTTTAATAAAACATTTCACCTCAATTTTAAATGAAAAATATGGTAAAAATATTCACTTTAGTCAGGAAAGTCTGGATTATTTGCTCAGGTATGACTGGCCCGGTAATGTAAGAGAGCTGAACAATATACTGGAGAGACTTATTCTAACTGCAGAAGAAAGTTTAATCGATAAAGAAAATATTAAAAAATTAATAAACATAAAAGATCAAAAAAATAAGATAGATGTCAAAGAGATTTTGCCTTTAACAGAAGCGGTGGAAGAAGTAGAAAAGAAAATTCTTATGCTGGCTAAAGAAAATGAGCGCTCAACATATGAGATGGCAGAACTGCTGGGTGTTAATCAGTCAACTGTGGTAAGAAAACTCAAAAAATATTTCGGCTAAAACTGGCATTAATGCATAAATGCATTACAGCGATGCACTGGTGCATTTTTTAAAAAGCTTAATTGTGCAGTATATCACAAAGATTTATTGTATATTTATAAAATAATGAAGCTGTTTTAATGCAGTTATGCATTAAAGAGGAGAGGAGAATATTCCTTTCCTCTTTTGTTTTTCTATAAATTTAATTTTATATTTAATATTAATCACTGCTATAACAGCAATAACATCTGTTTTATAAAAAAATATTTTTAAATAGATAAGGACTGGCACGTTTAATGCATTATTATATATGTAGGAATATTGTGAAATATTTCTCGAAATTAAACAAAAAAAGGAGCTGATAAAACTGTAAAATTTAAAAAAATGTAAAAAATTAGAGAAAAATATCACATTTTATTTTCATCAAATAAGGAGGTTAATTATGGCAGTATTAGAGAAGAGAAATGACTGGGAAGAAAAAACAGAAGAGATTGATAATATCTTAAAAAATTATGAAAACGACTCATCTTCATTGATTGAGGTTCTGCATAAAATACAGAACCTGGTTGGATATCTACCTAAAGAACTTCAGAAAAAAGTTGCTGACAGCCTTAACACAGCACCAGGTGATGTAAGCAGTGTTATCTCTTTTTATTCTCATTTCAGTGAATTTCCAAAAGGAGAATATCAGATTGCTATATGCAAAGGGACAGCCTGTTATGTTAAAGGTTCACAGGAGATTATAAAAAAGATAGAAGATAAATACGGCATTTCTGCCGGTGAAACAACTGAAGATGGGAAGTTATCACTGGAAGTGGTTCGCTGTCTTGGTGCCTGTGGGCTGGCTCCGGTTATGACAGTTAATGGTACAGCACATGGATTACTGAATCCAGAAAAAGCAGTAAAGATTATTGAAAAATATTTAAATAATGAAATTTAAAAACACCATTTCAGAAGGAGGTATACAATGGTATCATATAGCGAATTAGAGTCTATGCAGAAAGAAATGTCAAAAAAATATTCCAATAATGAAAAATGCAGAATAATAATTGGTATGGGAACCTGTGGCCTTGCTGCAGGTGCACAAAAAGTTTGGGATACCGCAGCAGAAGAATTAAAAAAACAGAATTTATCTGATAAAGTTGAGCTGGATCATACAGGATGTATTGGTTTTTGTGCTAAAGAACCCCTTATGGAAATTAGAGATAAAAACAAAAGATATATTTATGCTAATGTTGATGCGGAAAAAACAAAAGAAATTATAAAACAGCATCTAAAAGAGGGTAATATTATCTCCAGATGGCTGGTAGATTTAGAGGGTGATTTTTTTTCAAAACAGGAAAGAATAGTTCTCAAAAACTGTGGGAATATTAATCCTGAAAACATTGAAGAGGCAGTAGCAAATGAAGCTTATCTTGGCCTTGCAAAAGCAGTAGAAAAACTTTCGCCTAAGCTGGTAAGAGAAGAAATATTGAATTCTAATTTGAGAGGAAGGGGTGGAGCCGGTTTTCCGACAGGTTTAAAATGGAAGCTGGCTGCAGAAGCGGCTGGAAACGAAAAATATATAATCTGTAATGCAGATGAAGGTGACCCCGGGGCATTTATGGATAGAAGCATTCTGGAAGGTGATCCCCATAAGCTGCTTGAGGGTATGGCTGTAGCTGGTTATGCTGTAGGAGCTCAGCAGGGATATATTTACTGTAGAGCTGAATACCCACTGGCTATTAAACGCCTCAAAAAAGCGATTAAAGATGCAGAAGAATTGGGAGTTTTAGGAGATAACATTTTTGGTACTGATTTTAACTTTAAAGTAGACATTCGTCTTGGAGCAGGAGCCTTTGTATGTGGAGAAGAAACTTCACTTATTGCTTCTATTGAGGGAAGGCGGGGAGAACCAAGGCCCAAACCTCCATTTCCTTCTGATTCTGGACTGTGGGATGAGCCAACAATTATCAACAATGTAGAAACACTTGCTAATGTAGGAGAGATAATTAGAAATGGCAGTGAATGGTTTAACAAAATAGGTACTGAAAAAAGTTCAGGTACAAAGGTATTTGCTCTGGCCGGAAAAATTGAAAATAATGGTCTGGTAGAGGTACCGATGGGAACTAAAGTAGGGGAAGTAATTTTTGATATCGGTGGTGGGCTGGAAAATGATGGTGATTTTAAAGCAGCTCAGACCGGTGGGCCCTCAGGTGGATGTATACCCATTCAGCATCTCAATGTACCAATAGATTACGATTCTCTGCAGGAATTGGGTACAATTATGGGTTCCGGTGGTATGATAATTATGGATGATCAGACATGTATGGTGGATCTGGCAAAATATTTTATTGATTTCTGCAAGGATGAGTCATGTGGCCAGTGTACACCATGCAGAATTGGAACCACAAGAATGCTGGAAATACTTGAGAAAATTACAGATGGTGAAGGGAGTATGGAAGATCTCGATCTGCTTTTAGAAATGGGAGAAATGATAAAAGATTCTTCCTTCTGTGGATTGGGGCAGACAGCTCCAAATCCGGTATTGAGTACAATAAGATATTTTAAAGATGAGTATATAGATCATATAGAAAATAAACACTGCAGTTCATCTGTCTGTGCAGCATTATTTAATTCCCCATGTCAGAATGCATGTCCAGCAAATGTAGATGTTCCAATTTATATAGATTTAATTAGACAGGGGAAATACAAAGAAGCATATAAAGTGGTTCAGGAAGAAAACCCACTTGTATTAGTCTGCGGCAGAGTATGCTATAATCTCTGCGAAAGAGCCTGTAACAGAGGATCTATGGATGAGGCACTTGCAATTAGAGAATTGAAGCGTTTTGCAAGTGATTATGTGCTGGAAAAAGAAGGAAGTTTTCCGGTGCCGGAAATAAAAGAAGAAAAAGATAAAAAAATAGCCGTTGTAGGATCAGGTCCATCAGGACTTACAGCAGCATTTTATCTGCGCAAAAAAGGTTATCAGGTGACTATTTTTGAGGCGGAATCTGAGGTAGGAGGCATGCTGGCCCTCGGTATTCCAGAATACAGGCTTCCGAAAGAACTTTTAAATGAAGAAATTGCTGTACTAACAACTATGGGGGTAGAGATAGCTGTAGATACTGAAGTAGGAAGAGATATTACATTAGAAGATCTGAAAGATGAAGGGTACTGGGCAGTATATATGGCTGTAGGTGCACAAAAAGACAGAAGTTTGAGTATAGAAGGGGAAGATCTGGATGGAGTTTATTCCGCACTTCAGATGTTGAGAGATATTAATCAAGGAAAAGAAATAGATATGAAAGGAAAAACAGCTTCGGTTATTGGTGGAGGAAATGCAGCAATAGATGTGGCGCGTAATCTTGTACGCCTTGGAGCAGAAGAAGTAAATATTATCTACCGGAGAACAAAAGAAGATATGCCGGCACACAGAGAAGAAATAGAAGAAGCAGAATACGAAAAAGTGAATATATATACTCAGGTAAATCCTGTGAAAATAATAGGAGAAAATGGAAAAGTAAAAGCATTAGAATGTGTAAAAATTGAAGGAGGAGAGTTTGATACAAGTGGAAGAAGAAAACCGCTAGAAGTAGAAGGAACAAATTATACTGTAAAAACAGATGCAGTTATTTCTGCAGTTGGACAGAGTGTGGAAGACGAGTTCAATAATGGAAAATTTGAGGTTGAACTGGAGAATGGATCTCTTATTTCGACAAATGAAGATTACCGCACCAATATTTCCTGGATCTTTGCCGGAGGAGACTGTGTAACAGGTCCATCAACAGTTATAGAATCGATACAGCAGGGAAAAGAAGCAGCATCAGCAGTAGATAAATATCTTGGAGGAAATGGTGAGGTAGTGGATAAAGTAGAAAGAGAAAGAAAACTATCTGCCCCGATTATAGAAGAAGAAAAGCCGAGAGTAAAAATGCCGACAATACTTCTTTCTGAAAGAAAAAAAGGATTTACAGAGGTAGAAAAAGGATATTCTGCTGATCAGGCAGTTGAAGAGGCAAGCAGATGTCTGCGCTGTGATGTAGAAGTGAAAGAGGAGGAATTATAATGAATGGAGATAAAGTTACAATCTGGATAGATGAAGAAAAATATTCTGTAGATCCAGATATGACAGTACTGGAAGCAGCACAAAAAGCAGGTAAAGATATACCTACCCTCTGTTATTTAAAAGAAATTAACGAAATTGGTGCCTGCAGACTATGTTTAGTAGAAATAGAAAACACAGGTAAACTGGCAGCTTCCTGTATTACTCCAGTTTCTGACGGAATGAAAATCAGGACAAATACTGCCAGAGTAAGAAATACAAGAAAACTCAATCTAGAATTTCTTCTGTCAAATCACAAAATAGACTGTCCTACCTGTCTTAAAAATGAAGACTGTGAACTTAGAAAGATAGCAGAAAAACTTGGAGTAAGAGAAAACAGGTTTGAAGGCAAAAAGAGTTCATTTGCAGTAGATGAATCCACTCCAGCACTTTTTCGTGACCCAGAAAAATGTATTCTCTGCCGCAGGTGTGAAAATGTCTGTCGAGAAGTTCAATCTGTAAAAGCAATAATGGCAGAAGGAAGAGGCTTTGACACAGTAATCGGTACAGCATTTTATGATAACCTGGCCGAAAGTCCCTGTGTAATGTGTGGACAGTGTTCACTTGTCTGTCCAACTGGCGCTATTACAGAGGTTGAATATATAGATGACGTATGGGCGGCAATTGCAGATCCGGATAAACATGTTGTTGTTCAGACAGCTCCAGCAGTAAGAGTTGCATTATCAGAAGCATTTGGTAACAAACCTGGTACTATCTTTACAGGTCAGATGGTTGCTGCTTTGAGAAAGCTGGGATTTGATAAAGTATTTGATACAAACTTTACTGCTGATCTAACGATTATGGAAGAAGGCACAGAACTTATTGAAAGGATTGAAGATGGCGGTAAACTGCCCCTCTTTACTTCATGCAGCCCTGGATGGATAAAATTTATTGAACATTATTATCCTGAATATCTGGATCATTTATCTTCCTGTAAATCTCCACAGCAGATGTTTGGTGCTGTTGCCAACAGTTATTATGCAGAAAAAGAAAATATAGATCCTGATAATCTGGTGGTTGTTTCCATTATGCCGTGTACTGCTAAAAAATACGAAGCTCAGCGGCCTGAAATGGCAGGTGAAGTAGATTATGTTCTAACAACCAGAGAACTGGCAAGGATGATTAATGAAGCTGGTTTTAATGCCAATGAACTAGAAGAGGAAGAATACGATCATCTGCTGGGAGTATCTTCTGGAGCAGGAGCTATATTCGGCAGCACAGGTGGAGTTATGGAAGCTGCACTCAGGACAGCTTATGAGATAATAACAGGTGAAGAATTAAAGACGCTTGATTTTACAGAAATCAGAGGTTTTGATGGTATTAAAAAAGCTTCTGTACAGATAGGAGATCTAAATCTAAAAGTTGCAGTTGCAAATGGACTGGGTAATGCACGTAAAGTTATGGAAATGATTAAAGAAGGAGAAGAATTCCATTTTGTAGAATTCATGGCCTGTCCAGGTGGATGTCTTGGCGGAGGTGGTCAGCCGCTTCCAGCTACAGAAGATGTACTTAAAAAACGTATGGATGCTATATATGAAATAGACAGCACTAAAGAATGCAGAAAATCACATGAAAATCCATATATAAAGAAAATATATGAAGAGTACTTTGGAGAACCAGGCAGCCACAAAGCACATGAACTACTTCATACAACTTATATTTATAGAGGTATATAAAAGTATATAAGCTGTTAAACAAACTATATATATGAAATGAAGCAGTATAGCAGTATAAGTGAAATATATGTATACTTATTGTAGGTAAAATATAGGTAAAATATATGTGTTGATTATAAGTGAGTTATAAATATAAAAGTAAAGGTCTGGAGAAATTATTTCTTCAGACCTTTTGATTTTTAATCTGTATAAAATAAAGGTGGAATAGTAAAATTATAAATCCAATGCAGATGAAATTAAATATTTATTAAATTTATCTGCATCGGATATTTAAATTATAATAATGGAGTCAGAAAAATGAATTATGCCAGAATTAAATATTTGTTATAGGTTTTCTAATGCATTACTAAATATTTTTGCTTTTTTTGCAATCTTTACTGCTCCTGCAATACTGAGGTTGTTTACTTCGGTTTCTTTAAAGATCTGGGTAATATTATCTATACAAAAATATTTTTTTAGTAAGTATGAAAATATTTTACATCTTTCTTTTTGACCGATTAGAACAAAATTATTGTTTAATGGCATATTTGCAGTGCTAAAATCATTAATTGTTGTAAGATCCTCAGCGGCAATTGCACTTTCTATAAATAGTTTTCTCTGATATGCTGTTGTATCTAATAGTACTTCCATAAATCTTGGCATTAATATTGTTCTAATAAAACCTGCATTCATTACTGATTCATATGCAGTTTTAATTATATCTTTATCGAATTTATCAGATTTTTGATTATTAGAACAAATAACAGATTTACCAATTGAAGTCTTATTAATTATAGCTTCATATAACTGTCCACTTAAAGTAGTAAGTGAGCCAGTAATTTGATTATCTGTATCAACATTTATATATTTTGTATGTGAGCTTAAGACAACTACGGTTAATGGTGTTTTAATTTCATATGTATCAAGTAGTCCTATTATCTGAGTTTCTTCACCTCTCATAAAATCTATTTTTCTTAAATCATTATAATTCGAATTTTGTCCATAGTTGTTTTTAATACCTCGAATAAATATAACTGGTATATCAAGTGGAAATACTTTTTTATCATGTACTATTTCTATACTCTGTGATAATTCTCCAAGTCCTGCTGGTGCCCACAAATGAGGTAATTCTATTAAACCTATTTCTGATGTTATCATACCTGATGTTATAATAAACTGAATTTCATTTAAGTTAAGAGAGCCATTTTTAAGAGCTTTTAAAAATACATTTTTAAGTCCTGTTTTTAATTTTTCTCTGCTGCCACTAATGGCTGTATCTTTAACACCTATTTTTTGGTTTGCTCTGGCAACAATTTCTAAATTTTCATTTAAAATATTAACTCTTGAATTAGTTGTTCCACAATCTATGGTTGCAAAATACATATTGACACCTCCAATTAATTATATTATTTTTTGCATATATAAAATATTAAGTCAGCTATGAATTTTGTTATTCCGTTTGAGAAGAAAATATTCTTCCACCAAATAACATAAATAATATTAGAAACATTAAAATAATACTAAATGGTCTTAATAAAAAGGGAATAAAACTGCCATTTGTTTTCACTAATCCTACTCTTAAATTATCTTCAACCATAGGTCCTAATATAATTCCAAGTATCATAGGCGGAACAGGAACATTGATTTTTTCAAAAGTAAAACCTATTATTCCAAATATGATCATTATATATACATCAAAAAAACTATTTCTAAGTGCATATGAACCAATGATTGAAAATAAAACCACTCCAACCAGCATTATACTTTTAGGCATTTTTAGTAAGTTTCCATATGCTTTTATACCTAAAAAACCAATAAACAAAAGAAAAATCTGTGAAATTAATGCTATGGCGAAAATAGAACTTATAAGTTCTGGATTTCTTTCAAAAATTAAAGGACCGGGTGTTAGTCCATACATTAACATTGCTCCTAAAACGATTGCTGTAATAGAATCTCCTGGTATTCCAAAAACTAAAGCAGGTATCCATGTTCCCCCTAATGCTGCATTATTAGCACTTGTTGGTGCTACTACTCCATTTAAAGAACCTTCACCGAATTCTTCTTGATGTTTTGAAGTGTTTTTTTCTACACCATAAGAAATCCAAGCTGCCATATCAGCACCAGCACCTGGTAGGGCTCCAACAATGGTTCCAAGGATAGCAGATCTTATGAGGGTCCATTTTCTCTTCCAGATTTCTCTTAAAGATTTGAGTATAGGTAAATTAATTTTTCCTTTAAGACTTGCTAATTTTAAAGCCTGTCTATCTTGTAAATTATTTAATACTCCCGATAGGCCAAAAAGACCAATCATTGCAGGTATAAAATTTAACCCACTCATTAATTCAGTACATTGAAAAGTGAATCTTGGATATCCAGTAGTTATATCTATTCCTATTGTGGCAATAGTCATACCCAATGCTGCAGACATTAATCCTCTTACATTATTACCTCTACATAGTATAGCGCTTGTGCTCAAACCAAATATACCTAACCAAAAATATTCAAAATGTGTAAATTTAAGAGCCAAATTTGCTAAAGGAGGAGCCAGCATAATTAATAAAAACACACCTATAAGACCACCAATAGATGAACAAATAAGATCTATAGAAAGTGCTAATGATCCTTTTCCTTTTTGTGTTAAAGGATATCCATCTAAAATTGCTGCACCTGATGCAGGAGTTCCAGGAATTCTAAGATAAGTAGCAGGAATATCTCCAGCAAAAATTGATGAAAATGCAACTCCAATTATCATAGCTAAACCAGCCAATGGTTGCATATAATAACTAATTGGTACAATTAAAGCAACAGCCATAGTAGCAGTTAAACCAGGTATGCCGCCAACAAATATACCAAAAACCATTGCTAACAGCCATGGCAATAATATACTTGGATGTAATACAGTTAATAAAGCAGTCATTTTTTCACATCCTTAAATTAATATATTTAATATTCCACCGGGTAATTGTATTTTAAACATTGTTTCAAATAAAATTTTAATTAAAACAGCTAAAATAATCGATGATGTTATTCTTTTGAAAAATGTTACATTTAATCTATATAATAATATAAAAACAATTAAAAAATGACCAATTAAAGCACCAAAAAATTTAATAATTGGTTCGTAGGCAAAAGATATTGTTAAAAAAATAATTATATTTTGTATACCCCAATCTTTTAAATATTCAGAGCAAGAACGCTGAGGTATATGTTTTTTAAATGATTTATCAATAAAAGCAAATATAATTTCGTAAATGCCACAAAGGAATATGAATATTCCTAAAACGGTTGGAAAAAATTTAGGTCCGGTTAATGAACCACTACCTGTATTGGCAGATGGAAAATTTACATTAGAGTAAATTATCACAAATAATGAAAAAAGAACAAGAAATATACCTAATATTATATTACCTCTAACAGATTTATTGTTTTGTTCAGAAGACATTTAAAACCCTCCTTTTTTTTACAGCCCTGTTTGTTAACAAACAGGGCTGCTATTAAATTTACTTGTTTAAAAATCCACCAATTTCCAGTACTTCTTTCCAAACAGTATCCTGTTTTTTTGCAAACTCAGCAAATTCTTCTGAATTTCTTAATTTAATATTAAATCCTGTTCGGGACATGAATTCTTTATATTTATCTGATGTAGCTATTTTATAGCTGGCATCATATAATTTGTCAACAATTTCTTGAGGAGTACCCTTAGGTACTGCTAAACCGCGCCAGGTTCCTGCTGACCAATCTATTCCTTGCTCTTTTAAAGTAGGAACGTTGGGATAAGATTCATTCCGACTATCTGCCATAACAGCTAATGGTTTGATATCTCCAGATTCTAATTGGCCAGATGCTTCTGCTAGACTACATGTAATTGCCTCAATATGTCCACCTAATAATTCTGTAATTGATGGTGCAGCACCACCGGTAGGTATCCATTTAACTTTTTGTGGTGAAATACCTGCAGCATCTAACATTCCTACTCTTGCTAAATCCCATATTGTACCAGTTGCTGAACCTGAAAATTTAAATTCACCTTTAGGATTGTTTTTGATATCTTCAAGAAAATCATTAGCATTATCCCATTCTGCATCACCTTTAACCATTAATCCGGCAGGATCCTGATTCAACTGAATTATATAATCAAAATCTGCATAATTTACTTTGCTCAGTCCTAACCAATGAATTGTTGCGATATCTAAAGTTACTAAGGTAACTGTATAGCCATCTTCTTTAGCATATGCTCCTGCAGAATGACCAACTGCTCCACTACCACCAGTTTTATTACTTACTACTACTGGTTGTCCTAACTCTTTTTCTAATTCTGCAGCCACAAATCTTGCTAATTGATCAGTTCCTCCTCCAGCAGACCAGGGACAAATAATGGTTATTGATTTTTCTGGATAAGCAGCTAAACTGCTTACTGAAAATAGTCCAATCAATAAAACTGTCGAAATCATAATTGATAAATACTTTCTCATGTTATTACCTCCTAAGATTTTTGAATTAATTGGTCTTTAATTGATGGAATTTTTTAATATCTCCCCCTTTTTTTATTAAAGTTTGCAACTTATAGTATTTTAAACTATAAATTTTACAAAAATTATAGTTTAAAAACATTAATTATTTTCTTGATGTTTTTTGGGATCATAAACGTAATTAACAAGACGATCCTGTACTGAATCACCCATTTCAATTTCGACTTTATCTCCATCTTTTAAAGCTAATACATTATTTGGTGTACCAGTTGTAATAACATCTCCAGGATATAGTGTCATGCATTTTGATAAGAAAGAAACTATATATTCTAATGAGAATATTAATTTATTTGTATTTCCTTCCTGTACTTTTTTTCCATTTAAATAAGTATTTAAACTTATATCACTAACATCAGTATTTATAACAGGGCCAAAGCTTGTGAATGTGTCAAATGCTTTACTATAAGTCACCAATGATGGTGTGTAACTAAGTTCCCTTTCTGTAACATCATTAAAAGGTGTAATTCCTAAAATGTGTTCTTTTGCTTTTTGTGTAGAAATATTTTTTATTTTATCTTTTATTACTAAAGCTATCTCACCTTCATAATCTACTCTAGTAGCAATTTCAGGAATAACAATATTTTCACCTGGATTTATTATTGATGAAAGTGGTTTCATAAAACCCGCAGGTTTTTTGGGAATTTCTAAATCTAATTCTTTAATATGCTCCATATAATTTAATCCTATACAAAATATTTTTGTTGGTTCACAGGGGGTTAAAAGTTTTACATTGTTTTTATTAAACACTTCACCAGTTTTATTAAATTTTTGATATATGGAACCATTAATTTTATGTATATTTTCTTCTTCTAATATTCCGTAAGAGATGTTATTCTCATGTTTAAATCTTACAAACTTCATTTTTATAACCTCCTTCTTTTATTTGAGTTTAAATTTTAATATTATATAAATTGATTTTATTTTAATTATTAAAAATATTTAAAATACATTTAAATCATTTCTAAACGGATCAATTCTTTTTTTATTGCAGCTTTTTCTTTATCAGTTGCAGGAATAAATGGAGCTCTAGGGTAGGCTTTTATTATTCCTCTTATTTCTAACATAGCATATACTGCTAGTTGTGTAGAACGTGCAAGATACATAACATCTCTAAGCTCATTTACTATAAATTGTGTTTCCCGACATGCTCCGACTTTTCCAGCCATACCTTCTTTATACATTTTTTCATTTATTTCAGGAAAAGCATTCGCTAATCCAGGTATAAAAGCTTCACAGCCAAGTGCTCTTGCTGAAGCCCACATGGCTTCTGTACCAAGAACTATATCAAAATTTTCATCTTTTAGAACTCTATGATAAGTAGCATGAGTTAATATATCAAAAGTGGCATCTTTTATTCCAGCAAGCCCTTTTTTCTTCAGAGTTTTTAATGTTTCTAGTTCTATTTCATAACCCTGAAATTTGGGATTGTTGTAGAGATATACGGGAATATCAACAGAATTTATTAAATCTTCATAAAACATAATTAAATCTTCCTGGTTATGTTCATAATAATATGGTCCTACAGCTGCAATTGCTGATGTGCCTATTTCTTCAGAATGTTTAGCTAATTCAATACTTTCTTTGGTGTTTGTTGTACCCACCATTGTAATAATTGGTATTCTTCCATTACTAACTTTATAAGATATTTCCGCTACTTTTTTTCTTTCTTCAATGTTCATTAAAGCACCACTACCATATGATCCTGTTATAAATAATCCATCTACTTCTTCACTTAGAAAATCAACTAGTGATTCAAGTCCTTTTTCATCAAGATCCCCATTTTCTTTGAACGGGGTTATCATTGGGGGAACTACGCCTTTGATTTTAAACATTTTTTATCATCCTTTTTTATAAATTTTTATTAAATAAATCCCATTTTAAGTTCTATTTTACTTTTTGCTTCTTTTAATGCATTTAAATATTTTTTCTGTCTTTTTTCATCTTTAAAATATTCTTTAAAACCACTTACACTTAATGCAGCTTCAATTTTATTTTCTGTGTTTAATATTGGAACTGCAAAACATTTGAGTCTTTCCTGATGTTCTGAATTGTCTATTGCATACCCCCTTTCATTGATTTTATTTAATTCCTTAAAAAAATCATCTTTGTTTGTAATTGTATGTGGAGTAAATCTTTTAAGGCCATTAGCATTAATAATTTTGTCTGCAATTTTTCTATCAGAAAAAGCAAGTAATGTTTTTCCCTGACCTGTACAGTGTGGGGGAACAGAAGACCCAATTCTTGATACCATATAAAAATTGTCATTGGGATTAGCTTTGTTTACAATAATAACATTCAGATTATTGAGTATACCTACATGTACAGTTAAATTAATTTCCTTTGACAGTTTCTGAATTATTGGGTCTGATATTTTTTTTAGTTGATATTCTTTGGAAATGCGGTGACCTAATATAAAAATATTCATACCTAGTTCGTATCTGCCATTTTTATCTTTGCTTAAATAGTTGTTGTTTTCTAGAGTATAGAGCACTCGATATAAGGTTGCTTTGCTAAAGTTTAGTTTTGCACGTATTTCTGAATATGAGAGTTTGTTGTGAGTTTTAAAAAGATTTAATACATCTAGTCCTTTTTGAATTGTTTTTGATTGATATTTTGTATCCATTATTAACCCCCCCTAGTTTCGATAAATGAAAATTAGTTTTATTTATTAACTTATATATATATTTAGACAGTGATTTTGATATTCCTGCAAATATTTTATAATTTTCAAAAACCGTTTTCTATATTTAAAACTAAAGATTTATTATCAATTAGAAAAATATTTATATGGGCTATTTTAGATAAATTATAATATTGTATTTATTTTGAAAATTTAAAAAAATTTAAGTCCTATGTTTTAGATAATTATTGTGAGGAACAAATTTTTTTATAATAGAGTAAAGCAATAAACCTTAAGGATAAACAGTATGACAAGAAAAGTTTATTCTTTTTATAAGTACTCCATCAAAAAACTTTTAATTTAAGAGTATTTATTGTATGATATGAATATGACAATTAATAATAATTACTAAAATAGATTGGTGATAAATTTATGAAAACACTTTTATACAGTTTTTTGGCAGGGACTTCAACAGTTATTGGAG
>JBNJGL010000044.1:0-20372 GCA_051747745.1 Bacillota bacterium | reverse complement strand
CACAGGCACTCCGTATTTAAATAATTCGTACAGGCACTGTTTAAGGTTGCACCACAGGCACTCCGTATTTAAATAATTCGTACAGGCACTGTTTAAGGTTGCACCACAGGCACTCCGTATTTAAATAATTCGTACAAGAACTGTTTAAGGTAGATTAACGAAAAATGCCTAAAGTTCCGCAAATACCCTTTTTGTGGATACATCAAAGTAATACAATTTTTAAAAAAAGAATATTAGATAAACAGTCTCCCTCTTTTATAAGCAGATTAAAAATATAAATATATCTGTTAAAAAGAGGGAGTTAGTTTAAGAAAGCTTTTCTTATTATATTTCTAAAATTCTTTAAATTTTTATTAAAATAAAACTTAACTAAATCAATTAATTTTATTACAATTATAATATATGAATGAACATTCATTCAGGAGGTGTAAATATTGCGCTCAACCAGGAAAGATATTATACGCAGGGCAGCAGTAGAGGTGATTTCTCAAAAAGGATTTTATAATACCAGAATGCAGGATATAGCTGATCAGGCGGATATGGCAGTAGGAACAATATATAATTATTTTTCTTCTAAAGATGATGTATTAGAATATATATTTAGAACTGAAATGGATAGAAGACTTCTTATGCTGAAAAAACTTGCTAAAAAAAAGAATTCTAAAAAAGAATTCCTTGAAGAATTTTTAGAAAAACATCTGACAGCTCTTATTGATAATCAACATTTAGGTAGAGTACTTGTCAGAGAAAAAGATTTTTCCAAAAGAGGAGAAAATGGAAAGATTCAGGAATTTATGCAGACAATTATAAACAATCTGGAAGAAATATTCAGGAGTGGTATTGATCAGGGAGAAATAAAAAATATCGATCCTCATTTAATGGCGATATTTTTCTTTGGTTCTATGCAGGGAGTTATTGAACAGGCTCTGACAGAAGGGGAGATAGAGATTTTGGAAAAAGCACCTTCATTTATAATGGAAAGAATAGATCATATATTTATTAGATCAGAATAATTATTTAATGAAGTTTTATTCATTAAACAGAAATGCGTGATATATATCATAGAAGCTGATAAACTATAGTAATATACTAAGGATAGAAAAGATCATATACAAATTATTAGCAATGAAAGGGATGGTAAATATGGAAATTATCAAATTAAGTGAATTAGAAGGAAATAAGAATAAAAGAGGTGTAATTGCTAAAGCGGTTTTAAAACATGATAATGCACAGGTTATGAATCTAATTCTTTCTGAAGGTGATATTGTTCCGACTCACCAGGTACCGGTAGATGTGTTTTTCTATGTGGTAGATGGTAAAGGGACATTAAGAATTGGTGAAGAATCAAGTGTTGTCGAAGCTGGAACTATAATTACATGTCCTCCAAATACAGAAATGGAGTTAAAGGCAGATCAGGGAGATAAATTTGAAGTACTAAATGTAAAAACTCCATCTCTTTAATATATTTTAGAATTTTAAATAAGATATAAGTCCAGCTGTATTTTAGACAGCTGGTTTTATATTCGCCAGGAATGAATATCCATTCATTTTAAAGGGGATGATTAGTTTGATTGGTAAAGAAAAGTTAATTGTAATAGTTTTAATTTTGACAGCGGCTGTCTTCTTTTTTAGTGCTGATCTAATGGCAGAAAAAATTGAATATAATTTAAATGATTATCTGGAAAAAGGTTTAGATGAAAGCAGAGAACTGACAGAAGCTGAATTTGATTTATATAGAAAAGAAATAGAACTGGAAAAAGAAAAGGCCGAACAGGAAGTCAGACCGTCTCCGCTGCGTCTAAAAAAAGCAGAACTTGAGCTGCAGATTGCAGAAAAAAATTTAGAAATTAGAAAAGATCAGATAATTAATCAGATTGTTAAAGATTTTTTTAATTATTATAAAGCTGTTAATATCATCGAAATCAATGAAAAATATGTAAATATACTGCAGGAAGAGCTCAAAAATATAGAACAAAAATATGAAGAAGGACTACTTATAAAATCGGATTTACTTCAGGCTGAAGTGGAGTTGAAAACAGCGGAAAGCAACCTTGTTGAAGCACAAAACAATAAAAAGAGAGCAGCATTTAGATTAAAGCAGAATATTAATTTGGAATACAAAAATGAAGTAAATATTGTTTTTGACGGAAATATGCTGAACTGGAAGCTGACAGAAAATCTGGATAGCCTTTTTGCTGCAGCAATAAATAACAGAATAGAAATTAGAGAAGCAGAAGTAAATAATGAACTTCAGCAGATAAACCATAAAATAGCATCAGCAGAATACAGTACAAAACTTGCTGAAAAATCTGCAGAGAATGATCTTCTGGATTCTGAAAATAAGTTAAAAATGGTTAAAGACAAAATAAAATTGGATGTAAATAATAAATATCTGACATATCAGGACAGCAGAGAAAATATAAATCGCTATCAGAAACTGATTGAAAGTCTAACAGAAGCTTTGCGGATAAAAGAATTATATTTTGAAGAAGACTATATAACCGGAACAGAACTTCTTGAAACACAGGTTGATCTCTATCAGGCAGAAATAAACTATTCTCATGCCAGAATAGATTATTATCTCAGCCTTGCAGAGCTGTACTTGAGTACAGGAGATTTTGAGGAGATGTTGATCTATGAAAATAAATAAATTAACAAATATAATAATTATGGTGATTCTGACAGTTATGATTGCTGTGCCTGCAGTATTAGCAGAAGAAAAAATAGAATTAAATACTGCTTTGAATTCAGCGTTAGAAAATAACAGGATACTTTCAGCAGCAGAAGAGAAATTGAAGGCAGCTGTAAAACAGAATACAGCCGCAGAATCAATTATGAATTCAAAATTGAGAGGAGAACTTGCCTGGAAAGATGAGGAGTTAAGTGAAGATGGAAACATATTTACCACTTTAAATTACAGCAAGTTTTTAGCCAAATCTAAAGGTACTGCCGCTCTTTTGGATAGTGCTGAACTTAAACTTATTACAGCCCAGCTTGAATATAATAATCTCAGAGATAAAGTTTTAGCAGATGTTATAAAACAGTACTATAATCTTTTAAAACTGCAGAAACTTGTGGAAAAACAGGAAGCAGCTGTTGAAGAAGCAGAAGCTTTATATAAAGATGCTCGACTGCGGTACCAGGATTCTTTGATAACCAGGTCTGATTTTCTGCACATGGAAATTAATCTTGACAAAAAAAGACAGGCACTAAAGAGTCTGGAAAATAGTGTTTTAACTTCACAGGATCAGTTTAAAAGATTAACCGGGATTCAAAATGAAAAAATAATTCTAAAAGAAGAAAAGATATTTAAAAACGAAATTGACTTTCCATTTATCAAAAAAGAACTTCTAAAAATAGCATTAAATAATAGAAGTGATTTTCAAATACAGCAGTTGAATTCTGATCTAATAAAAGCAGATATCAATTATATAAAATCAGAAGAGGATCCAGTATTTTCTGTTGGTGGCGAATATATTTATGATGATGGTAAAGTGGAAGCGTCTGTTAACAGCAAGTACCAGCTGAATCTGGATACTACTTTTGATACAGCAGAAAAAGATGAAATGTTTATTTCACTTAAAGACATGCAGCTTTTAGAAGAAAGTGAATGGAAAATTACAGCTGCTGTAAGCTATGAGTTTTCTGATGGCGGAAAAAAGGATGCAGAGATAGAAGCAGCTGAAGCCAACTTAAATGAGAATAAAATAAAATTAGAAGATTTAGAAAAAGAAATTGAGATTGAGATTTCGCAGCTGGTGAGAAAGCTGGAAGAAAACAGAGAAAATATCGAAATTGCAGAAAAAAACTTTAAAAAAGCAGAACTAGAATTCCAGAGCACAAAAAATAGATATGATAAAGGAGCTGTCACAGCAAGTGATTTAATTTCAGCTCAAAAACTTCTTATTGATGCAGAGTCAGAAACAGTTGAAGCTGAATATGAATATCAGTTAAAAATTACAGAACTGCTTGCAGCTGTGCAGAATATTTATGAGAGTTTCAGCGATGAAAAATTGGGAGGAGATATGTGATGGGCAAAAAATTTAAGACTGTAATAATAATTGCTGTCATAATTTTTATAGGTATTGGTGCCGTTATTTTTATCAATAGACTTAAGAACAGAGAACCTCAGGTAGCAGAAGATATAGATCTTGGAGTACCAGTGGAAACAACTTCTGTAGAGAGAACTAACTTTGAAATAATATATAATTACAGTGGTACGGCAGAATATCTTAACAAAACAAAGATTTCTCCCAGGGTATCTGGAGAAATTTTAGAACTTTATGTTAAAGCAGGAGAAAAAGTAGAAGAAGGTCAGCTTCTTGCTAAAATTGATGATCAGCAGATTAAGAATAATCTGGATTCTGCCAGAACAGCTCTTACAGAAGCTGAAATTGCTGTGGAAAAAGCAAAATTATCCAAAGAAATAGCTGAAAATAATTTTGCTGAGAGCAGAGCAGCATTAAAAGAAGCAGAAAGTGATTTTGAACAGTGGAAGAGTGATTACGAGAGAGATAAAAAACTTTTTGAGAAAAATGCAATAGCAGAAGCTAAATTTGAACAGACCAGAACACAGTATAAAAAAGCACAGGCACGTTTGGACAGAATACAGAGTTCATTAAATAGTGCAGAAAAAGCAGTTAGTATTGCTGAACTTGATATAAAAAATACTGAACAGAAACTTATAAAAAGCAGGAATGAATTTGCAAATGCAGAGATAAAATTGAATGATACAGAGATAAGATCTCCTTTAGATGGGAAAATACTGGGAGAATTTATTGAAGAAGGTGAGTTTGCTGCCGCTGCACAGACTGTATTAACTGCTGCACCAACTGATAAGATAGAGATTAACGTAAATGCTGGCATGAAGGATCTTGAGAAATTAAAAGTTGGAAGTAAAGCTGTTATTTATTATCCAGGTGGGAAAGATAATATAATTGAATCTGAAATTTCAGAAATCGCTTTAGCGGCTGATCCTGTCAGCAGAACAACAAAAATAAAAATTCCGGCGCCCAATACAGCTGGAAAAATAAATGACGGGATGTCTTTAGCGGTAGGACTTGTTGCTGAACAGGTTAATAATACTCTATCAGTACCAAATAAATCGGTATTTAATTTTAAATCAGTACCACATGTCTATGTGATTAATGAAAATACAGCAGAAAGACGGCAAATAGAGACAGGATTAAGTGATGGAAATAATACTGCTGTAGTAAGTGGATTAACTGAAGGAGAAAAAATTGCATTAACCAATATCAATGAACTGAGAGATAATATAAAAGTATATCTGCCGGATCAAGGGAACGGGGATGATTAGATTATGACATTTGCGGAATTTGCAGTTAATAAAAAATACACAACAATAGCTGCTGTGTTTGCCGTTATATTGCTTGGAGCTGCAGCTCTTTTGACACTAAATATTCAGCTTAATCCAGATGTTGATCCAGTTGTCATTAGTGTGCAGACACAGTACAGAGGAGTATCTTCTTCAGATATAGCCGAACAGGTTAATGAGCCTCTGGAAGAAGAACTGGGAACCATTGAAGGAGTTGAAAGCATAAGCTCTGATGCAATGGAAGGTGTTTCTATGATAAGTGTTGAATTTGATTATGACAAAGATATAAATACTGCAGCTGTTGATGTGCAGAATATAATAAATAAGATTAGAAATGATCTTCCAGACGATATTGATGAACCAAAAGTTCAAAAATTCAGCAAATCTGACCGCCCAATACTAACACTTGCTGTTACAGGTCCCCGCAGTGAGACAGAGCTAAGAACACTGGCAGATAATCAGCTTAAAAATAGATTACAGCTGGTAAATGGTGTTGCTAATATTGATGTATATGGTGGAAAAAAAAGAGAAATAAATATAAATGTTGATCGTGATGCATTAAATGCTTACAATATTTCTGTCAGCCAGATAGCCCGCAGACTTGATGAAGAGAATTTGAATTTCCCAGGTGGACGTATTACAGATGAAGACAGTGAGTATTTAATTCGTACAGTGGGAAAATATGAGAATACTGAAGCAGTAAGAAATCTTGTTGTGGCATCTACCGAAAATGGAAAAATATTTTTAAAAGATCTGGCAGAGGTTGAAGACACACATGCAGAGATAAGAAGCAAGTTTAGAGTAAATGGGCAGGAGACTGTTGCTTTAAATATACTAAAACAGCAGGATGCTAATACTGTTGAAGTTGTAGATAATGTTAGTGCAGAGATTAAAAATTTGGAGAAAGAATTTCCAGATTTAGAGTTTTTAATTACCGATGATCAATCAGATTTTGTAAGGCTGGTAATTAACAATATGGCCAGCACACTTTTTATAGGGATTATATTAACGATTATTGTTATTTTTCTATTTTTAGAAAGCTGGCGGAGTACTCTTTCTGTATCAATATCTATACCGACTACTTTTGTTTTAACACTGGCTCTGCTTAAACTGTTTAATCTTAGTTTAAATACTGTAACTATGACCGGGTTAATACTATCTATCGGTATGCTGGTTGATAATTCAATTGTTGTTATAGAAAATGTGACAAGGCATTTTGAAGAGTTGAATAAATCTCCGCTTAAAGCTGCAGTTGATGGAACAAACGAGATGATACTGGCTGTCATTGCAGGAACAACTACCTCTATGATAGTTTTAACTCCTGTTATGTTTATAGGAGGATTTGTACAGCAGATGTTTAGGCCTCTTTCGATGACACTACTTTTTGCGTGGACAGGTTCTGTATTGAGTTCGTTTACAATTGTTCCTTTAGTACTTGCTCTGGTTTTAAAAAGGGAAGAAAATAAAAAATCTTCTTCACAAATAATATCTCTTTTAAAAAAGCCTGGTAAACTTTTTACAAAATTGCTCTATAAATCAAGAGATTATTATTTAGTACTTCTGGGAAAGGCTTTAAATAACAGAGGAATTGTAGTAATAACAGGTATCGTACTTCTTATAATTACAGTTAGTCTTATTCCATTAATCGGTTCTGAAATGACACCGGTTATGGATAGTGGTCAGAGTTATATTTCTATCGAAACAGAAGCCGGTTCTTCTCTTGCTAAGACAGAAAGAATTGCAGAAAAAGTAGAGAAAATTGTAGAACAGGTTCCAGAACTTGTTATTTACTCAAATCAGCTTGGTTTTGAGCCAGGTGCAGGTACTCAGGCTACTACAGGAGCAAATGGAGTACAGCAGTCTTTTATGTCTCTTATTTATGAAGACAGAAATAATAGAGAACGATCTATATGGGAAATACAGGATGAGCTGAGAAATGAGATCGCAAAAATTCCCGGTATAAAAGCATATGTTGTAGAAGAAGCAGGATCAACATCTGTTTCTACAACCCAGGCTCCTCTTGTAGTAAGAGTTACCGGCCGAGATCCACAAATACTTTATAAATTTGCTGAAAATCTTTCCAAAAAGGTTGAAGCTGTACCAGGGGCAGTAAATATTAATTTGCGCTGGGCACTTGACAGTCCAGAATATCATATTGATATTGATCGGATAAAAGCAGCTGAGCTGGGTTTGAGTACAAAAGCAATTTCACAGCAGATATCTGCTTCAGTAAGTGGAATCGAAACTGGAGAAAAATTTAATGTA
Organism: Bacillota bacterium; assembly: GCA_051747745.1. Taxonomy (GTDB): domain Bacteria; phylum Bacillota; class Halanaerobiia; order Halanaerobiales; family Halanaerobiaceae; genus QPJE01. The sequence goes on along the minus strand of JBNJGL010000044.1, from coordinate 12,772 downwards.
TCCGGACAGAAAGATATAGATATTCTGGTGAAATATAAAGATGATCAGATGTTTTCTCAGCAGGATCTTTCCGATTTAATTGTAATATCTCCCAAAGGAAAAAATATTCCATTAAGAGAAATTGCAGATATAACAACTGCTGAAGGTCCAAACCTGGTTAGCAGAGAAGATATGCAGTATAAATTAGATATACTTGGCTTCAGTAAAGACAGGCCTTTAAGTAAAATTAATCAGGATATTAAAAAAGTAATTGATGAATTCTCTCTGCCGACTGGATATTCAGCATTTGTAACAGGAGAACAGGATGATATGAATGAGGCTTTAAGCAGGCTGGCGGCTGCATTAGTTTTTGCAGTAGCTTTTATATATCTGCTTCTTGTTTCACAATTTAAATCACTGCTTCATCCGATTACTATAATGGTATCACTGCCATTAGAACTGGTAGGTGTAGTTGCAGCACTAATATTAACAAACACATATCTCTCTATGCCCGCAATGATGGGTCTTATTCTGCTGTCCGGTATAGCAGTTAACGATGCTATTCATTTAATTGACTTTGTTATAGAAGGGGAAAAGGAAGGTATGAAAACAAAAGAGGCAATAATGGAGGGTGCACGTTTGAGATTCAGACCTATTTTGATGACTACATTCTCTACTCTAGCTGGAATGGCACCATTAGCGTTAGAGATAGCAGTTGGGACAGAACAGTATTCACCTCTGGCCAAGATAGTAATGGGAGGATTATTCTCATCTACCATGCTTCTTCTGATATTTGTACCGGTAATGTACAGTTTATTTGAAGATTTAAAAAAGAAACTGAAACCAGTAAATTGAAAAATCATTATATTTAAGTTATAATTGTCAGTGTAATTTAATATTAAAAAGAAAGGCAGGAAAAATATGAATACACTGACATCAGTCAAAAATATGATAAAAGATAGAAGAGAAGATAAAACTGTTAAAAGCTATGACATTGGGCGCAATGAGAGCTGTCCGTGTGGAAGTGGGAAGAAATATAAAAAATGCTGTTTAAATAGTACTCCCGAGCTCTCCAAAGATGAATATTATCAGGCAGTAAAAGAGACAGTCAATGAAAAAGATATGATTGTTCTTCTGCAGAATGCAGTTAAGGATTTCCCGGAAGAACCTGCTTTTTTACTGCCTTTAATTGTTTATAATCTTCAGAAAGGGATATATAGAGATGCTGCCAAATATTTAAAACACGGCTGGCAGCTGATGGATACTGATTTCGATGAATCATTTATACCACCTCTTGTTAGTGTACTGCTGGATGAAAACAAGATAGATGAAGCAGAAGATATTGTTCGGAGATCACTGGAAGAAAAGGGAGAATCTATTCCACTTTTAATATCTTTTGCAGAAGTATATAAGTATAGGGATGATTTTATAAGGGTTTCTGAAATAATTGATCGAGCTGTAAAAATAGATTCTGATAATATTCAGCTTTTAATTTTTAGATTGGAAACACTGATGGATCTGGATGATATTGTCAGTGCTCTTTCTCTCTGGGAAAAGCATTATGAAAAGCTAAATAGTTTAAATAATATGAGGGTTGTTTCATTTTTAAATGATTTTCTTGAAGATAAATTTAAATTCCGGCAAAAAGATGAACTTTCAAAAAAAGAAGCACTAAATAAGGCAGTGACAATATTTTCTGAGTTTGAAAAAATTGATAATCTTAGACTTGAGAAAGATAAGGAAAAAGCAGAAGAGATACTTACAAAACTGAAAAATATTGTTCCCGATGAATCACCTATTGTGCTTGATGTACTTGCCCGAATGCTGGCTGCAGAATTATACAGAGAATTTGAAATTTATAAAAATGAGGTTGAAAGTTCTAATAAAAATAATCCTTCTTTTTACAGAATGCTTTATCTATTTCATCTTCAACAGGGAAAAATAAAGGATGCAGGTGAATGTATAAAAAAAGCATTTGATCTTGCAGCAGATCGCGAAGATGGCCATTTTCATGAATGGCAGATTGCATCTGATTTTCTCAGATATTTAGTTGATTATGAAAGTCCAGAAGCAGTATTTGAATTTTTAGAGGAATTCAATAATTATATTGATGAAAATGAAAGTCTTCTTGCAGCTGTTCTGATGCTTTTAGAAGATAGTGGTGAAAGTGAATATCAGGAAAAATTTTTAATCAAACTGCTTAATAATCAGAAGATAGAGAGCATTAATTCTCTGCAGAAAAAAGATATTTACAACAGTTTGCTTTTCTTGAAGCTGGCTGTACTTGAAGGAGAAGAAATTTCTCTTGGTAAGGCCGAAAATAAGACCATTAAAGAGATAAAAAATATTATAACTAAAATAGAGGAAAAAAAGATTGAAACCCCAGCAAAAGAATATGCCAAACTTAGATTACTGAAATATAATGACCATTCTGAAGAAGAGGAAGAAGAAAGATTAATTAATAAAATTAAAGAGACAAATGTAGAAAGTCATTTTGATACGATTGCATATTATGAGGCTGTCCTGCGCTTTTCAGATCCTGGGTTAATATTAACAGATATTCCCTATGGGAAATATCTTGATGATGACTATCTAAATTTTTATCGTCTTGTTGCTGCTTTTAAACTTTCTTATTATGAAATGGCGTCTTCATTATTTCATAAACAGGCTGCTTTAGAAATTCAGAATCAGCAGCTGGGTAATTATCTAGCTCGACTGCTGAGATATTTTTCTTCAGAAGAACTTTTAAAACATCTTAAAAATATTGAAGCAGATCAAAAAATAATTAATTTTTTAAAGCAGATGAGCGGAAAAATATAATATATAAAAGTTTTTGCATAAAAAACTTGTTTTAGCTAAAAAAAAATATTATAATTATTGTGCATACAGTAATGGGTGGTAACTCTAAATGAGGCCGCACCAGTATATGCTGTAAATATTTAATATGGTCCACCTGGATCAGAGGACCGGGATGGGAGGAAAATAAAATAAAAATTGAAACGAGAAAAATAGTGATTGCTGGTATGCTGGGAGCTATTTCTATTATTCTGGGAGGAACAGGATTGGGGTTAATTCCAGTTCCTACACCTGCAGGGCATGTTACTATTCTGCATCTTCCTGCTATTTTAGGAGGTATTCTGGAAGGGCCTCTTGTTGGAGTAATGATTGGATTAATCTTTGGGATTTTTAGTTTTATTAGAGCTACAAATCCAATTTTTGCCGATCCAATTATTGCGATTTTGCCCAGATTGTTGATTGGTATTGCTGCTTATTACAGTTATAAAAGCCTTTTTAGAATTAATCAAAACCTGGCTTTAATAGTATCAGGAATTGTTGGAACAGCAGTAAATACAGTGGGAGTCTTAGGTCTTGCTGTTCTGCAGGGATATATTCCATTTTCAGCTGCCGCTACGGTAGCATTTGTACATGGAATACCAGAAGCAGTTGTTGCTGCTGTATTTGTCGGTATTCTTGGAAGAATACTGATGAATTATCAAAATAAATAGCATATTTTTCAAAAGAAGGCCAAATGGTCTTCTTTTTTGACTTGAATTAGTACTTTCATATATAATATACTGTAATTAGAGAGATAAATTTATCTCTCCGGTTAAGCCAGAGAGGAGGAGTAAAAATGAAGGATAGAGAGAAAATTAAATATGTTCTGGATAATACAGAAATTCTAGTTGAACCAGAAGATTTAATTTCCACATCTAAAAAAACTACACTCCATTACTTTGTACTTACCGAACCATATTATTTGGGAGAATTTCCGGAAGAAGGTCCAGAAACCAAAGTTCGTGAAGGCAAAATAACCTGGGAAAAGCCAAAACTATTAACTCCGGATTATATGATAAATATGGATGGATTTAGTAATGAAGCAAAAAAAGCAATGCAGATGATTGCTAGAGATAATCCTGATCTTGCGGGTCTTATGTACAAAATGAATTATCGCAAAGAGTCAATCAGCACTTTTACAGTTTCCAAAAATGTTGAAAACTGCAGCCGGGAAATAGAAGAAGATATGAAAGATGATGAAGATAGCCTTGTTGTTATAATACAGGGAGTTGATGAATTGTGGGATGTGTCTCTAATGAAATTTATTCAGGGACTGATGATTAAAAGTGCTTATAAGTCTCAGATGCCTTATTATGAAGAAAAAGGCTATTTAAGTACAGATGAGAAAGGTTATTCTGTAGTGACAAGAAATCTTGAAGGACTTCCTATTGCTGCAAGTGAAGAAATCGAAAAGTTGTTTAAAAGAGTTAAAAAAGGAGATGAAGACCCTTCTAAGCTTAAACAGGAACTTGATAGATGGGGTGTTTTTAAATCATATCAGGATAGATTTTTTGCTCTATTTAAGGAGGAGTGATAGTCAGTGAAAAGTGCATATGAAATTGCTTTAGAAAGAGCAGAAAAAATGACAGATTCTTCAGAAGGTGTTAATTCTCTTGAAATAAGAGAAGAGATAAAACCTATTCTGGCAGAATTTTTTAGACAGGATATTGATGCTGATGGTCTCTGGGAAAAATTAAAAGATAAAAAACAGGAAAAATTGATAGAGGCTCAGCTGATGTTAATTGAATCAATTGGACTTCGTAATACTCCTGAGCAGATTGAGAGAAGAAAAAAAGGTATAATAGCTGTAGAAAATTTAATATCTGGAGAAAAAACTTCATTTTTTGAGCAGACATTTACACAGGCTGCCAATCTCCAGCAGCAGTATGAACAGCAGAAAAAGCAGATAGAAAAACAGATAAAAGATCATATGGAAAATAATCAGGGGCAGATGAAGACTGTTCAGACTTCGGATGGAAGAACAGTTATGAAAGAAGACTCTGGAATTGATAGTGAGACAAGAAATCAATTTGCACAGCAGATAGCCAATTTTCAAAAGATGTTTACACAGCGTTTTGATGAAATTGTTGAAGAGCTAAAAGCTGAGGTGAAAAAAAGATAAATGTTATAGACAACCTCGATTCTTTTTGAATCTGAGGTTGTTTTGATATTTAAATTAATTTTATTAAAAAGGAGAATAAAATTGCCCTTTACTGTAAATGATATGCTAAATATGACAAATTTTTCAGATTTAGAATTGATTGCTGGTAAAAATGGTTTAGATAGAGTTATTAAAGCTGCAGATGTTATGGATGCTCCAGATGTATATGAATGGTTAATAGGGGGAGAAGTAGTTATAACAACTGCTTATGTTATGAAAGATAAGCCTTTAGAAATGACAAAATTAATTAAAAGATTGGATAAAGCAGGAGCTGCTGCTTTATGTATTAAGTTGAAAAGATTTATTTTTAAAATGCCTCAGGAAGCAATAGATATAGCCAATGAGCTGCAGTTTCCAATAATAAAAATGCCCTACCATTATTTGTTTTCAGAAATTATTAATCCTCTTTTATCTGAGGTTATTAATGATCAGGCTAAAAGATTATCTTTTTCAGAAAAGATTCATAAATCTTTTACCCATCTTGTTATAAGTGGTGTTGAAACACAGCAGATTATTGATACAATAAAAAGCCTTATAAATAGAGAAGTAGCTTTTATAGATAGATATTTTGAGAAAACTTATTTATCTTCGACAGATTCAGAATTTACAGATATTATTAATAATAACAATGTAGAGAAAATATTATCAAAATTTAATAATCTAGAATTAAGTATAAATAATAAAATTTATGGGCATTTAATTTATTCAGAAAAAAATAATATTGATGGAAATAATAATTTTATAGAATATGATGAAATAGTGCTCGGACATGCTATAACAGTCCTTAAACTTGATATACAGAATAAAATATCAAATCATCAGATAGAAAGCAAATATCGGGAACAGTTTGTACAGGATTTAATTTTCAATAATATTCAATCTTTGGAAGAAATAAAAACACGAGCCGATTTATATAATTGGGAATTTAGAAGTTCATCGGTAGTAATAATTTTTGATATAGATGATTTCAAACAGCATTATGTTGAACTTGAAAGCGATTTTGAAGATGATATAGAAGAAATAAAGCGAACTATATTTTCGTTAATAGAGAGGAATATGAAAGATAGCTTTGAGCAGGCGGTGTATACAACTTTCAGTGATAATATGGTATTTATAATTCAAAATAAGACAAAATTAAAAAAAGTGCTGTTTATAAAATCGATTCAAAGTACAGTTGAGAAAATAAGAAATATTGTTAAAGAAAGATCTAAATTCGACCTGACAATCGGTATAGGAAAATACAAAAAAAATACAATGAATATATGCAAAAGTTATGATGAAGCGCGAAAAGCTGTTGATTTAAGTAGAATGATGAAAAAAAATAAAGTTATGATGTATGATAATTTGGGAGTTTATAAACTCTTAGATGATTTATCTACTGATCTTTCTGCAAAAAAATTCTATAATTCATATCTTGAAGAGTTGATTAACTATGATGACAAAAATAATACAGAATTGGTTAACACCTTAGAAGCTTTATCAAGAAATGATTGGAATATGAAAGAAGCTGCAGAAGAAATATATATACATTATAATACTATGAAATACCGAGTAAAGAGAATTGAAGAAATTATGGATATTGATTTACAGGATCCAGATGAAAAGTTCAATTTAACTTTTTCTTTGAAGTTGTTTAATTTGAATAAATAAATTTTTTAAACAAACAGCAGGGATTTATCCCTGCTGTTTGTTTGGATTATTATTATTTTTATTATAGTCCTTTTTGATAAGCCAGTATTGAAATAAATTCAAAAGCGATGTTTGCAGCTATATATGCTGTCATTTCACTGGGATCATATTTAGGAGCGACTTCTACAATATCACAGCCAACAAAGTTAATGTCTTTTAATTTTCTAATTATATTTATTGTTTCGTAAGAAGTAAACCCACCAATTTCAGGAGTACCAGTTCCCGGGGCAAATGCAGGATCTAAAAAGTCGATATCAAATGTTAGGAATACTTTTTCATCAACAACTCTATTTTTGATTTCATCAATCAGATTATCTATCCCCATTTCCCTTATTTGGTGAGCTGGAATTAATTTGAAACCAAGTTCTTCGCGAGCAATACGGTGTTCGTCAGGATCATAAAGAGAACCGCGCATACCCAGCTGAATTGTATGTTCTGCTTTAATTAATCCTTCTTCTAATGCTCTTCTAAAAGGTGTTCCATGGTTATATTTTTCTCCAAACACCTCTTCATTAATATCAGCATGTGAATCCATATGTATTAGTGCAACAGGTCCATGTTTTTCTGCTACTGCCCTAAGATTAGCCAGTGAAATTGAATGATCACCACCAAAAATAATTGGAATGATATCATTATTTATAATAGCTGTTAATTCTCTTTTGATAGTATCATATGTTGCTTCAATATAACCAGGTGTAATATTTATGTCTCCATAATCTGCTCCATTTATGTTGTCAAGTACATTAACCTGTAGTGGGACATTATTAGGTTTTATAAGTGAAGAAATCTGGCGTATAGCTGATGGTCCAAACCGTGATCCAGTTCTAAAAGAACTTGCAGTATCAAAGGGTATACCTACAACTGCAAAATTAAGTTCTTCTGAAAAATTCATCTGCGGCATTCTCATAAATGTTCCCATATTGCAGAATCTTGGAGAATCAAGTGCACTTTCTGGTTGTTTTTTCTTAATCTTATTCATGTCATTTACCTCCATATTTTATTAGTGTTGATAAAATACAAAAATCTAAAAAGTATTTGATAAATAGATAATAATGGTTGATCATCTTAAAAATTGTTATTTTTAAATTTAAAACTTGCCATTAATTATTCTCTCTATTCTGGGTTATAACAGCAATACCTTTAATAAAATAAGAAAAAATTTAAAAATTTAAAATTTTGAGGCAATTTATCTTTCGTTGACAAATGAAGTTAATTATTTTTGACTGAGAGAGATAAAGACAATGATATTTAAATGTGTTATTATTTTATATGACGTCAGCAAGAAAAGTTTAATAATATTATTTTTTTAAAAAATATTTACAGAAAACTTAAAATTTTTTTAAACATTTTTAAATCTATCTAGGAGTGATATCAATGTCAAACAAATTTATTCATGCAGTCCCAAATTTTAGTGATGGTTGTAGAACAGAAGTAATTGAAGAAATAGTACAGGAATTAAGAGATGTAGACGGAGTTAAATTAGTTGGATATTTCCCAGATGCGGATTTTAACAGAACAGTTATTGAGTTAATTGGTAGGCCAAAACCATTAAAAGAAGCACTTTTAAATATGGCTCAAAAATCAATTGAACTTATTGATATGAGAGAACAGTCTGGTAATCATCCAAGAATTGGTGCTCAGGACACAATTCCGCTATTTCCACTTAAGAACATAACGGTAGAAGAGTGTGCAGAACTTGCTGAGGAAATTGGTAAAGAACTTTTTGAAGAATTGAAAGTACCGGTTTATTTTTCTGGAGAAAATGCAAGAACTCCAAAAAGAGAAAAGCTTTCATTTATTCGCAAAGGACAATATGAGGGATTAAGAGATTTACTAAAAGAAGAAAGTGAAGAGGCTGAAGAGAGAAGACCTGATTTGAGTGTTGACGGAAAATTAAGTGATGAATCCGGTGCTGTAATTGTAAGTGCAGGAGAAAGACCTCTAGTAGCATATAATGTTATTTTAGGAACTGATGATGTTGAGATTGCAAAATCAATTGCAAGATTAGTAAGAGGTCCAAGCGGCGGATTCAGTACTGTTAGAGCAGTAGGACTTAAATTTGAAGAAAGAAATCAGGTTGCAGTTTCAATGAACATGTTCGATTTTGAAAAAACACCACTTTATAGAACATTTGATTTTGTAAAAAACGAAGCAGCTAGATATGGCGTGCCGGTTGTTGGTAGTGAACTAATTGGTGTTGTACCACAGGAAGCATTAATTAACTCACTGGAAAAATATATTCAATTAGAAGATTTTGATCGCAGTCAAATTCTAGAAAACAATCTAGTAGGGCTATAAAAAATCAGTCTTGAGGAGGATTGAAATGAAAAAAACAATTAGTTTATTAACCTTTTTAGTAATTACTCTTAGTTTATTTGTGGGTGTAGGTTCACTACAGGTAGAAGCTGCAGAATATGAATGGAAATTTGCTCATGAAGAACAGATAGATGGATTTATGGATTCAGTAGCAAAAGAATTTAAAAGACTTCTTGCTGAAAAATCTGATGGTAGAATAAATATTGAAATTTTCCCTGCAGGACAGCTGGGAAATAGTAAAGATATGATAGAACTGGTGAGACAGGGTGTAGTTCAATTTAACTTTGCTTCAACAGGTCATGTTGGAACAATGGTTCCAGAAGCACAGGGTTTTTTACTACATTATATTTTTCCACCAAACGATAAAGTTGTGAATGAAGTACTGGAAAATGGTGAAGCAGTTGAAATGATTTATGATGAATTTGATGGAAAAGGACTTAAGCCTCTTGCAACATTAAATTCTGGATGGCAGATTTGGACTGCAAATAAGCCGATTGTTTCGCCAGAAGATTTTGAAGGGTTTAAAATGAGAACAATGACTTCAAAATTACTGCTTGAAGATTATGCAGCGTATGGTGCTAATCCAACTACAACTCCATATTCAGAAGTATATAGTTCACTACAGTTGAAAATGATTGATGGTCAGGTTAATCCAATTTCATGTATTACTAATATGAAATTTTATGAAGTTCAGGATTATTTAATTAAAGCTTACAGTAATCCATTTATTTTAACAATGATTACAAATCCAAACATGTATAATTCTTTGCCTGAAGATATTCAGGAGATTGTACAGGAGTCAGTAAGTGAACTTTATCCATATAGTACCACTTGGAGAGAACAGTATAATAAAGAAATGGAAGCCAAGATTATTGATGAAAAACCAGAATTAGAAATTATTACTTTAAGTGAAGAACAAAGAGCAGAATTTAAAGAACTGGCAGAACCAGTCCAAGATACTTATGTTGATCTTGTTGGTGAAGATGGAGAAGAATTCTTAAAATTAATTAAGGAAGATATACAAGAAGCAGAAGAAAAATATGCTGAGTAAATAGCCAGTATTATCTTTGATTCAATTATATAAAGCTGTACCTGCTAGATCTTTAAATTTATTTTTGTAGGTGCAGCTTTAAAATTGTAGTTGAAGGGAGGATTAATCAAATTGCTTAAAATTTTAAAGAAAACAAACGGTATTTTGAGAAAATTTGAAGAGCTTATTTTAACTTATGGAATTATTGCTCTTGCAGTAATAACAGTTGGTAATGTTATTAGTAGGGGTGTTTTTAATCAAAGCTGGTCATTTACTGAAGAACTTTCTCAATTTATATTAGTAATACTCACATTTATGGGGGTAAGTTATGCAATTAGATGTGGTAGACATATTCGTATGTCCGCCTTTTATGATTTAGTAAATGAAAATATAAAAAGAATAATAATGATGATTATTTCTATATTTACAGCAGTTTTATTGTTTTATTTGTCATACCATGCACTACTTTTTGTTTTAGAAACAAAAAAATATGGACGAGTTACTCCATCACTTCAGGTACCATTTTATCTTGTTATTATGTGGGCTCCCTTTGGCCTTTTTCTTGGGGGAATTCAGTATATTTTAACCTTTTTTAAAAATTTATATAGTAATGAAGCGTGGTTATCTTATGAAGAAAAATCAGATTATAAAGATTTTGATGTAGATCTTCCAGATTTTGATGAGCTAGAAAATGAAGATTAAATAAAAGGGAGAGGAACTATTTATGATTTTAATGATGGCTGGAATTATGTTAACACTTCTTGTTTTAAGTTTTCCAATGCTTGTTCCTTTAATTGCTGCACCAATAGCTGTTATTATGGTTTATTTTCCGCAGATGGGAATGAAGGTATTGATCCAGCAGATGATTTCAAATGTACGTCTGATGTCTTTAATTGCTGTTCCAATGTTTATTTTTGCAGCTGGAATAATGACAAAAGGAGAAACTGCTGATAGATTATTAGATTTTGTAACTGATTTTGTTGGCCACATTAAAGGTGGTTTAGCAATAACAACTTCTGCAACCTGTACTTTATTTGGTGCTATTTCTGGGTCTACACAGGCAACAGTTGTTGCAATTGGAGGGCCAATGCTTCCGAGATTACTGCAGGCAGGATACAGCAGTTCATTTTCCATGGCTTTAATTATCAACTCCAGTGATATAGCTTTACTGATACCACCGAGTATTGGTATGATTGTTTATGGAGTTGTAACAGGTACATCTGTTGCTGAATTATTTATAGCAGGGATTGGGCCGGGTATTTTAATTTTTATATTTTTTGCAGTATTTAATTATGCTTATTCGAGATATTATAATATACCAGTCCAGAGGAAAAAGACTAAAGCAGAGAGATGGAAGTCAACAAAAAAAGCTTTACTATGTTTTGGATTTCCAATTTTAATTGTTGGTGGTATTTATTCTGGCGTTTTTAGTCCTAATGAAGCAGCCGGAGCCTCAATTTTATATGCTTTTATACTTGAAGTTTTTATCTTTAAGGCTCTTAAAATAAATGATATTCCAGAAATTGCACTTGATACTGGTATAATAACAGCGGTGGTTTTTATATTAATTGGTGTAGGTGCAGCATTTTCCTGGATAATTACATTTACCAGAATTCCAAATAAAATACTGCCTGTTATATTAGGTCCAGATCCTTCAACATTTAGAGTATTAGCTATTATAACTCTTGCTTATTTTATAGGCTGTATGTTTGTAGATAATATAGTGGTTATACTTGTTATGACTCCTGTATTATATCCGGTTGCTATGCAGGCTGGAATTGATCCTGTTCTTCTAGGTATTATTGTTACTTTACAGGCGGCAATAGGATCTGCTACACCTCCATTTGGATGTGATATTTTTACAGCTATTGCAATTTTCAGGCGTCCTTATTTTGAGGTTATTAAATCTACACCACCATTTATAATATTATTGGTTATGTCTTCAATTCTGATGATGATTTTCCCAGAAATATCATTATTTTTAAGAGATATTGCTTTTGGATATTAGGAAATTGATGTTAAATTATTAATATTGTTAATAAACTAAAATAAATTCGGGGGTATGACTTGATGAAATTTAAAGAATTCGTGTTAGAAGATTTTGTAGAAAAATTGGCCAGTAAATCTCCCACTCCTGGTGGAGGAAGTATAGCTGCTTTAAATGGTGTTTTAAGTGCATCTTTAAGTTCAATGGTTATGTCTTTAACAAAAGACGGAAGTTTAGATAAATTTGAAGAAAGACTTGAAAAATTAAAAAGTCAAGGACTTGACTTAATAGATCTTGATTCTGAAAGCTTTGATAAAGTTATGGCTGCTTTCAAACTATCCAAAAATTCTGATGAAGAAGTTATAGAGAGGAAGAATGCTATTCAGGAAGCTTTGAAAGAAGCCAGCATGGTTCCATTAGAAACTATGAAGTTAGGATTGGAATTAATGGAAATTGCCTCTGAAGTACTGGAAAGTGGTAATAAAAACGCAGTGTCAGATGCGGGTGTAGCAGCTTTAAGTGCTATGACAGCAATTAAAGGTGGAAGTTATAATGTTTTAATAAATGCTAAATCATTATCAGATAAAAATGTTTCTTCAGAGTTAATCGAAGAAGTTGAAAATATTGTTAATAAAGCTGAGAGTTTACATTTAGAGATCGAAAAAAGTTTAAATAAAAAATTACAGTAAGATTTGTAAATAAAATAAGAAAGGAATGATTATTGATGAAAAGTGATATTGCGATAGCACAGGCAGCAGAAATGAAACCAGTAACA
>JBNJGL010000043.1:0-20451 GCA_051747745.1 Bacillota bacterium | reverse complement strand
CACCCTGTTCAACCTGACCATTTTCGGAAGCAAAAATAGGTATATTTTCGGATTGGTAATATTTAATACAGCCGGCAGTGCAGAAACAATGATATTATCAGTTGGCACATAAATTGCATCCACTTTATCCACCAGTGAAGATGCTGCAAGACCTACTTCACTGCTGTTTGTTACAGTACCTTCATGTAATTTGACACCCATTTCTTCTGCCTTTTCTTTTGCAATTTCCACCTGAACAACCGAGTTAACTTCTCCCGGATTATACATGATACCGATATCTGTTACATCAGGAATAAACTGCTTTACAAGGTCAAGCTGTTTTGCTACCGGGTTCATATCTGTTGTACCGGTGACATTACCGCCCGGTTTTTCCATAGAATCAACAAGACCTGCTTCAACAGGGTCTGTTACCGCAGTTATTAAAATCGGAAAATCTTTTATTACATTGGCCGCAGTTTGAGCGGATTGTGTTGTAATTGCCAGAACAAGATCTGGTTTTTGCTGTTTGAACTTTCTGGCAATATTTTGAGCTGTTGACGTATCTGCCTGTGCATTCTGAAGAGTGATTGTTAGATTTTCTCCTTCTACAAAGCCCTCTTCAGCAAGAGCATCGATAAAACCCTCTCGGGCAGAATCCAGAGCAGGGTGTTCAACAAGCTGTGAGATTCCAATCTCATATTCAGCAGCACCTGCCGAAAGACTAAACACCAGAACAGCTAAGATCATAAAAGAAATAATTTTAAAATTGACACCTGTAAAAATATTGTTTTTCATTTAATTTTCCCCTTTCTAACTGGTAGAAGGGATAAAAACAAAAAACACCCCGTTAGGAGTGTAAAGATTTCCAAAAATAACCATCCCAAAAAGGGTATAGTTATCCCTATAATTCTCCTACCGTATTACCATGCTACCAGTTATTTGATTTTCTTTATTATATAATTCTTTTGGGGATATTGTCAATAGATATATACTATTATTTTTTCACCAGTGATCTGTGGCTTAATCCGACAGTTACTTCATTTAGATTGAACATACCTACTCCAAAAAATACAGCTACTACTAAATGTTCTCCACTGCGTGCTATGCCAACTTTTCCTCCCACATTTAAACCCATGGTTCTGTGCATAATCTGTGATAGAGCATCATGAGCAGCTCCGGCTACAGATCCCTGATCAACATGTGATGTCGAAATGATTTTTTCCCGCTTTGCTGCAATTACAGTTCTTTCAATAATTTCTGGAACAGATTTGTTAAATTCACCACCAAAATCTACGGCAGCTGTTTCTATATTATCTTCAGAAAAAATTTTTTTTAATTCCTTTTCTTCACTTCTGGTTGATATGGACATTTTAATTGCTGCTTTAGCAGTTTCTAAACTGTTGTGTTCCACAATTTTCCCTCCTGTTATTTTGAGTTTGTTTAACTTTATTTAAAATTATTTCATTATATTTAACGGCTTCATTTAAGCAGAATAAATTGTTGAAAATACCAGAGTAATAAATGGTATAGATAATATATTTTGATTGTAACACAAAAAGGGTATTTGCGGAACTTTAGGCATTTTTCGTTAATCAACTTTAAACAGTGTTTGTACGAATTATTTAAATACGTAGTGCCTGTGGTGCAATCTTAATGAGTTAGAAAGAGAAATAAGACCTCAGCACATGATGTGCTGAGCTAATCCTGAGGCAGGATGTCTCATTTGATTAGGAAGTCTTTATTTCTCTTGTAAACGAATTTTAGTTTGATCGAAAAATGAGTTAGAGACGCAAATAATCTTTTTGTGTGAGAACCATATTTTAATTATAACAGAATTTGCAGTTAAATGTAAGCTGAAAGTACCAACTGCAGCAGGATAATGAACTTTTATCTTTAATAATAATTAAGAAGCCTGGTTAATATTGATGATACAGGAAAATAATAAAAACAGCTAAAATTCAAGAATATTTAATTATAAATAAATCATTTTTTGTGATAAAATAGATGCTGGAACAGCTAAAACTGTACAGAGGTGATGAAAATAAATATCTATCTAATAGCACTTGCACTTGCTTTAGATGCTTTTGGAGTTTCGATGGGAATAGGGTGTGGAACATATCCTTCCACAGAAGATAAATTGAAAATTATCTTTTCCTTTGGATTTTTTCAATTTTTATTTGCATTTCTAGGTGCACTGCTGGGCTATTTTATAAACCAAAATTTTTTTAGAATATCCGATTTTTTAAGCGGCAGTATTATTTTAATTCTGGGAATATTATTTTTTTACGAGGGTTTTAAAGATGATGAAGACTGTATATATAAAAACCTTACGCTGATAACTACTGCCGTTTTAGGGATAAGTGTCAGTATTGATGCTCTGGGAGCAGGATTTTCTCTTTTTTATAATTTAAGTACAGTAATTATGCTGCAGAAAACCGTAATCATCGGAATTGTTGCTTCAGCTGTTACAGCAGCAGCTTTTAAATTAGTAGAATTTGTTAAACATATTTCACTGATAGAAAGATATGCAGATTTTATTGGCGGAACAATACTAATAATTATGGGTCTGAACATGATTGTTAGATAAAAAAATCGAGGTGATGTTATGACAGAAAAACTGGATAATATCAAAAATGATATATTCAAATATCTTGATAAAGAGCTGGATGTTTCCGAGGAGTGGGTCGAGAAAAATTTTCCTATCGATATTGCTGAAGCTTTATCAGAACTTGACAGAGAAGAAATAGGACATTTCACATCACTATTAACTATAGAAGATCTGGCCGATATTTTTGAAGAATCGGAGAAAGAACTTCAAATCGATATATTAAAAAATAAAAATTCTGAGGAGATAATAGAAATTTTCTCTCATATGGCTGCAGATGATATTACAGATATACTGGGCCTTCTTTCTATACAGAAGAGAAAAGAACTTCTCCGACATATGAAGCAGGAAGAAGCAGAAGTGGTTAAAAAACTGCTGGGTTATGATAAAGAGTCAGCCGGTGGTATTATGACAACAGAATATATACTGTTGAATAAAAATTTGACCACCACTGAAGCTTTAAAGAAAATTAAAGATATAGGACCTGACACAGAAATCATTGATACTATTTTTATTTCTGACGATCAGAAGAAGCTGGTGGGAGCTGTTGACCTGCGCGAAATTTTGAGTTCTTCAGATGACACAAAACTTTCAGAAATAATGGAAGATAAAATCATTACAGTTACTCCAGATGTTGATCAGGAGGTTGTGGCACAGCAGGTTTCTAAATATGATCTACCTGTTATGCCGGTTGTTAACAAAAGGGGAATTTTGATTGGTATAATTACTATAGATGATATTATCGATGTAATTGAAGCTGAGAACACAGAAGATATGTACAAAATGGTTGGTGTACATGAAGAAGAAAGTGTTGATTCACCTCTTTTTAAATCAGTACAGAGGCGGCTTCCCTGGTTGTTTATCAATTTGGGTACTGCTTTTCTGGCTGCATTTACAGTTGGAATGTTTGAAGATATAATTGCACAGGTTGTAGCTCTGGCTGTAGCAATGCCGATAGTTGCCGGCATGGGAGGTAATGCGGGCAGTCAGACACTGTCTGTTGTAATAAGAAGCATAGCGTTAGGGGATGTTGATTTTAAGGACAGCTGGAGATTAATATTTAAAGAGGTTATGCTGGGAACCATCAATGGTGCAGCAACCGGAATTTTAACCGGTGTTATATTATATTATATGTACGGCAACCACTACCTCGGTATAATTATATTTCTGGCAATGGTGCTCAATCTTTTATTAGCCGGCTTATTCGGTTTTCTCATTCCTCTTGGTTTAAAATCTGCTGGCATTGATCCTGCTTTAGCTTCAGCAATCTTTTTAACAACTATTACAGATGTTTTTGGCTTTTTTATTTTCCTTGGACTTGCAAAAACGTTCTTGATTTATTTAATTTAAACTACAAATATGGAGGTTGATTTAATAATGGAAACGAAAGATATTTTCGAAAAACGGTGTAGTGTGAGAAAATTTACAGATGATGATGTTCCAGATCAGGATATTGAGGAAATGCTGAAGGCAGCAGTAAAAGCTCCTTCCGGTAAAAATATTCAGAACTGGCATTTTGTAATTGTAAAAAATAGTGAAAAGATAGATGACATAGCTGAAATTATTTCAGTTAAAAATAATAAAATAAGGGCTTCGGTAAAAGATGAAGATTTAAAAAAGAATTTCAAAAGATATTTAAAATTTGGTACTCATTTTAAAGAAGCACCTGTACTTGTACTAATTTTTGCTTCAGATTATCCGGTGACAGGACAGGATATTATGGAAAGAGCAGGTTCTTCTAAAGCCGAAATAGAAGCTCTGCTGAAAGCAGATCCAGGAATTCAGAATATAGGAGCTGCTGCAGAGAATTTTATGCTGAAAGCAGCAGACATGGGTTATGGAACCTGCTGGATGACAAGCCAGAATTATGCTTCTTTAGAGATTCAGTCATATCTGGGTATAGATAAAGATAAATATTATCTGGCCTTAATTACCCCGCTGGGTGTTCCAGCTGAGGAATTGAGTTCACCGGAAAGAAAAGATCTATCTAAAGTTGTGACCTGGATTAAATAAAAATCTCGCAGTGGTTTCATAAAATATTGAATGAGATAAAATAATATTTTGATTCTCCCACAAAAAGGGGGTTTGCCTCTCTAACTCATTTTTCGCAAATACCCTTTTTGTGGACACATCATATTTTAGATTATTATTTTTTTAAATTATTTCAGGTTCATTTTGCAATTAAGTTTCTTTTTTGAGATAAACAACTGTCTCAAGATGTTTTGTGTGTGGAAACATATCTACTGCTTTAAATGATTCTATTTTATATCCGGAAAAATCGAGTTCAACTAAATCTCTGGCCAGGCTTTTGGGATTACAGGATATATACAAAATTTCTGGAGTGTTGAGAGACGCGATTTTTTCCAGTGCTTTAGGGTTTATACCCGGTCTCGGAGGATCTATAATAATCAGATCTGCTTTTTCATTTATTTCATCAATTTTTTCTAAAACATCTCCAGCAATATAACTGCAGTTTTCTATATTATTTAAAGCTGCATTTTTTTCTGCCATTTTAACAGCTTCTTCGTCAATTTCAATTCCAATAATATTGTCTGCTTCAGAGGCAATTACCTGTGATATAGTTCCGGCTCCACAGTAAAGATCAAAAACATTTTTTCCTTTTGAGCTGCCCACATATTCTTTTGCTTCAGCATACAGCTTTTCAGCACCGTGTGTATTTGTCTGAAAAAATGAAAGGGAGTTTATTTTAAAATTAAGCCCTAAAAGTTTATCATAAAAGCAGTTTCTTCCTCTGTATATTATTTCTTTTTCCGAAATGACAGCATCAGAATAATTATCATTAATTGTCTGGATAAATCCAACAATATTTCCTTTGTAATTTAAATTATAGAGCTTATCTGCCAGAGGAGAAAAATCGTGAGAATTCTGAGAGGTAGTAATTAAATTTGCAATCACTTCACCGGTGTTTATTCCTTTGCGTATAACTAAATTTCTCAAAAATCCTTTTCTGGTTTTAATATGATATTTTTTAAAATCATGATTTCTGCAGTAATCCAATATTGTTTTCAGTATGATTCTAAAATCATTATCAACCAGAAGACAGTGATCAACTGTTATTACATCAAAGCGTTTTCCTCTGGGATGCATTCCCAGCTGCAGAATTCCACCTTTTTTTAAATCACCAAAACTGAATTCCATGTTATTTCTGTATTCAAATATCTCCGGACTTGGAATAATTCCTTCATAATTATCGATTTCAAGATGATTATCTTTAAATATTTTGAGAAGTATTTCTTCTTTCTGCTTCAGCTGTGTATCATAATCAATATGCTGACTGGAACAGCCTCCACAGTCATCATAGTGGATGCATAAATTGTTTTTATCTGTTTGCAATTTTATTCCTCCTGAAAAGTAAGTAGTTGTAGATTTTTTGCGGCACAGTCTGTTGAAAGTTAAAAAAAGATTCTAACACTATTGCTGTCTGAGTATATACACAAAAAGACTAAATTAGTGTTAGAATCAGGATCAAAGCTTATATCTTATGTTACAATCATATCTTTAATTTAAATACTGTTTATCAGGCTGAGCGAAATAATAATGAGTATAGCAGTAGGAACAATATATCTGATCAAAAATTTATAAATACTTCCGATTTTAAAGCGGCTGTTTTTGTTTGCTTCTTCAACAGCATTTTTGCTTCCCCAGTAATAGCCAACAAATATTGAAGTTAAAAGACCGCCAGTGGGAAGAAAAATAACATTCGAGAACCAGTCATAAGTATCCAGCACATCCATACCCAGAAATCTAAAGTTAGAAAAAGAACTGTAGCCGAGCAGTGGAGGTAATCCAACAAAAAAGATTAATATCCCCATAAAATAGGAAGCTTTTTTTCTGTTCCAGCCATATTCGTCTACCAGAAATGCAACCACAACTTCCAGCATAGAAATAGAGGAAGTTAGAGCAGCTATTGTTAGTAAAATAAAGAAGAGAAAAGAAAAAAGAGCTCCTAACGGCATTTTTGCAAAAACAGCTGGAAGAGTAATAAATGTCAGACCCGGGCCAGCCGCAGGGTCAAACCCAAGGGCAAAAACAGCCGGGAAAATAGCAAATCCAGCCAAAAATGCCACAGCTGTATCGAAAAATATAACATAGCCAGCACTTTCATTTATGCTGTCATTTTCACTCAGATAACTTCCATAAGTTATAATAGCTCCCATCCCAAGGCTTAGAGTAAAGAAAGCCTGTGAGATTGCATCAATAAAAGTCTGCAGATTAACAGCACTGAGATCAGGTTTAAGATAGAAAATAAGCCCTTCTAAAGCCCCTTCTAAAGTAATGGATCGAAAAATTAAAAGAAAAATAATTAAAAACAGCATAGGCATAAGTATTTTAACTACCTTCTGAATTCCGTTAACAACACCTGCACCTATAACAGCAACTGTTAGAAACATAAATACTGCGTGCCATAAAATAGGAGATGCTGTGCCGGAAATATGGCTGCCGAAAAGTGCAGCAAAATCAGCTCCATCTGCAAAACCTCCGATAGATTTGACAGCATAGGCCATTCCCCAGCCGGCAACAACAGAATAATAGCTCAATATAACAAAACCGGAAAGCACACCCAGAGCTCCAACAAGCCACCAGGGTGTGTCAGGTGCAAGCTTTTTAAAAGCACCAATAGGATTTCGAGCAGTTTTTCTTCCAATAGACATTTCAGATATCAAAATAGGATAACCGATAAATAAGATTGCTGTAATATAAATTAACAAAAATGCAGCTCCACCATTTGTACCTGTAATATATGGGAACCGCCAGATATTCCCCAGTCCGATAGCAGATCCAGAAGCTGCCAGTATGAATCCAAACTTAGACGTCCAATTTTCTCTTTCCACATCCTTACCCCCTTTTAGTCTTTATTAAATTGTTATTATTTTACCATATTATTGTTTAATCATCAATTTCCTTTTATTAAATGGAGTTTCCCCAAAATTCTTCCTGTTTTTATTCTACAATTATTTTTATGAATAATTATTATCTATTTTTGCTAAGCCTGCATAATGTCTGCTATAATAGTAAAAAGATTATTCTATAATAAAAAGCAGAAAATTAATTAAATATAATAATGGAGGTAATAGCTGTGAAATACTGTAAAATAACAGAAAATGTTTCATTTTTATCTGATCGAGTTAATATTGGACTTATTAAAACTAAAAACCATACAATTTTAATTGACAGTGGTCTGGATAAATCTACTGCTAATAAGATTTTGAGAGTTTTAAGCAAAAATAATTTAACAGCAGATATTATAATTAATACACATGGTCACGCAGATCACTATGGAGGTAATGCCCGCCTGATAGAAAAAACAGATCTCAAGGTATGGGCACCTCGTGGAGAGGCCCATCTGCTGGAATTTCCTGAATA
This sequence comes from Bacillota bacterium, assembly GCA_051747745.1. GTDB lineage: Bacteria > Bacillota > Halanaerobiia > Halanaerobiales > Halanaerobiaceae > QPJE01. The sequence goes on along the minus strand of JBNJGL010000043.1, from coordinate 12,482 downwards.
TGAACCTGCATATTTTTTTGGAGGTGCATATCCACCCTCAGAACTGTGCAGCAAATTTCTAAAAGCGGAATCATCCAGAGTTGACCGCAGAATATCGGCAGGAGAAAAAGTAGAAATTGATGACATAGAAATAGAATTTGTTTCACTTGCAGGGCACAGTTTACATCAGATCGGTGTTGTGTGTCAGAATGTACTCTTTACTGCAGATTCTTATGTTGAAAAAGATATTATAAAAAAACACGGTATACCATATTATGCTGATATAGCTTCGGCAGAGAAAACTCTAAATTATATTATAGAGAGCAATTTTGATTATTATCTGCCCGGACATGGAAAACTGCTGCAGGATCCATCTGAAGTATGCAGTTTAAATTTAGATTTTTTCAGAAAAATGGAAGAACTGATTATTAAAATACTGGCTTCTAAAAAAGAAGAAGAAGACCTTTTTGCTGCTGTTATTGAAGAAATGAATATTAAAATAAATTCAATGCAGAAGTATTTCCTTTTAAAAACTACGGTTAATGCATTTATTTCTAAACTGGCTGGAGAAGGGAAATTAAAGTCACTTATAAAGAACAACAAACTTTATTGGAGTAAATCATCAGTGTAATAAAGGTTATTTTGAAGGAAGAGATAATTCTCAGAATTTTATTAAAAGCAAGAAATTTTTTTGAGATTTTTCTGGAAATTATTTACCTTATTTGGTATAATACTTACAACCTGAATATTCGAGCAGTTAAGAAGAGAGCAGGAATTCAGGTGATTTTTTTTAGAAAAGACGTTAAGGAGGAAAGAGAATGGAAAAACAAAGAGACGAGTGGGGTAGTAGACTTGGTTTTATTTTAGCAACAATTGGTTCAGCTGTTGGTCTGGGTAATATCTGGCGTTTTTCTTATCAGGCTTATGAAAATGGTGGTGGAGCATTTTTATTCCCTTATATTTTTGCTCTTCTTACCGCAGGAATACCTCTTTTATTACTTGAAATGGGATTTGGATTTTTTACCAGAAATTCTGCGCCAAGTTCTTTCCGCAAAGTAGGTGAGAAGTTCGAATGGGTCGGCTGGTGGTCAGTACTGGTAGCATTTACAGTAGTAGTATATTATATTGTTATTATAGCATGGAGCTTATTATTTGTTTTAGAATCTTTTTCTTTAGGCTGGGGACCAGAACCAGGTAAATTTTTCCTTGAAGAGTTTTTAGGTAATTCAGGTAGTGCATTTACTCTGGGTGGTATGCAGTGGCCAATTTTCTTTGCACTGCTTATAGTGTGGTTAATTAATTATTCTATCATTGCTGGTGGAGTAGAGAAAGGTATAGAAAAGGCCAGCAAAATTTTTATGCCCTTATTAGCAGTAATGGTACTTATAATTGTAGCCAGAGGTGTTACCTTACCTGGAGCAATGGAAGGAATCAAAGCCTTTATTACACCGGATTTTTCCAAAATAATGGACTTTGATATCTGGGTTGGGGCCTATGGTCAGATCTTCTTTACATTAAGTTTAGGTTTTGGTATTATGATAGCTTATTCCAGTTATCTTCCCAAAAAATCAGATGTAGTCAAAAATGGTATTATTGCCGGTGTAGCAAACAGTATATTTAGTATTGTAGTAGGTTTTGGTGTTTTCGGTATTTTAGGATATATGGCCTATCAGCAGGGAGTTGGAATACAGGATGTTGCAACATCCGGAATAGGACTGGCATTTATAGCTTTTCCCAAAGCGATCAATCTTTTGCCAGGACTGCCGCAGCTGTTTGGTTTCGCATTTTTCCTATCACTAACAATTGCCGGTCTTTCATCCAGTATTTCTCTTATTGAGTCTGTTGTTTCTTCTCTAATAGATAACTTCAGCCTCAGCCGCAAAAAAGCCGTTACAATTGTCTCTGTTGTAGGATTTATATTGGGAGTACCAATGGCCACACAGGGTGGGCTGGCTATTTTAGATATAGTCGACCATTTTGTTAATATCTTTGGCCTGCTTACAGTAGGTTTTGTTGAAATGCTTGTATTAAGTTATGCATTTGATCTTAATGTAATTAAAGATAATATGAATGAAAGTTCTGATATGCATATCGGTATGAGCTGGACAGCTATGATAAAGATTGTAGCACCACTGTTTATCGGTTATGGACTTATTCAGAATACTATTTCAGAATTCAGTACTGCTTACGGCGGTTACCCAACAAGTGAACTTGCTGTTTTCGGATGGGGAGTTGCAGCACTTCTGCTTGCTGCTGCAGTGTTTATTTCCGGTAAAAGTCACAACGAAATTTAATTTTAAATTAGTAAGAATTTATTAAAATGTGATATGAAGTCCTCAGTTTTTGCGGCTGAGGGCTTTTTTTATTAATAAAAGTATATTATAATAATTTGATAAAGGGGGTATTTATTATGGATGAAATTTTCAAGAGGAGAAGTATAAGGCAGTATCTGGATAAAGAAGTTGAAGAAGAAAAGATAGAAAAGCTCCTGAAAGCAGCGATGGCTGCTCCATCAGCAGGTAATGAACAGCCCTGGCATTTCATAGTGATAAAAGAAAGGGAACATTTAGACAGACTGGCAGAGATTCATCCATATGCATCTATGCTGAAGGAAGCTCCACTGGCAGTTGCTGTGTGTGCGGATCTTAATGAGCAGAAATACGAAGGTTTCTGGGTGCAGGACTGTTCAGCAGCAACAGAAAACATGCTGCTGGAAGCAGTTAATCTTGATCTCGGTGCTGTGTGGCTGGGAGTATATCCTGCTGAAAAAAGAGTTGAGGATATAAAAGAATATTTAAAACTTCCCGAAAATGTAGTACCTTTATCAATAATATCAGTGGGATATCCAGCTGGTGACAAACCGAAATCAGCCAGATTTAAATCTGAACGTGTGCATTATGAAAACTGGTAGAATTTACAAGCTGCAGTATTTTTTCTGCAGCTTTTTTGCTGTTATCAGCTTTAATTTCTGCAGCAAATTGATCAATTTTGTTCTGTGAATGGGCATACAGTGGATCATAATATTTCTGCAGAAGTTTTTTGATCAGTGGTTTAAGATCACCTCTGCTGAGATCTTCTATCATAGCAGAATATGCATCTTTTCCTGCCTTCTGTACAGCATATTTCTCTATTGCCTGCAGAGATTCTTCTGCTCTGCTGATAAAGTTATCTTTATCTTCCATAATATCATTTACATATTCTTCATAAATTATTTCCACTCTTTTTTCTATCGGTGCTGTAATGAGAATTTTCGGGCCAGCCTGCATCGCCTGCAGTACAAAATCTGGAATTATAGAATAGCCGATTCTTTTACTTTCTGCTTCAAGGAAAATATAACCTCCCTTTTTATCTTTCTTTTTGAGGTCTTCATATAATAAGGAATCGAACATTTTTTGATTATAGGGGCTGCCGAGACCAATGCTGCCGAACGCAGATCCCCGGTGGTTGGCCAGAGCCTCCAGATCCAGTATACTTTCCCCCATTTTTTCGAGTTCCAGCAGAATTTTAGTTTTGCCCACACCTGTATTTCCGTGCAGTGTAACAAACGTACTTTTTATATCAAAAGAATCAAGTCTATCAAGTATATAGTTTCTGTAGGCCTTATAGCCTCCTTTTAACTTAAATACTTCTATACCGGCGAGTTCCGCAAATCTGGCAGGGCTTTCACTCCTCAGACCACCGCGGGAACAGAATAGAATCAGGTTATCGTATTCTTCATTTAAATCATTTATTTTCATAATAAGATCCGGAATTTTGGGAGCAACTATCTCTACACCTTTTAGTTTTGCTTTTTTTTGGCTCTCCTGTTTATACATTGTACCGATCAATTTACGCTCTTCAAAATCGAGCAGCGGAATATTGACAGCTGAAGGAATTGTTGCTTCCTCAAATTCTTCTTTTGTTCTGACATCTATATAAATTTTATTTTTTAAATCAAGAGTATCTTTATATTTAATTACTTTCATAATAAACAGATCACTTTGTGATCCTTCATCTCCTTTCATTGCTGAGATCATCATTTCTCTCAGTTAATTATAAAGGAGAGAGGATTTAATATCAAATAATAATACTGTAGTTTTCTCGAAAATAATTTTTGGGAAACTCCTTTAAATAAAGAAATACTAGTAATAATATTTGCTTGCACCAGAAGCTTAAAAGTGATATAGTAAATATGAACAAATGACCACAATATATTATAGAGGTGATATATAGTGTATAAAGTAGAAAATAATGAGATTAAGCTGGAACATGGTTCGATTAAAAAAGGAATTATAGCAGTTGCAAGTGGTAAAGGTGGAGTAGGAAAATCCACTGTAACAGTCAATCTTGCAACAGCACTTGCAGAACTGGGATATAAAGTTGGGATAATTGATGCTGATGTAAGGGGATTTAGTGTTCCCAGAATCATCGGTGTTGAAGAAAAGCCAAAGGCTGTGGACGAAAAAGAAATTATTCCACCTGAAGCACATGGGATAAAAGTTATTTCCATGGGTTCTTTTGTTGATGAAAACAGTCCTGTAATCTGGAGAGCACCACTTTTAGGAGGAGCATTAGAGCAGTTTTTTAAAGATGTACGCTGGGGAGAACTGGATTATCTGCTGTTGGATCTGCCCCCAGGAACAGGAGACATGTCTTTAAACATAATGCAGAAAGTTCCTCATTCTGATATAGCTGTTGTTACAACTCCACAGGTAACTGCAACAAAAGTGGCTGGGAGAATCGGAAAGATGGCTGAAAAGATGGACAGAAAAGTCCTCGGAGTAATAGAAAATATGTCCTATTATCAGTGTTCAGAATGCGGCCATAAAGATTATATATTTGGAGAAAATGGTGGAAAAGATCTGGCTGATTATATGGAAACAGAACTGTTAGGTCAGCTGCCGCTGGTATCAGATATAAGGAAAAGAAGTGATTCCGGTAATCCTATTATGTATGAAGAACCGGATTCAGAAATAAGCAGAGAATTTATTTCTATTGCTGAAAAAATAGACAAAATGGAAAATGGTTTTGACGAAGAACTGGAACCAGTTAAACTAAAAATGGAGGTTGATTAAATGAAAATTATTATTCCATCTTCTTCAGATAAAGGCCTTGAAGCTGAAATAGACAGCAAATTTGGTAGAGCTTCATATTTTGCTGTTATAGATTCGGAAAATATGTCGATTGAATTTGTTAAAAATGATTCTGCCAGTCAGGCCAGTGGTGCTGGTGTTGGGGCAGCCCAGCTCTGTGCTGATAAAGGTGCTGATGTAATAATAGCCAATGATTTTGGTCCTAAAGCATTTTATGCACTGGATTCAGCAGGAATAGAAATGTATTCGATTTCGGCTGAAGATAGTTTAAATTCTGCCATCAAATCTCTGCAGAGTGGAAGTCTGACCAGGGTTACAGCTCCAACATCCAGAGGAAAGAGATAGGGGTGTAGAGATGAAAATTTCTATATTGAGTGGAAAGGGTGGTACAGGCAAAACTACTCTGGCAGTAAATATGGCCCTCTCACTAAAAAATGTGCAGCTTCTTGATGCAGATGTTGAGGAGCCTGATGATTACATTTTTATAAGTCCAGATATTTTTGACACAGAAGCTGAATCAGTACTGAGATTAATTCCAGAAGTAGATGATGACCTCTGTACTGCCTGCAAAAAATGTGTTGATTTCTGTGAATATAATGCACTTGCCATGATGCTGGATCAGGTGCTGGTTTTTCCGGAAATCTGCCACAGCTGTGGTGGCTGCAAAATTGTCTGTCCGGAAAACGCAATTACAGAAGTAAAAAGAGAACTGGGCAAAATTTACCATGCCGTCAGTGGAGAAATAGATTTCTGGCAGGGTGAATTAAACACCGGAGAAGAAAAATCAGTACCTGTAATAGAAAAACTAAAAACAAAAATAGACACAGACAAAAAGGTTATAATAGATTCTCCACCAGGAACAACATGTCCATCTGTTGAGGCTGTGGCTGATACAGATTATTCAATTGTTGTCACAGAACCGACTCCTTTTGGCCTGCATGATATGGATATGGTAATAGAAATGCTGCAGGAGATTCAGCAGCCATTTGGAGTAGTTATTAATCGTTCAGATGAAAATTCGGATCATTTGATAGAAAACTACTGCAGTGAAAATGATATAAATATTCTGCTGAAAATTCCTTTTTCCCGCGAAATTGCAGAACTCTACTCTGATGGAACTGCTTTTGTGAAAAAAATGGGAAGCTGGAAATCAAAATTTCAATTATTATATTACGATATAGTCAGGGAGGTAAATAATAATGAAAAAAATAACAGTAATTAGTGGTAAAGGAGGTACAGGAAAGACGACCTTTACTGCTAATCTGGTATCCCTGATGGATAAAGTAGTAATAGCTGACTGTGATGTAGATGCTCCCAATCTTCACCTGCTGCTCAAACCTGAAAACAGGGATGATGAAATATATAGAGGAGCAAAACTGGCAGTTAAAGATGAGGAAAAGTGTATAAACTGCGGACTCTGCTATGATAACTGCCGCTTTAATGCGATCAGGAAAAGTGATTTTTCTGTAATCGATTTAAAATGTGAAGGCTGTGGAGTCTGTGCTGAAGTATGCCCAACAGATGCACTAAAAATGGAAGAGATTGTGACAGGTAATATTTACAGAGCTGAAAGCAAATATGGTCCTATGATACATGCCCGTCTTATTCCAGGAGCAGATACATCCGGTAAACTGGTATCTGAGGTAAAAAAAATTGCCGATGAAAAAGCAAAAGAAATTAATGCAGACTGGATTATAGTTGACGGCTCACCTGGTATAGGCTGTCCGGTTATCGCATCACTTAATGATGCAGATATGGCTCTTCTTGTTACAGAACCTACACTTACCGGTTTTTCCGATTTGAGAAGAGTTATAGAAGTTATAGATCATTTTAATATTGAAGCAGGACTTATTATCAATAAATTTGATATAAATGAAGCTATATCTGATAGGATAGAAGAATACTGCAGAAATGAAAATATTGAACTTTTTGCCAGAATTCCTTACAGCAAAAAAATAGTTGACTCTCTGCAGAAGGGAGAACTGTTTGCAGCTAATCCTGAAAATGAAGATTTAAAAGAGATGATGCTGCAGGTGGTATCAAAAATAAAGAATAATTTTAAGGGGGAATGATTGTGAGAAAAATAGCATTACCAAGCAGTGGGGAGACAGTTTCACAGCATTTTGGTCATGCACCACAGTTTATAGTCTTTTCAGTAGAAAATAATCATATCAAGGATAAGAACATATTAAAAAATCCCGGACACAGGCCCGGTTTTTTACCCAAATTTTTAAATGAACACGGAATAGATACAGTAATCTCTGGAGGTATGGGCCAGAAAGCTGTTGATATTTTTGAAGCAAATGGAATAAACGTGATATGTGGTGCTTCAGGAGATGTAGAAAAAATAGTTGTGGATTACCTTGCCGATAATCTGACGACAGACCAGAATGCATGTGATCACTAAGGATATGATCCCCCCAGAAAGAAAGGGGGGATTTTTTAAAATAATTGTTGACATATGCCCAAAATAGAGTTATAATAATAAATGTAAAGAGCATATGTTCAAAAATATTTAAAAGAGGTGATATTTATGCCAAGAGGAGATAGAACCGGTCCAGAAGGAATGGGACCAATGACAGGTAGAGCAATGGGTTATTGTGCAGGATCAGAAAGTCCAGGTTTTGTATCAGGAACACCGGCATATGCCGGAAGAGGTTATGGAAGAGGATTCGGCAGAGGTGGCGGTTATGGACGCGGACGCGGCTTTGGAATGGGAGCCGGACGTGGAGCCCGTTTTTATGGTGCGGCACCAGCAGCTCCTGTAAGTGAAGAAGAAGTACAGAAAACTCAGCTTACAGAACTTAAGAATCTCGCCAATTCTCTGGAAAACGATCTGGAGATAGTTAAGAAAAAGATAGAAGATCTATCAGCTGAATAGTAAAATAAAATTTAAAGACCACAATCTGATTTAAATATCAGGCTGTGGTCTTTTTTTGTCTTTTTTTAAATACAGCAAAAACTATTTTTGTACAGCAGGATTAAACGAATGTTTAGAGAAATCATTAGTAAGAAGAATATGAAAATTAAGTTTATAAGGAGGTGTATCTGGCTTTGAAAAAAGATAATTTTGATTTTGACGGCCTGTTAACTCAAATAAAGAGAAGTTATACACCTTTTAGAAAAGTTATACAAAATTCATGGAAGAGGAGTTCTGATTATGGTATAAAAACAGACGAATTTTCGGTCGGGCGGATGCTGGATCAAAATAGAGCAGCAGAAAAAATAGCAAAATATAGAGATAAGCTGGACAAATTTGATTTTATATTTGATGAATTAAATCAGATAATGGAAAATATAGCAGCAGCCTTTCTGATTGCAGATGAGGAAGGTTATATTTTATCTGTTAAAAATCATCTTGAAGATTTTTTAGATATTAGGATCGGAGATAACTGGAGTGAATTTCATAAAGGCACCTCAGCAGTCGGACTGACACTTTTTACTAAAAACCCTGCTCATGTTATTGGTAACGAACATTTCAAAAACAATCTGACAGAACTTAATTCTGCTGCCTATCCAATATTTAATAAAGACAGTGAACTGCTTGGAGTAGTAGGGGCATTTTCTACTGCAGAAATAAATATTGATCTACTTAAACTTATCACTCATATTATCGGTCTGGCTCTGACCGAAAAAACACCTATTGATACATTAATTTCAAAAAATGAGATAAAATCGAGTCCAAAAACCGGTTCAAGAGTGCGCTACGATTTTTCCAGTATAGTTACAGAATCCGGAAAAATGTATAAAGCAATAGAAGTGGCAAAAATAGCAGCCAGAAATGATTCTACAGTAATGCTGATCGGAAAAAGTGGAACAGGTAAGGAAATGTTTGCCCAGGCAATACATAATTATAATTATCGGCGTAATAGGCCTTTTGTAGCCATAAATGTTGGAGCAGTACCAAAAGATCTTGTGGAAAGCGAATTTTTTGGTTATGAAGAAGGGGCTTTTACAGGAGCCAGAAGAGGTGGAAAACCGGGGAAATTTGAGCTGGCAAGTGGAGGTACAATTTTTCTTGATGAAATAGGAGAGATGTCACTTTCAGCACAGCAAAATCTGCTGCGGGTTATTCAGGAAAAAGAGGTAACACGCATCGGTGGTACAAGAGCTCTGCCGATAGATGTGCGGATTATTACGGCAACCAAAAAAAATCTGCTGGAAGAAGTAGAAAAAGGTAATTTCCGCGAAGACCTGTATTACCGTTTAAACGTAATTACAATTCCTCTTCCGGAGCTTAAAGACAGAAAAGAAGATATAAAGATTTTATCAGAAAATTTTATTAAAAAACACTGCCACAAATTTGGGATTCCCAGCAAAAAGCTTCACGGTGATACTCTAAGATATCTAATCAATTATGACTGGCCTGGCAATGTAAGAGAGCTGGAAAATATGCTGGAGGGTGTAATAACATTTGCCATGGATGAGGAAATAATAAGGCCGGAACATCTGCCTAAAGAAATAAAAAATAGTTCTAAAAACTCTTCAGAAAAAGCAGGCAGCATGTCTCTGGAGGAAATGGAAAAAAAGGCTGTAATAGGTGTATTAAAAAAAACCAGCTACAATTTAAGTAAATCAGCAGAAATACTTGGTATCACCAGGGCCACCCTTTACAATAAAATAGACAAATATCAGATAAAAACAGGAGAGTGATTGTGTGGAAGCTATCGGTGTTATAGATATTAAAGATGGGTTAGTAGTACAGGGTAAAGCAGGAGAAAGACAAAAATATCAGCCGGTAAAAAGCAGACTTACTGATGAATTTACAGCTTCTCCAAAAAAAATTGCAGAAGTCTTTCGGAAAAAGCTGGGTTTAAAAAATCTTTATATTGCTGACTTAGACGCAATAGCAGGAAACGACAGAAACTTAAAATCCGCTTTAAAAATAAAAAAGGAATTTCCGGATTACAATATATTGTTGGACGGTGGTTTTAAAAACAGTAGAGATGTGATAGGAATTTTAAAAAAAGGTATAGATTATGCCATAATAGCGACAGAATCCCTCAGTGATTTGAGCATGTTAGAAGAATTAAAAGAATACAGAGAAAGAATATATATCAGCATAGATCTCAAAAATGGCAGATTGATCCACAAAATTAAAAAATGGGAGCAGATGGAGGCACAGCAGATAGTAAAAGAAATAAAGTCATACGGCTATCAAAAGTTTATTATGCTGGATCTCGCTCATGTGGGAACAGGGATGGGACTGGCCGAATACCTGCTGGATATAAAAGCGGCATTTCCCGATCTGGAGTTTATCACTGGGGGAGGAATTAAGGATTACAGAGATGTCAAAATAGTGAAAAAAGCTGGATTTTCCGGGCTCCTCATAGCTTCAGCCTTTCACAGTGGCTCACTGGGTAGAGCAGAAATAAAGCTGATAGAAGATGGCAGTTTACAGGGGAAAATAGCGTGGTGTATAACCGGAGCCGGTCATCTATTGGAAGAATCTCTGGCAGAAATAAAATATTTAAAAACAAGATATCCTGGATGGAAAATCGATATATATCTAAGTGATGCCGGATCTGAAGTGCTGAGAATATACAGCCTTTACGAAAAATTAAAACAGCTAAACTGTGAGATTCACAAAGACACCAGTCCCAGTGCTGCTGTAATAGGAAGATTATATAAGGGACATTACGATTTTGTTGTATCTTCACCAACAACATCAAATACAGCTGCAAAATATTTATATGGGATTTCGGATACAATGGTTACAAATATGATGGCACATGCCGGTAAAGCAAAGGTTCCGGTTCTGATTTTACCGACAGATATAGAGGAAAATTTAGTATCACCGGCACCGGACAAAATGGTAGATGTTTTTCCCCGCAAAATTGATCTCGATAATGCAGAAAAGTTAAAATCAGTAGAAAGAGTAAAGGTAATTACACATCCTAATGAGGTGGAGTTATGGCTGAAAAACTATTTATAACTGGCAAACTCGCTTTTTCTTCTCTGCAGAAAAAACTCAGGCAGATAAATTTTGAAGAAAAATTCAGCATACTAAAAATACCGATCACAGTTGCTGCACTTTTAGACAGCAGATTTATCATCAGGCAGCTCAAAGAGAGTCATCTGCTGAAAAACTATACTGGAGACAAACTAACAGTATATCTGCCCGGAAGATCCAGGGCAGAAGAAGATAAAATTGAAGCAGAAATAAACAAAATATTTGACTATCAGGTTGAGGTAGTACGGGGACCTGATGAAATAATTGATCTGCCGGAATTTTTTGGAGAAAAACCTGCCGCAGTTGATTTCGAAAAAAGAGAACGTAAGATTAAAATCATTGCCGAAATTAACGAAGCAGCCCTTACTTCACTTCCGGAAATTATCACTAAAGCTGATTATTATCGCCGGAGTGGGGCTGATATAGTGGATTTAGGTTGTGTCAATGGGAGGGAATTTCCCCATCTGGAAAAAACAATATATGAGCTAAAAAAGCGGGGTTTCAAGCTGAGTCTGGACAGTTTAAATGCAGAAGAAATAAGAAGAGCTGACCAAGAAAATATAGACTATGTTCTAAGTATCAACAGCAGCAATTATAGTGCTGCTGAAGGAGCAGGCTTTATTCCTGTTGTAATTCCCGATCCAGAAGGTGGGCTAAATTCACTTTACAAAAATATTGAGGAAGTAAAAAAAAGAGGCTGCAGAAATTATATTGCCGATCCCATACTGGATCCTATTAATTTCGGCTTCAAAAAATCACTTTCCAGATATATAGAATTCTGCACAGACAGCAGCAGAAATAGTGCAGTTATGATGGGGGTTGGAAATTTGATAGAACTTACTGATGCCGACAGTACGGGACTCAATTTTATTTCGGCCGGACTGGCAGTAGAACTGGGAATAGACTATGTTCTGACAACAGAAGCATCTGCTAAAACCTCAGGTTCTGTAAAAGAGCTGGATCTGGCTCTAAAGATCAATGAATATGCTAAAGAAGAAAATATGCTGCCCAATAAACTGTCTGAACTTTTGATAACTTTAAAAGACAGAAAAAATAAAAATTACAGCAGTAAAGAAATAGAAGAGATTAGAGCCTCTGTCAGAGATACAAATTACAGAATCCTCAGTGATGGAAAGGAAATCCATATTTTTAATGGAAAAGAATACTACCACGGACAGGATATAAAAGAGCTGTTTGACAGGTTGAATTATGTGGGCAGTTTATCTCATGCATTTTACCTGGGTAAAGAACTAAAAAAAGCAGAGACAGCACTAAAATTGAAGAAAAATTATCGACAGGAAGATGAACTCAGCTGGGGTTATTTAGATCATTTTGATTTAGATTAATTTTTTGATATTGTCGCTAAATTTTTTGATATTGTCGCTAAAAGAGTATTAAATATTTAAACGGAATTTAAAGTGTTGAATACTATATAACGAGGTAAAAAATATATAATGAGATGAAAGTTATTTAACGAG
>JBNJGL010000042.1:0-20759 GCA_051747745.1 Bacillota bacterium | reverse complement strand
AATTAATTTTGAGAAGACCCCTTTGAATTTTTATACTTGACAAACAAAAATTTTTCATTTAAAATATTATTTGTCAGTGCGAAAGTGGCGGAATTGGCAGACGCGCTAGGTTCAGGGTCTAGTGGTCGCAAGACCGTGAGGGTTCGAATCCCTCCTTTCGCACCATTTTTTTATTTAATCTGCCATTTTTCTGAAAGCAGAACTTCATCTCCCGCATATATTTCTCCTCTTACAGTATCTCCTTTTTCTAAAAAACCTACTCCACTTGGTGTTCCACTCATTATTATATCATAATCTTCAATACTAAAATGTTTTTTTACTTCACTGATAATATCAGACGGCTTATGTATCATAAGCTCTATGCCGCCATCCTGGCAGAGTTCATCATTTAAATACAGTTTTATGCTTAAACTATCTACTACTTCCTCTTCTATTTTTACAAAATCTGAAAAAACTGCAGATCCATCAAAAGCTTTTGATTTTTCCCAGGGCAAACCTTTTTTCTTAAGCCTATTCTGAACTTCAACCAGTGTAAGATCAATCCCAAATCCCACACCCGAAATTTTTCCATCTTTCATTAAAAAAGATATTTCACCTTCATATCTGCATTTGCCATCAGGTAGATTAACATCACTGCTGATAGAACTGTTGGGCTTCAAAAAGAGCACCAGCTCTCCTGGATTCTGATTGTTGAGTTCTTTTATATGTTCAGCATAATTTCTGCCTACACATATAACTTTAGATGGTTCATATTTCCTGTTTAAATAATTAATACTATGCAATTACTATCTCCTCCTTGATTTATTAAAATATATTCTAATTCCCAAAAATCTAAATTAATATATTTTTGAGAAAACTTAAAGCAAAGTTTTTTAAATATCTATTCCAAATGCTAATCTTATAAAATAACCAATGAAAAATGAAAAAGCTGCAACACCTAAACTGATAACTGTCATCTCTATAAATCGTTTTTTGAAGTTCAGATCTTTTGCAACCGAAATATAAAAATTAAAGATAAAGATTATTAATACTGCAGAGAGAATCGTTACAGAAAGAGCGGTAATATAGCTGCTGAAAATTAGATATGGTGCCACAAGAATTATAACTGTTAGAAGATATGCAGTTCCTGTGTAAAGAGAAGCTCTGAGAGCATTTTCTCCTTCTTCTGTTTTTGTGGAAAGATATTCGGAAGCTGCCATAGAAAAAGCTGCAGCAATTCCGGTAATGGTTCCTGCAAGAGCAATAATTTCTGTATCACGCATGGCAAAAGACAGGCCTGCTAGAGTACCTGTCAGCTCAACCAGAGCATCGTTTAACCCCAGTACAATTGATCCAGCATATTCCAATTTTTCTTCCTCAAGTAGAGCAATTAGTTTATGCTCATGTTCATCTTCTTCTTCGAAAATAGTTTTTGCTTCCTCAAATTTATCTATAATCTGATAGTAAGATTCCTGGGCAGATTCTTCTCCCAGCTCCATCAATTTAATTCCAAATGTAATTCCAAAAATCCTGGCCAAAAAATAATAGAAAAATATTTTTATTCTGGAAGGGCTGACCTTTACTCCAGTATATTCCTCCCAGACATTATAATGCCTTTTTTCATCTTCTGCAATTTCATTAAGTACAGCAGCATTATTATCATCAGATGTCTCTGCAGCCAGTTTTTTGTAGATATGATATTCGGTGATTTCATCTTTCTGCATTCTGATAAGTTTTTCTTTCAGCTGACTGTCCAGATTTTGAGCTCCCACAAAACCACCTCTTTTTATTAAAGATTTTTGACAAATCTATCTATTCTATCTATACCTGCCAGAATATCTTCTTCAGATAAAACAAAAGACATCCTTATATAATCATCCATACCAAATCCTGAACCGGGAACAACAGCCACTTTTTCTTCAGCCAGCAGTGCCTCTGAAAATTCCACAGATCCTTCAATTTCTTTACCATTATATCTGCTGCCGAGCACAGATGAAATGTCAACAAAAAGATAAAAAGCTCCCTGAGGTCGAATATAGCTCAACTTTTCTATTTTATCCATATGGGAAAGCATTTTATCTCTTCTCTCCTCATATATTCTGGATCTTTCTTTAATTAGACCATTAAGATTCTTATTTTCTAAAGCTTTAAAAGAAGCATACTGGGTTATGGAATTCGGGTTGGATGTGGAATGGCTCTGAATTTTAGACATATTTGCAATAAGTTCTTTATTTCCAAATCCAAATCCAAGCCTCCAGCCTGTCATAGAATATGTTTTAGACATACCATTAACTATAAACAAATTATCCTTCATATCAGGTCGCAAAGCTATAATAGATTTAAAATTCAGACCATCAAAAAGAAATTTTTCGTATATTTCATCACTTATTAAAAGGATATCATTTTTTTCAACCACTTCACACAAAGCCAGCAGTTCTTCTTCTGTATATACCCGTCCATCTGGATTGGAAGGATTATTTACTATCAACGCTTTTGTCCTGTCTGTTATAGTATCATCCAGGAGATCCGCACTGAGCTTAAAATGCTGTTCTCTTTTCCCCTTTACAAAGACAGGTTTACCTCCAGCCAGCTTAACCATTTCCGGATAAGAAACCCAGTAGGGTTTAGGAATTATAACTTCATCACCAGAATCTAAAAGAGCCTGAAATATATTGTAAAGAACCTGTTTTGCACCATTTGCTGCTATTATTTCATCATCAGCAAATTGAAAACCATAATCCTCTGCAAATCTACTGGCAGCCGCCTGACGGAGTTTTTTAAGCCCTTCAGCTGGTGTATAGAGTGTATATCCCTTTTCCATTGCAGATGCAGCTGCATTACATATATAGGCAGGTGTAGGGAAATCCGGCTCTCCAGCTCCAAAACTAATAACATCTTCTCCTTCTGCCTTCAGATCTGAAGCCAGATTACTTACAGCAATTGTCTGTGATTTATTTATAAGAGAGTTTCTGGAAGAAAAATTCAATATTTACACCTCATTTTCGCTATTTTCTGTTCAAAAAATGCTGAATATTTATTTCACTATATTAAAATATACCACAAAAAGAGAGATAAATAAAGAAAAAAGAGAGGAAATCCCCTCTTTTTATAGTGAATATTATCACAATCTTTTATAAAATTTTTTATTTTCTAATTTATTTTACAGTTTCTCTGCTGAAAAAATGGTGGTCACTAAAATCTAGATTAATCTTTCCTCTTTTTTCTGTATATCTACTGGAAAGCAGCTCTATCTCTTCATGACATTTCGAACACAATGTCCGGCTACTATTAGTTTCTGCACCGCAGACTCTACACTTCACTTCGGACACCTCCTTGTATAAATTATATTTGTGAATGACTTCACTTTGTTATCTATAAATATAATACTACAAGTTTTTAAAAAAGTCAAGCAATTTAACCAATTTATTCAATTTTTGCTAGTATACCATTAATAAAGGAAGGTGAATCATCATCTCCAAATTTTTTAGCAATTCTAACCGCTTCATTTATGGCAACTCCAACCGGAATATCGTTTTTTATCTCATAGATAGCAATCCGCATAATATTTCTGTCTACTACCGGCATTCTATCTACTTTCCAGTCAATAGCATATTTATCAATAGATGCATCAAGTATTTCCAGCTGTGAGCTGATACCTTTTACCAGTTCAACAGTATAATTATCTTCAAGTACACCTTTTTCCCGCAGAAAATCCCGGGAGTAGTTTTCTGCAGTTTCTGTGTCAAATTTATTTTTAATATCAAGACCATAGAGAATCTGGAGTGCCCAGATTCTCTGGCTGTGGCGCGAGTTTTTCTTCATTTACAAACTACCTCATTTCCTATCTCTATTTAAACCGTTCGGGAATTGCTTTATCGATCAGTGTTTTTATGTCATCTTCTATATTCCATCTGGAACCAACTGCATACCCCAGTACAGTTGTTATTAATATAAGCAGTGTCTTAAAAAAACCAATGCTCAAAATTAAAACCCCTATTAAAAAGCCTATCAGTGCACCTATCACTTTGCTCTGATTGTTAAAATAAAACTGGTACAGGTTATCATAAAAATCTTTTTTATCCATTTATCAACCACCTCATTCAGATATGCTGGGGAGTTTCTTTTCCTTTTTTACATCCTGAATCAATATTTCTACTTTGTTAACATCGATACCTACAGTTTCTTTAACATGATCCTGAAGATCGGTCTGAATTTCTCTGCTGATCTGGGGCAGATCTCCCGGCACAGTTAAATTCCCATTTAATATAATATTAATTCCTTCCGGCATGTCTTTTATTTCAACACTGATATCTTCTATTTTTCTTTTCATCATAACTCTATCTTTTATAAGATTTTGTAGTGCAGAAATGGTAATACTTATATCTCCACTTTCTGAGCTAATAATTCTTGTTGATTTAATTTTTTTGCTGATAAAGAAAGGATAAAGCAAAAATGAAGCTGCCAGAAATAGAATAACAGCTGCCAGACCTGCTTCCCAGCTTCCATACAGTGAAGCGAAAAAATCAGGTACTGATGTTTGTGATAAGAGACCAAAAAAGTACAGTGAAACAGTTATGGAAAGCACCATAATTATTAATGCCAGGAAAAACGAAATTAAATTATTGATAATTTTCATCTGATAACCTCCAGTCTATTTCTAATCTGGAATACTATTCTTCTTCAACCTCTTCTACCTGTACCTCTTCTGCTTCCTCTTCTTCGTCAGGAAAGTTTACACCCTGTACATGTACATTAACTGATTTAACATTTAGTCCTGTCATACCTTCTATAGCCTGTTTTACATTATCCTGAATTTTCCAGGCAACTTCTGGAATAGAATTACCGTACTCTATTATTACAAAAACATCAACTTCAGCACTCTCTTCTGTTACCTCTACTTTTACACCTTTGCTTAAGTTTTTTCTGCCAAGAAGATCTGCTATACCTCCTGCTATACCACCACTCATTCCTACTACTCCCTCTACTTCTGTAGCAGCAAGTCCTGTAATAATACTAACAACTTCATCGGCAATTTTTATTTTCCCTTTTTCTTCATAATTCTCCTGCTTTTCAGTCATTTTATTACCTCCTTATATTCTGATGAAAATTCGTTCTTCAAACTATCCTTTAATAGAAGCAATAAGCGAGTTCTTATCCTCATACTCTCCCACAATTATAGCTCCTATCTGTTCTCCATTCTCATCTTTTATTACTTTAACATAACTCTCATTATCCAAAATGATTTCTTCTTCGTATTTATTATCCTCATTCAATTCTCCAATTGAGACCACATCTATTCCGGCTATTTTTAGAGAATGTGAAGGAACAAAACCATTGAATTCTGCGTCCTGTCCTGTCATAACCTTTCCTGCTACTTTACCTTCTTCCATTGAAGGTGGCCAGATACCGTAAACTCTCCCTTTATATTCGGCCACATCTCCAGCAGCAAATATAGAATCAACACTGCTCATCATTTTGCTGTCCACAACAATACCTCTATTTGTTTCAATCGGAGTGTCTTTTACCAGATCAATATTGGATCTTACACCTGTGGAGAGAAGAACAAGTTCAGCATCTATCGTACTGCCATCTTTTAATTTTACTGTTTCTACTTTATCATTACCTACAAATTCTTCTGTAGCTGCATCTGTTATTATTTCTATGTTTTTATTTTCCAGTTTTTTCTGCAGCAGTTTTCCACCTTTTTCGTCAAGCTGACGGGATAAAAGATAGGAAGATCTCTCCAGGACATATGTTTTCAAACCTGTTTTAGCAAAATTATAGGCTGATTCCAGTCCCAGCAGTCCTCCACCAACCACAACAGCAGTTGAACATTTTTTAACTTTAGCATAAATTTCTTCTGCATCTTTACCATTGCGGAGTGTGAATACATTTTTAAGTTCACAGCCTTTTATCGGTGGTACAAAAGAATGTGCGCCATTTGCAAGCAGCAGCTTATCATAATAATATGTTTTTGGTTTATCACTTTCTACAGATTTGGCAGATGTGTCTATACTGGTTATTTTTTCTTTCAGATGCAGTTCTATGTTATTATCTTCAAACCATTTTTTATCATTTATAATTATATCTTCTACATCAACCTCTCCGGACAGACACTCAATTAGCCGCGGACGGTAATAAAATGGAAAAGGCTCTTCGGTAAAAACAACAATTTCATCTTTTTTGTCTCTTACTTTAATCATCTCTTTGACAGCTGATGTACCTGCTACACCAGCACCAACTACTAAATATCTCATTATATACCTCCTGTCAGCAATAAACAAACTATTTTTCTAATTTTTCTCAGCATTAATGCAGACTGGCTGTTTACTAAAATGTTGTTTCTTTTTATTATTGAAATAATTATCAGAAACTTTTTAGCTATTTACCCGCTCTATGTATTCATCATTCCTGCTGTCTATTTTTATTATATCACCTTCATTGATAAAGAGAGGTACCTGTACTACAAGTCCTGTTTCCATTGTTGCCGGTTTGCTCCCACCTGATACTGTATTTCCTTTAATACCAGGCTGAGTTTTATCTACTTTCAGCTCAACAAAGGTAGGCAGGTCTATATCAATTGGGCGTCCCTGATAGACGGAAATATCCAGTTCCATATTTTCTTTCAGATATTTAACTTTATCTCCCAGCTGTTCTTCACTGAGGTGAAACTGTTCATATGTATCATTATCCATAAAGATATAATCACTACCATCCCAGTACAAAAACTGCATCTTCTTTTTTTCAACATGAGCGGTTTCTACTTTTTCTCCTGCCTTAAAGGTTTTACTTATAGTATATCCTTCTTCTACATTGCGCAGTTTTGTTCTGACAAAGGCACTACCTCTACCTGATTTTGAGTGCTGAAATTCTATAACCTGATATACTTCTCCATCAAGTTCTATAGTTAATCCTGTATTAAAGTCATTTGTTGAAATCATAATACACACCTCCGAAATTTATACTGTATTTATATTTATACTGCATTACAATTATAGCAGAAATATCTTTTATAAACAAATTGCAATATGTCAAATATGTCAGGTGTTTCCCTTAATATGTGATTTTATGCTGTAGTAAAAGGTTTCAAGAGAAAATTTTAAGAGGAAAATTATCTAATCTCCTATAATATAATCAGCTCTTTGGGAGCAGAGTTTAAAACCTGGCAGCCGTCTTCTTCTATCAGGAGATCATCTTCTATACGAACTCCGCCCAGACCACTTACATATATACCTGGTTCATCTGTAACAATCATTCCTTTTTTGAGCACATCATCAGAGCTGTAAGAAAGTTTTGGTGCTTCATGTATCTGCAGTCCCACTCCATGACCGAGTCCATGGCCAAAATTATCTCCATATCCTGCATTTTTAATAAAATCTCTGGCAATTTTGTCTGCCTCAACAGCTGTCATGCCGGCTTTTATTTCTCCAATCACTTTCTTTTGAGCTGTGAGAACAAGATCATAAATTTCTTTCAACTTGTCATCTGGTTCACCAAGGGCAACTGTGCGTGTTATATCTGAATGATATCCTTTATAAACTGTGCCAAAATCCATTGTTATCAGATCGCCAACTTCCAGCTTTTTATCTGATGCAACCCCATGCGGCATTGCCCCTCTTTTACCTGAAGCAACTATAAAATCAAAGGCATTGGCTTCTCCACCGGCTTTTTTCATGCTGAATTCCAGCTCAAGTGATACTTCCTTTTCAGTAATTCCAGGGCAAATAAAGTTTAAAATATGAGAAAATGCTTTATCGGAAATTGCAACTGCTTTTTTGATAAGTTCAACTTCCGATTCTTCTTTTATAATTCTCAGTTCTTCAACAAAATCTTCTTCTGGAATCAATTTTTTTACCGGAAATTTTTCTCTATAATTTTGAAATTCTTTATAGGTGGTGTGTTCTGATTCAAAACCAAGTTCTTTTACATCCTGTTTTTTGAGCAGTTCACCTATACCTTCCAGTACTTTGCTGTTGATCACTTCTATGCGGCAGGCTTCTGTCTGTTCTTCTGCCTGGTCAGTATAGCGGAAATCGGTAATAAAGATATTGTCTTTTTCTGTGATCAGCAGTCTGCCGGCAGTCCCTGTAAAGCCGGTTAAATATCTAACATTTTTTCTGGATGTTACAAAAAATGATTCGATTCCTTTTTCCTTCATTTTTTTTCTAAGCTTATTTATTCTTTTTTCCATTTAATACTTCTCCTCTCTAAGCAGTCTGCTCATCGCTTCTAAAGCAAGCAGATAGCCATTAATACCCAATCCTGCAATCTGACCAACCGCAGCTGAAGCGGTTATTGATTTATGCCTGTAATCTTCTCTTCGATATATATTGCTGATATGAACTTCTATAACGGGAAGTCTTAAAGCTATCAGTGTATCTTTAAGCACTACACTTGTATGGGTCAGGCCGGCTGGATTGATAATAATACCTGCAGCATCATCTATTAAGCTCTGCAGATAATCAGCTATTTCACCCTCATGATTGCTCTGGAATATTTCCACTTCTAACTCAAGATCTTCAGCTTTTTTCTTTATCTTTTTATTCATTTCTTTATAGTTGGTTGTTCCATAAACTTCTGGTTCTCTAACCCCCAGCATATTTATATTTGGACCGTGCACTACTGCCACTTTCTGCATAGATATTCCTCCATATATTTTTTTATTTTTTCTGCATCCAGGTCAAAGGTAACAAATGGTTTTCCAATTCCATTTAAAAGTATCCAGGGCTGTTTGTTATTCACAATTTTTTTATCATGTGTCAGGTAAAATAAGAGCTCATCGACCTCAATATCTTCAGAAGGAAACAGTTTAAAATTAAAATAGCTTATAAGTTCTATTATATCCGCAAATTCTTCTTCACTGAGTTTTGCTTCTTTAGTAGAAACATAGGCGGTAAAAGCAAGCCCTACTGCCACTGCTTCTCCATGAGCCAGGCTGAATTTTTCTGCTGCTTCTACAGCATGACCAAAAGTGTGACCAAGATTAAGCATTCTTCTAAGCCCTCTATCTTTAACATCTTCTGACACGAAATGGTTTTTTAGTTTTAATGCTTTTTTTGATATTTCCAGCATAAAATCGTTCTCAAGATTATGCAGCTCTGTTTTGTTGTTTTTTATAAATTGATAAAAATTACCTCCGGCAAGGAGCGCATATTTTATAATTTCTCCGGTGCCTGACCTGCGGTCTCTTTCTTCAAGTGTTGAAAGCCATTTTAGAGAATAATATACCATTTCCGGCTGATAAAATGTACCTATTAAATTTTTGGTATTCCTAAAGTTAACGGCTGTTTTTCCACCAACACTGCTGTCAAGCTGAGAAATAAGGGTGGTAGGCAGCTGTATCAATTTAAGTCCCCGCAAATACGTTGAAGCTATTAGAGCTCCCAGATCTCCAACTGTTCCACCACCAAAAACCAGAAGATAATCACTGCGGCTGAAATTATTTTCATAAAGAAGATTATATGCATTTTCCAGGTTTTTAAGATCTTTTGCTTTTTCTCCACCTTCTAAATAAAATTCAGTTAAGCTGTTAGATGCATTTTTAAGCTGCTGTAAAATTACTTCTCCATGAAGATTAATAACCTTAATATCAGCAACTAAAAACACCTTTCTGCCTCTTATTTTTTCTAGAAGAGGATTAAGTGATCTCAGACTCAAATCCCTGCTAATTATTACAGGATAGCTGCTTTTTTTCTCAGTGAGTTCAATTTCTACTTTTTCTGTCTTCAGTTTTTTGAGTATTTTTTCTGCTACTTCTTCAGCAGAGTATTTTTCGGTATTTATATGTACCGGTAACTCCTGGTAGGCTTTTTCCCTTTTTTTCATTAAATCTTTTATATCTTCCGTTAAATCTATATTTTTCAATAGTGGGCGTTTTTCTGCTGTATCTGCAGTTCTTTTAATTACTTCTTCTGCTGTTAAATCAAGACAGAAAATTTCTGTTCTATTGATGAGCTCTTTTCTCAGAGCTTCATCCAGTACTGCACCACCACCTACTGCCATTACAGAATCTTCTTCTTCATCAAGCAGGTTTAATATAATTTCTTTTTCAAGTTTGCGAAAATATTCTTCTCCTTTTTGGGCAAAAATATTTTCTACTGACATACCGCTCTGTTTCTCAATTTCTTTATCACTATCATAAAATTTAAGACCGGTTTTAGCAGCAAGTATTTTTCCTGCTGTTGTTTTCCCGGCTGCCATAAATCCGGCTAATACTATTATCAAGATTTTACCTCCTCTAAATTTTTAATATATGCACCTGCAAATCCAATAATTGTCCAGAATACAGGTGCAGCAGAAACTACACTTATATTTAATCCTGCCTGCAGTGTATAACTCAGTATGGAAAAGAAAAGGGCTGATTTTATAAAATTAACCAGGCCGCTGTGATGACTGGTATTCACTGAAACAGGAAAATTAGATGGAAACAATTTATAAAAAATGTAAAAAAGCATCAGCAGATATATTATCAGAGCTGGGATTCCCAGTACGACTCCCATATGCAGATATTCTGAGTGAGCTTTATCTACTATCTGATTTTTGTAACCTGTATATTCTCTGTACTTCTGCTGGGGAAAAACTTCAGCAAAATTTTCCGGTCCCACCCCAAGCAGCGGCCGCTCTAACAGTAATGGCAGTGTATGCTGATAAATAAACATTCTGTTGCTGCCTATACTGGCAAATTCTCCTTCATCTTCACTGCTCAATTTAGAAAAATCTCCAAATATGCTGAATATCCTAAAACCCAGCAGTCCACTGTTGGCTGTGCTGAGAAGTATAATAACTGCTAAAAACAGCACTATTAATTTAATAACTTTTCTTTTTCTTTTTAAAATAAATTTAAATAGGAGAAAAAATGCTGCTGCAGATGTGATTAAAAATGCAAGCCAGGCCCCTCTGGTTCCTGTTGCCATTAAAAAGGCAAAAAATAGTCCAGAAGAAAAATAGGCAGCTTTCTGCTGTTTTTTATTTTCCGAAACAAGGTAAAACAGTACAGCTGGCGGCAGAACACAGGCGGCAAAGCTTGCTGCAAAGTTGGGATTACCAAAAGTGGAAAATGCCCTGACCCAGTTTTCTCTGAGTGGATCTCTTTTTATAAAATCAAAACCAAAGTACTGTATCAAACCATAAATCGATGCGGTAACAGCACTGATCCAGATCACTTTGAAAAATATTTTAAAATACCTAACCTCATCGGCAAGATTTGCAGCCAGAAATGCAAAAAGAAGATATGTGGCCAGCACCAGATAACCTTCCCACCTGTAAGGTCTTCCGTTTACTGCAATAAATCTATCCACAGCAAAATAAGTTGAAAGTGAGGTCAAAACAAATAGTGTGAAAATAAGGTAGTTAAAAATATCGTCTTTAAAGGAATTCTGATTTTTTATTATATAAAACACATATAAAATTAGAAGCACAAATGCTGCTGCCAGCAAAATCTTTACTTTCGGCTGATAGATATTATCAAATCTTACAAGCTGATAACCCTTTTCTCCTGTTTTGACCAGCTGAAATTCTTTATAAAAAGGCAGATAGGTCAAAACGACAAAGAAGTTGCTAATAATTATAATATAAACTATGGCCTTTTTTAAAGTAATGTTTTTTTTCATATTATATCTATCTCCTATTAAAAACTTTAGCATTCTTATGAAAACATTTTTAAGTCATTAATTATCAGCAGCTGATTTATAGTGTTTTTATACATATATTATCTCAAAATTTATTTCAAAAATGCAGAAAAAAGGTTCTTCATAGAAAAAATTTCAGATTTATCAAAAAGAAAATTCAGGGTTTCCCCTGAATTATATTTCTATAAAACTGATAAATATCCTTTATTATTGCTTATTCAGCAGTTCTTTTATTTCTTCTTTTGTTAAACCTTCAATTTTTTTCTTTTTATCTTTATTTAAATCGGTATTACTGGTTTTATTGAATTTTTCTAATATCTTTTCTGCGTCAGATTCGGAAAAACCTTCTTTTTTTTCTATACTATTTTCTATTTCTGTATTTTCTTTATCTAATTTGGCTATTCTCTTTGTTTCGATAATTTCAGGAGTAATGAATATCATGAGTTCTGTATGCATCTCAGATTTTTCTTCAGAACTGAATAATTTTCCCAGCACAGGGATACTGGAAACTACAGGTACTTCAATTTTATTTTTTATTATATTTTCTTTAATAAGTCCTCCTACTGCAAATGTCTGTCCATCTTCCAGTATTACTGTTGTTTCTGCCCTGCGGGAATTGACAGCAGGCAGGCCTTCGCTTAGAGTCTGGCCGAGACTGTTGACAGCAGGCTGAATATTTAACATAATTTGTTTCTTGTTTAATATTTTTGGCAAAAATTCTAGTATTATTCCTGCATCAATATATTCAATTGTAGAAACAGTTTTGTCTGATTCGACTCTTTCCAGTTTAACAGGTACCTGATCACCGATCAAAAGTTTTGCTTTTTTTCTATCTACAGTCATCAGAGCCGGATTTGCCAGAAGTGTAGCCGCTCCCTGTTCTTCCAGCATTTTTAGTGTTTCCGGCCAGCTCAGCTCTATCTGTTCAAGTTTTTCGTCTTCATCTTTTATAATATTTAATTTTGTCAGCTGATCAGGATGTACACCCAGTTCTTTTATTTTATTTCTGCTTATTTCTTCAACTCGTGCTGTAATAAGGACCTGTTTTAAGGGAATATCTATTTCTTTAACAATATTTTCACACCTCTTCAGCCTATCTTTTTTCCCCCTCATCATTATTCTGCCGTTCCTTAATTCATAAAATTCAATCTGAGAAAACTGTTTTTCCAGCAGTTCCACCGCACTCTCAGAGGTGATATATTTTAAGCTTAATGTTTTCTCCACAACAGTATTCTCTTTTTCTCTAATCTTTTTTTCAGTACTTATAAATATGGTCTGATGGGCTGTAAAATAATCCAGCTCAAAACTTTCTGCAATCATATCCAGCGCATCTTTAAAACGGATATCACTGAGCTGTAAGGTTATAGTGCCTTTTACTGATTTATCACAGATGAGATTTATATCTGCCAGATCGGCGAGCATCATAAATGCTGTTTCCAGTTCTACATCTCTTAAATTCAAATCTAATTTTTTATTTAAATCAGCTTCAGCAGAATTTGCCGGAACAGTTAATAAAGCAGATAAGATAAGTGTCAGCAGTATAATAATTACATATCTTTTATCACGGTTTTCCATTACTTTTGGACCTCCAGATAAACATTTCGTGTTCCACATTCTTATAATCAACCTTTATACTTCTGTCTTTTATTTTTTTTATCAAAAAACCTGCTGCTTTTTCTTTTTCTTCTTTTACATAAGATTTATTTCCATAAGATATGACTGCATATCTTTTGTTTTCATCTCCAACTATACCCTTGAGTATAAAGGGGATTTCTATATATTCTTTTCTAATATCAGCTTTTTCATTATCTTCATCTTTGTTTTTTTCTGTTTTTTTCTCTGTATTTTCAGTATCTGTCTGAGATTTTACTTTGAAATTATCTTTAGTTTTGTTCTCTATATTATTTTTATCTTTTAAATTATTTTTTCCACCTATATTTTCTTTTTCTGTGTCTAAATCTTTAAAAAATGGATCTCTGCTGTTCTTGAAAGTATAAATAGCTTTTCTTACAACTTCATCCTTTACCTTTTTCTTTTTATCTTTTTCTTCTTCATTTATTCTATTTTCTTCTGCCATCATGTTTGGGTTTTCTAAATCAGTTTCTGTATGTTCAGAGTTTTCTCCGGTGTTTTTACCGTTCTTTTCTGAACTATTTAATTTCAACCTGTTTTCCACTGTATCTTCCAGAACTATATTTCCTTCTTTTTCTGCAGAATAATTATAGAACAGATATACAGAAGTAATTAAGATCAGGGCTGTTAATAAAATAATTATCTTTTTATTTTTCATTCTGCATCAGCTCTAAATATTTTAACTGCAGATATATGTAAAGAGTTGTATTTTCTTTTTTTAGCTTTATCTCTTCACACTGCAGACTTCTGCTTTTTTCTTTTTCAATCTTTTCTAAAAATGAAAGTATACTGCTGAAACTACCCTTTAAATTTAAAATTAAACATTTTTGCTCAGAATCATATGATATTAATTCCAGGTTGTTAGCAGAAAGCAGCTGTAATAATTCATTTAAGCAGTCTTCTCTGGATATGACTGCTGTACTTTTTTTCTTATTGTTTTTATCATTCTGCAGTTTTTTCTTTTTAATTTTGTCTTTATATTTTGCTAAAGCTGCTTCTTTTTTTTCTAACTTCTGCTCCATTTCTATTTTTTTAAAATAGCTGTCTTTAAGTTTAAAAAACATTATAATAAGCAAAAGGATAAGGACAGCTGCCAGCAGATATTGGAGATAACTTTTTCTGTTTCTGTTATTATTTTTCTGTTCCATCTATTAAAGCCTCCAGTGAAAAGCGGTAGTTATCATATTTATTGATGTTTTTTAATTTTACTCTGCTTATAATCTGTTTTGATTTTAATGTTTTTATATAATTCATTATTTCTATTCTGCTTAATGCTTTCCCCTTTATTTCCAATGATTTTTCGGTGATTATGAGGTAATCAAAACTCATCTTTTGGGGAATATCAATTATATTTTTTATTACATAACTTTTATTCAGCCGTACTTCTTTATCGGCAGAATTTTTATCCTTATTTTTCAGTATATAGCTGTATTTATCTTTTAATGAAGAAATACTTGTTATTTGATTTTGCAAATCCTGTATTTTATTTTCTACTATATAATTCCAGACAAAAACAGCAGCTAACAAAAAAACAAGTGTTACCACCAGCAGTTTTGTGATTGAGTCTTTTAAACATACTTTTCTACTTTTTAAAATCACTGCCATTTGCTGACTCCCCAGAGCAGTGAGGCCAGAAAAACAAATCCATCTTTATCCATATCGTGTAAATTATCCAAATTAAATAAATCAGGATTTCCTTCTATAACCTCCATATCTGTACTTCTTCTGTTTAAATAGTTTTTTCTACTTTTATTAACCTCACGCTCAACATACTGCTTTTTTATTCCTGATCTAATTAAATCCAGGGTGTTTTTATAATTAACAATTATTGAATAACAGTTTCCTGTTTTATAGTAAAATATGTAATTATCTTTTTTGATAAATTTTTTGCTGAGCGAATATAGTGCTGCCGGAAGAGCTGTTACCATATAATTATTTGGATATCTGTCCAGCCTTTCTGTAATACTATCTATGTAATCCTTTTCTGCTGCCAGTATTTTTAAGTTTAAATTTTCTTCATTTTCCGGATCAGAAAAATTTATTGAATCATAGTAATATTCGTTTATTAAATCGATATTATCTCTGTTATAGTTTTTACAAAAAGAGTCTTCAGCAACTTTAACATCCCGGCATTTTTCTTTCTTTAGACTGTGGGAGGCCAGGTAAAGCTTTTCTGCAGGTATTAATATTACATGTCTGCAGTTTAAACTCATTATTTTCAACTTATGTAAAGAATTAATATTCTGGATTTTCCCTATGGAGCTTATATTTTTTTTATCATATTTTGCAGTTAGGGTTTTAATTTCATCATTAAATGGAATTGTAATCGATATATGTTTATTAAACAACTTAATCACCTCTAGCTATATTTTTATCGATTATTTTTAAATCTTCTTTATTAATTATCATGGAAAGCTGACAGCAGTTTTTAGAACTGGTTTTACAGGAAAAGAAATATACTTCTTTTCCATCTGCATTTCCACTGCTGAAACTGCAGTCCAGTTTTAAATTATCATCAAGTATTAAGCTGAACTCTTTTTCTACCTGACGGTTATTTTGAAGCAGATACAGTACATATTCAGCACCTCCTTCAACTGCCTGTATTCCTCTGGCAGATATGTTTTTATTTTTGCTCAGCTGATAATTTATATAATTATTCTGAGCTACCACCGGAATAAAAATACCCAGAAGAGAAATGATCAGTATATTAAAGATTAAAATATATCCAGACTGTTTGTGCAAATTAATCACCTTTACTATTTTTATTATTCGGCCCTGCATAATTTTAAGTAACGGCAGCTACTTTTTTGTAAGTATATTTTCGGTTTTTATCTTTATATTTCAATTTTATTAAAATCAGCTCTGTATTACTTAATTTTTTAAATTCAACTGCTTCAATATTATCAATTATTGATGTCACACGAGAATAATCTCTGTTTTCTATCAAAACTGATCCCTGGCTCTGGCCCAGTTTTTTTATGCCACCACTATTATATGGATAAAATTTCAACCATCTTTTTTCCCCATCGATATATGTATATACTTCCAGAGTATTTCTATTCGGTATGTTTATTACTTCTGCCATTTTTATCTTTGTAAAGATATGGTCTACTGCCAGGTGACCGTCCATTTGCTGGCCCAATCTTTTATCCAGCAGTTGATGATCTCTATAGATTAGAGATATTATCTGCAGAAATGAGACAGTAAGAACTGCCGTTATTGATAGAGCCAGCAGTGTTTCAAGAAGTGTAAATCCCTGACTATAATTATTTTTTTTATTTAGATTATTCATATATCAGCTTCCTTTATTTCTCAGCAGGGTAATCAGTTCATACTGACGTTCTTTATCCCTGCATTTATAATCTACTGTCAGCTTAAGCTTAAATAATCCTCTGTAAACTTCTCCATCTTTACTGTAAGGTGTTATCTTTAATGCTGCAGCATCAATTTCTTTTTTCAATCCTGCTTCTTCCAGGATTTTTACACCTTTTACAGCTGACAGTTTGTTTTCACCTGTATAATTCTGAAGATCAATATCTTCTTTTTTTAGAGTCTCCAGTACAGATTCAGCAAAATTAACCGCACTGTTTTTATTTTCCAGAAATGTCTGTACATCCAGCCCGGTTTTTATTGTCCTGCTGAATACAGCCAGCACTATTCCGGCAAGTGAGATTGATATTATTACTTCAAGAAGGCTGAATCCTTTACTGTTCTTCACATCTAACCCTCCCCAGCTGATTTACTGTGAGTGAATAAATCTGTCCATCTGGATAAGAGAATCCTATTGTGCCACCTCTGGCTTTTCCAGACCCCATAAATCTTATCCATTCATAATATTCATTTTCTACCAGTTTTAAACCTACCGTCTTATATAAAAGCAGTTTATTTGAATAATACCCCCTTCTTTTTATTATTTTTTGATCATCTTTTTCGATATAGAAATAATATGGTATTTTATCACTTTCAGAAATAGTGTATATTCTAAAAATATATTTTTCATTTTCCAGTACAGCCTTTGCTCTGGCCCATCTCAGATCTGATTTTAGGGTGGAAACTGTTTTTTCCAGTTCATAGTTTCTGCTGTTCTTATTTATCGATGGCATAAAAATACTGACAGATAATATAATAATAATTACCAGCATAACTTCTAAAAGTGTAAAACCACTGTTTTTATTAGTAACTTTTTTTATCATTATTTCCATATATCTAAATAGCTGGTGCAGTTTCTGCTGGCCCGGCTACACTGGCTTCTTCTGTTGAGGTATAGTAATATTTGCTGTCATCTGTTTCATAATAGACCAGATATTTGTCAGCACCAGAAGTTTCGGAAACACTATCTGTCTGATACTGATAATTATCTGCACTTTTCTTTAATTTTAAATCTTTGAGATCTTCTTCCACAGCTGATAAGGAACCGGCTGTTGACTGAGCGGGATAGGATTCATTATCAAGATAATATAATTCAAGACTGTGCATTATATTATGCAGATCACTTTTTACCACAGCCAGATCTGCTCGTTTTTTTACCCCTGTCATCCCCGGTACAGCAATACTGACCAGAATTCCCAGCACAACAATTACGATTAAAAGCTCAATCAGTGTAAAACCATTTTCTTTTTTAAACAATTTATTCATCCTTTCCTGATATTTTAAATAAAGAAAAATTAAGATTAGCAGTAATAATTTTTTAGTATAGAAATCAAATTATCAAATAGAGCTGAAACATCGGCATAATAACTGCAGCTGATATTAAGCCCACACAAACTGCAGTAATGAGTATAAGTGAAGGTTCTAAATACTGTAAAATATTTTCTGTCTTTTTATTTAAGAGATCATAATAATAATCACCTGCCTTTTGCATCATATATTCTAAATTGCCTGTTTCTGTTCCCACTGCAATGAAATAGTAAAATATATCGGGAATCAAACTGCTTTTGGAAAATATTTTAACAGGAGAAGCTCCCTGTGATATTTCTGCACTGCTTTTGCGGAAAAATTTTCTGTAAGCACTGTTATCTGCCATGTCTGCAGACATTTTTAGTGTTTCAACCAGACCAATTCCACTGGCCAGAATGACTGCCATATAAGAAGATAAGCGGGCTATTATAGATATTTTATAAATTTCTCCTATAACAGGTGTTTTTAATAGATAATTTTTTAATATATCTTCTGTTTTATTATCTGCAATTAATATAATCAGCAGGATAATAATAAGAAATACAAGCAGCAAAATAATAAAAATATTACCTTCTATAAAATCAGCAAATTTTAGCATAACTTTTGTCAGCAGCGGAAGTTTTCCCTGAAATTCTGAAAAAATATCCGAAAAAACCGGCAAAATATATGATATTAAAAATACTGCTGCTGTAAAAACAGTTATTAATACAGATACCGGATAAAAACTGCTCTTTTTTATTTCTTCTTTCAGTTTTTCCTGCCTTATATAATGGTTTTCTAAATTGAGAAACACTTCTGCCAGACTGGCGGTTTTTTCACCTATTTCAACTATTTCCAGATAAAATTCTGGAAAATTAAAGCTTGAACTGTGCATAGAATCTACAAGTGTTGAACCGGATTCCACTTTTTTTAAGATTTCATTAATAATTTTTTTGTATTCTCTGTTTTTAAACTGCTTTTTTAAAGCAAGTAATGTTCTCCTCAGATCAAGGCCTGAATCCAGCAGAATATGCATCTGTCCCGAAAAAAGCTTTAAATCAAATTTTGGTTTAAAGATATTTTTGAATTTCATTATTCTCACCTGCTTACAGTCATTACCCGCATTAACTCTGCCAGAGAAGTTTTCCCTTCTGCTAAAACATCAACACCACTTTTAATCAGTGTATTCATACCATTTAATTCTGCCGCTTCCTGAATATCGGTTTCTGAAGCATTTTCATTTATCAGTTTTCTAATATTTTCATCAACTATTAATATTTCGGCTGCAGCTGTTCTGCCGATAAAACCACTATTATTACATTCTGAACATCCATCGGCTTTAAAAATATCTTTTTCTTCTAAAGAGGTATATTTATTTATTATATTTTGTTCTATTTCTGTTTTCTGTTTACATTCAGGACAGAGTATTCTCAGCAGCCTCTGGGATATGACTGCTGAAAGTGCTGTAGAAATCAGGTAAGGAGGAATTCCAATATCAAGCAGTCTTTTTACTGCTGCAGCAGAATTGATGGTATGTATTGTACTGAAAACTAAATGACCTGTTACAGCAGCTCTAACAGCGATCTCTGCACTTTCTCTATCTCTTATCTCCCCTATCATCATAATATCTGGATCCTGTCTCAAAAGAGATCTTAGTGCTCTGTGAAATGTTAATCCTCTTTTTTTATCTATTTCTATCTGATTTAAATTTTTCAGCCTGTATTCAACAGGATCTTCTACTGTCATAATATTTACTTCTTCAGCTGCCAGTTCTTTCAGAATTGTAAATAATGTTGTTGTTTTACCACTGCCGGTCGGTCCGGCAAGAAGTACAATACCTGATCTTAATTTTAATATATCTTTCAGCAGATCAATGTTCTTTTTACTAAAGCCGAGTCTTGAAAAAGAAAGAATGGAAGTATCTTTTGATAAAAGCCTCAGTACAGCTTTTTCTCCATAAATTGTTGGGATTATTGAAATTCTCAAGTCATAGTTCATATTATCAAGAGGAATTTCTAATTTGCCGTCCTGGGGAAGATGTCTTACTGTTATATCCATTCCAGAGATTACTTTTATGCGCGAAATCACTGCTGCAGCAATTTCTAAAGGCAGCTCATAGTGTTTTTTTAACATTCCATCTATTCTATATCGTATTTGAAATATATTTTCCTGTGGTTCAAGGTGAATATCACTTGCCTTTAATGAAGCAGCTTCTTTTAAAATTCTATTCACAAGTTTTACAACAGGTGTATCTTTTGTCATTTCTTTCAGCTGTTCTATATCTGGATCACGAATGTTTTTCATACTGCCAAATTGATTTATAAGTTCAGATTTATCAATGCTGAAATAATTTCCATATATTTTTTCTTTCATTTTTTTATAATTTTCTTCTGAAACAAGAACTTCTTCGATCCAAAAATCGGTCAAATACTTCAGCTTTTCCCTGATCCTTAAATCCAGTGGGATTGTCACAGCTAAATAAAGGGTGTCATCTTTTTTATTTAAAGGCAGTACTCCATATTTTTCTGACATTTCTAAAGATATATATTCTGTACAGCTTTCTTTAATGTTGAATTTTTCGCTGCTGTAAAGATATATATCAAAATAATTTGCTGTCAGCATCAGCAGTTCTTTTTTTTCTAAAAATTTATTCTTTTTAATAAAATCAATAATTTCTTCAGGATCATTATAATTTTTATCTTTTATTTTTAAATAATTTTTCTTTTTCATGTCTGAACTCTGGTACAGAAATTCCAGAAATTTCTTCATATAATATTGCCTCCTCAGTAAATTTATGGAACTATTATTTATATTATTCTTCCTGTATATGGAAAATCCTGCAAATAAATCAATATTTTTTTAATT
>JBNJGL010000041.1:3985-20868 GCA_051747745.1 Bacillota bacterium | reverse complement strand
CTACAGCAGAAAATTTACTAAAGACAAAAAAAGGAGTAATAAATATAACTGATAGTGCACTGCATCTTGTTAAAGCTGCCCTTACAGAACCTGATTTTCAAGTAACTAAAACCCCAGATAAAGATGGATTTTATTTGAACCGAGCCTGCAGTTATCTGGAATTTAATGTAAGCAGAACTGCAGAAAAAAAAGAGAAATACAGTTTTGAAGCAGAAATAGTTTCCAGAGTCAGACTCAGAGAATACAGAGGGTTCAACCGGGCCAGTAATCTGCTTGTAGAGGCAGCAGTGAGAGCATCACGGATCGGCATCAGCACCAGCCGAAAAGAAGTTAAGGAGTTTCTGCAGAAAAACAAAAGAATTATAATGAAAACTGCAGACAGCAGAGAAATTGAATGCTATCATTTTCTGAAAGATTATTTAAATTAATCTCCCACTGTGCTTTAGAACTTTTAACCTGTTAACTGAGCATTGAAAAATATATTTTCCAATGCGGCTGCTTAAAAAGGAAATTCCTATACTATTAAATTATTCCGGGAGGTGATAAATTGATAAAGATAAAAAGTCCGGCCAGAATACATTTCGGGCAGATCGATTTAGAGGGAAGCAGAGGCAGAATTTATGGAGGAGCAGGGATAGGAGTAGAAAATCCTGCCTGTATTATGAAGTTCAGAAAATCTGATAACATTTCTGTTACGGGAAAATATTCAGAAAAAACTGCAGAAATTCTTAAAAAATTTATAAAAAAGCTCCACAGCAAAAATCTGCTGGATGAGAATCAGGGGGCTGTGGTAGAAATAGAATCAATTCTGCCGTTTCATCAGGGGCTGGGATCTGGAACTCAAATTGGACTTACCATCGGAGAAGGTCTGAACAATCTCTACCAGCTGAATTTAAAACCCAGACAGGTAGCTGCATATGTGGATAGAAAACACAGCAGATCGGGAATAGGATTTGGAGTATTTTATACCGGTGGGTTTGTTGTAGACGGTGGACGTCCTGTGGCTGAAAAAGAAAATGACAGTTATCTACCACCTGTTATTTTCCAGAAGAAAGTTCCCGAAAACTGGCGGGTAATTATTGTATTTCCGGAAGTAGATAAAACCGGTCTGTCAGGGAAAAAAGAAATTAATACATTTAGAGACCTAAAGAAAATGAACAAAAAAACTGCTGCAGAAAATGCTCACCTTGTACTTCTGGGCATGCTCCCGGCACTGATGGAAAAAGATATTAAAAGTTTTGGCAGAGCAGTAACACAACTGGAAGAAAATGTAGGAGATTACTTTAAACAGATACAGGGAGGAAGATACAGCACAGAAATTTCAGCAGATATAGTACAATTTATGCTTCAGAATGGAACAGATGGAGCAGGACAGAGTTCCTGGGGACCTTCACTTTATGGTATCTGTGCTGATGAAAAAAAGGCAGAAAATATAAAAAGCAATCTTATGGCAAGATTTGGAGCTGATATTTCAAATATAATTATTACAAAAGCAGCAGATCAGGGAGTAAAGGTAGAAAATTATGTTTAAAAATTAAACACTGTATAATATTTAAACATAATTTATCTGAAAATTCAAACTTGAAAAAATACTTTTTCTGTACATTTTATCTAACCCTGCTGTCAGATAAGTAATGACAAATTAATTTCATAAAATAGAAGAACTGGAATGATATATGCATAATATATAAAGTGGAATCTATAATTTTATTAATTATCTGAAAGGGGGGAAATCTGGATAGTTGTTAATCGTGAGTAGTGGATAAGCAGGCAGAGGTCGTAAAAATTGACAATTATCTCATGAAGGGGGATATTTCATGGTAGACAAAGCTAAAATTGCTAAGAAAATGATTGATGAGGCTGTTGCAGCTCAATTTGCGGATGTTGGTGTGTTTAAAGAAAAAAGAGGTAAGAAATTTAAAATTACCGATGCGAAGCCTTATGTTGATGCTGTTAAAAAAATGAAGCCAATTGAAGGACAGTCAAAAGAAGTTTTTGATCTTCACATTGAGTCTGTTAAAGCCCATTATGAAATACTGAAAGACTTAACAGATACTGTTCGTCCTGAGGATGATCCATTTGTTGAGCACTATCAGACACCTCCAATTCTTGAAATTTTATATGAAGATGATCCAGATTTCCGAAAAGCAACAGAGAAGTTTATCAAGCAGATTAAAAAAGAAGAAGCACTTATCGCCAGAGAAGCAATGCGGAGATATGGTGGAATGTATGGACCTACCTGTGTAGTTGACTTTGCATTCAGTCCTGGTTCAGTAAGTAATGTAGTTAATGAAATCCTCAAAAATACAGATATTGATGGAGACTACAAAAAAACACTGCTGGCTGCCAAATCCTGGGGTATGAACACCTCTTATGGTATTGGTGGAGCCTGGACAGAAGCTGTAGAAAGCGGTAAAACTGCAGCACAGGCTGCTGATGATGAAGTTAAAACTATGCAGATGCTCTATGATAAACCGATAGATGCACAGGTTAAGCTGATGGAAGATGCAGGTATGACTTCATTTAATGCAAAAGAATATATGAAGCGCTACAAAGAATGGATGAAGCCTTATGTACTTGCAGCTAAAAAAGCAGGAGTTCATCCTGGAAATATAGTTGTAGTACCTGCATACTGTGTTGGAGATGTCGGCCACCACATTGCCCAGTCAACATACAATATGCTTAAAGATGATGTAACTATGGAAATTATAGAGGTAGTTTCCAATGTAATGAAAAACACACTGGAAAAAGGTCTGGAAAAAGGCTATGACAGCCTCTATGATGTTCTGAGTGTTGCTACAGGTTCAACAGCGGGAGCAGTTTCTTCAATGCTGTGGGAAGAAGGATTTACAGCTACAATGATTGTTGATCTTTTAACAAAGAGATTCCATAATTATGTTAACTTAAATCCAGGCAGAGGTCAGGCTGTAGAGCTGCACAATGTTGACTTTATGGATATGATTCACCGTGGTGACAAGATAATCGATGATGAGCCTATCGGAGCAGGGTGTAAAGTTAAAGGTATTGAAATAGACTTCAGCCCGATAGAAAACAGTGAAATACTGCAGAATCCACAGCGCTATGCATATCCTGCCTGTTCAATTACAGTTAAATTCTCCTCACTGATGCGTCTGGCTGACTTCCCATGTATGCTGACAAGTGAGCCGGTTACCGCAACACTGATGACAAATATAATTGCAACCAAACCGGAAGCAGTTGTTGCACCTGCACGTTACTGTAAGGACTGTGCTGTATGTACCTTTATCAAAAAGCACAAGCACTGCAACTGGAAGGATACAGTGTAATTTAAGCAAACAGGCAAGTGTAATATTGAGTATTAAGAAGACAGTGGGATTTCCCACTGTCTTCAAAAATTATACAGAGGTGAGCAGTGGAAATGAAAAAACTACTTATTCAGCTTGATACAGATAAGAGGGCCAGCACTTTCGACCAGGTGGTTGCCTATGATGCAGGAGCAGATAATATAATTTCTCATGCTGGTATAAAAAAAGAAGAAGTGGAAGATATAATCTATGGTGCAGTTTTTACCAGAAGTCCGAAAAAAATGAACAATACGGCTGTATTTATTGGCGGCTCTGATGTAAATAAAGGTGAAGAAATTCTTGCCGCAGTAAAAGATGTATTTTTTGCCAACTTTAGAGTTTCAGTGCTTCTTGATTCAAATGGAGCAAATACAACAGCTGCAGCAGCAGTCCTAAAAATTAAAAATGCTGTGAACTTAAAAGATAAAAAAGCTGTAGTAATAGCCGGTACAGGACCGGTAGGAGTAAGAGCAGCTATGCTGTTAGCCAGAGAAGGAGCAGAAGTAGTTATCACATCACGCAGCCAGGAAAGGGCAGAAAAGAAGGCAGAAGAAATAATGGAAAAATATGATGTTAAAAATATTTCTGGAGTTCAGGCTGCTAAAAATGAAGAGTTTGAAGAGATAATAAGTGGTAAAGATGTAATTTTATCGGCTGGCCCGCCCAAAATTAATTTTCTTACAGAAGATATGTGGAAAAAAGTAGACAGCATAAAAGTTATGGGAGATATTAATGCGGTAAGTCCGGCCGGAATAGAGGGTATAGAGCCTGGAGCAGATGGTGATGTTCTCGATGGAGTTAAAGTATTTGGAGCACTGGGAATAGGTGGTTTAAAAATGAAACTTCACAAAAAAGCAGTAGCTGAACTGTTTAAAAGCACTGAAAGTATTTTAAATGCTCCGGAAGTATATAAACTTTACAGTGAGCTGAAATAGATGAAGGTACTTGTCAGCGGATTTTCCGGTAGAGCTCTATCGGAAACAGCAGCAAAAGCAGGTTGTGATGTCAGCTGTATTGATTTTTTTGGTGATCTGGATTTAAAAAAATTCTGCAGCAGAACATTCAGTATCAAAAGAAATTCAGCAGGACAGAATTACAGTACTGAAGGACTGCTTAAGCTGATAGAAGAATATTATGATAACGAGCAGTATTTTGTTTACAGTTCTGACTGGGATAACAGGCCGGAATTATTGAATAAAGTTTTGGCAGGAAAAGAAATCAAGCTGCTGGGAAATTCAGCAGAAGTTCTTCAGAAAATCAGCAGTAAAGTCAGCAGAGAAAAAGGCAGTGATATATTCAGTTATCTAAAAAAAAGAAGGTTTAACCTGCCTGAGATAATAAAGAACGGAGAAGAGCTGCAGAAACAAAGCCGGATCAATCCAGATAGAAAATATCTTTTAAAACCATATTTAAGTGGTGGAGGTAAGAATATAACAGTTTATAACAACCTCAATAAAGCTCAAAAAGAAATTGATACAGAAATGTGGGAAAATTTTTATCTGCAGCAGTATATCGAAGGTAGAGTATCCTCTGCCCTGTTTGCAGCTGACGGCAGAAGCGCAGAAATTCTGGGAATCACAGAACAGCTTAAAGATTTAAATTTTCAGAACAGTTTTCGCTATGGTGGTAATATTTTAATCAGGAGCAATTCGGATATTATAAATAAGCTGCAGGATATAGCAGAAAGCCTGAGCCGGGAGTATGAACTGAAAGGTATCAACGGAATAGATTTTATACTTACACCAGATGGAATATATTTTATAGAGTTAAATCCCCGCTTTACTGCAGCAGTTGAGCTTCTGCTGCCTATTTTTGGGAAAGAACTTTTTAATCTCTATTTCCGCGGCAGTATAGATGAAAATCTCAGAGAAAAATTTATTTCTTCCGAAATGCCGTTATATGCCAAGGTAATATATTATGCAAAATACGATCTGACTGTAAAAAAAGAGATAACAGAACTTATTGACTATAAGGGGATTGATGTTAATGGTAAATACGAATTTAGAGATCTGCCTCATCCAGGGGAAAATATAGAAAAGGCTTCTCCAGTCTGTACAGTTTTGATTCGTGCAGGAAGCAGGCAGAAATTATTTGAAATATGTGGTAGGACTTTTGCTTATCTGGAAGATTTTTTCGTAAAGAAGGAGGTGTAAATTTGGCTGACAAAAGATCGTTTACACTGATAACAGGAAGAACAATAAAACAGGGGATGACTTCAGTTTCCGGAAAAAACAATCAGGCATATAAAGACAGCACAGAATATGTTGAAATAAATGAAAATATTTTAGAAGAATATAATTTAAGTGAAGGTGAAAAAATAGTGCTTTACACAGATTCAGGAGAAGCTGAATTGACCTGCAGAAAGGGAGATCTGCCGGAAGAAGTAGTTTTCATCCCATATGGAGCCAGAGCAAATAAGCTTATCGGCACAGATACAGATGGAACCGGTATGCCGAGCTCTAAAGGCAAAAAAGTTAAGATAAAACGGAAGGAGGGGAAGGATAATTGAACGGAGAAAGTAAGACCTATCAAAATATAATCTGTACATTTTGTGGTGCACTATGTGATGATATTGAAATAACTGTGAAAGACAACAAAATAGAAGCAGTAAAAAATGCCTGTGCAATTTCCAGAAAAAAATATGAACATGCACTGAAGGATAGAACCGTTCCACAGATAGACGGCAGAGAAGTTGACTATGATAAAGCAGTTCTGCAGGCAGCAGAAATTTTGAATAAAAGCAGAAACCCACTTATTTATGGTCTGAGCAGTACAACTGCTGAAGCGCAGAAGGCAGCAGTAGAGCTGGCCGAAAAATGTGGTGCAAATATAGACAGCACTTCTTCTGTCTGTCATGGGCCGGGTACAATGGCCAAACAGCTTGTCGGCATGGTATCTGCCACCTTGGGTGAGGTAAAAAACAGATCAGATATGATGATTTTCTGGGGATCTAATCCGGTTGAAGCTCACCCAAATCATGCAAAAAGATATTCGATATTATCACAGGGTATGTTTCGAAAAAGCAGAAAAGATAGGGAGATAATAGTTTTCGATGTCCGCAGAACCCCTACCGCAAAACTGGCAGATCAATTTTTTCAGATAAAACCAAACTCCGATTTTGAAATACTGATGGCCCTGCAGATGCTTGTAAGCGGAAAAACTCCGGCTGCAGAAGAAGAAATTGGTGGTGTTGAGCTGGGAAAACTGAAAGAGCTTGCTGAAAAGATGAAAAAAGTAAAATATGGTTCTATTTTTTATGGAATGGGATTAACTATGAGCAGAGGTAAATATATGAATACATGGGCTGCTATGAGTCTGGTGAGAAATCTTAATGATTATGGAAGGTTTGTAATGATACCGATGCGGGGGCATGGAAATGTTGCCGGCAGTGAAATCACAATGGCCTGGCAGACAGGATACCCATTTGCTGTTAACTTCAGCAGAAATTATCCGCGCTACAACCCGGGAGAATTTTCTGCAGTTGATCTGCTGGCCCGCAGAGAAGTGGATGCAGCTTTTATTATCGCTTCTGATCCGGCTGCAAGTTTGCCACATGAAGCAGCAGAATACCTGACAGAAATACCTACAGTAGTTCTGGATCCTCACTGGAATCTGACTACAGAGCTGGCAGATGTTGTAATTCCTTCTGCCATAAAAGGTATAAGTGCTGGCGGGACTATTTACAGAATGGATCATGTTCCACTTCAGCTGAGGAAGTTTCTGCAGGACAGCTGGCCGGATGATGCCTCTGCAGTATCCAGAATAGGGGAGCTGATAGAAAATGATTAGGTTGAAAAATGGAATCATTTATGATCCTAAAAATAACAAATCTGCTGTAAAGGAAGATATCTGGATTGAAGAAGATAAAATTACAAAAAAACCTTCAGCAGAAGAAATAGAGGGTGCAAAAAAAAGAGGCAGTTATCAGGAAATAGATCTTGAAGAAAAAATGATTATGCCCGGTGGTGTAGATATTCATGCCCATATTGCAGGACCTAAAGTAAATGCAGGACGTGTGCTGAGGCCGGAAGATCACAGACATGATAATGTGCCAAAAAAAGGAGGCCTCCGCTCCGGTGTGGGATCAACAGTGCCGACAAGTTATGTAACAGGCTACCGATACAGCCTGATGGGATATACAACAGTTATGGAAGCAGCTGGACCTCCAATGAAGGCCAGACATATTCACGAAGAGTTTGGTGGTCTTCCCTTTATAGACAAAGGTTTTCTTGTTTTAAGCGGCAACAACTATTTTGTGCTCAAATTTATCAAAGAAAAGAACAAAAAAGCCTTAAAAGATTATCTTGCCTGGCTGGTAAATGCTACAGGAGCATTTGGTCTTAAAGTAGTTAATCCAGGTGGTGTGGAAGCATGGAAAGAGGGAAAGAGGATCAGGGGAATTGAAGAAAAAGGAACCTATTTTGATCTTTCTCCTGGTGAAATACTTCTGGCACTGGCTGAAGCAAATGATGAACTGGGACTTCCACATCCGATTCACATTCATACAAATGACCTCGGTTCACCTGGTAATTATAAAACAACCAATGCAACACTGGATCTGCTCAGAGACTACAGAAAGCATATAACACATATCCAGTTCAGCAGCTATGGTCTGGATGAGGACAGCAAAATAAAGTTCATTTCCGCTTCCGATCAGGTGGCAGAAAAGGTAAACAGCTCAGAAAAATTAACTGTTGATATTGGACAGATAGTATTTGGAGAAGCAACAACTATGACTGCAGATGGTATTTTAGAGTACAATCTGCACAAACTTTCAGGCAACAAATGGGTTAATACAGATGTTGAAATGGAGACCGGTTCAGGTATCGTACCTATGAACTACAAAAAGAAAAATCTTGTAAATGGAATTCAGTGGGCCATCGGGATGGAGCTTTTTCTGAAAATTGATGATCCCTGGAAGGTTTTCCTGACAACTGATCACCCTAATGCAGGACCATTTACCGCATATCCCTGGATAATAAAACTTCTGATGAACAGGGATTACCGCAGTGAAATGATTGCAGATATGCATAAAAAGCTTGGAGATTATACAGATATAGCAGAACTGAAAAGGGAGTACAGCCTGGATGAAATAGCTGTTATAACCAGATCAGGACCTGCCAGAGCTTTAGGACTGGAAAACAAAGGGCATCTAGCCGCAGGAGCAGATGCAGATATTACAGTTTACCGTCGGCTGGAAGATAAGGATAAAGCAGCAGAAATTTTTGCCCATCCAGAGATGGTCATTAAATCCGGAAAAATAATAGTTGAAAATGGAAAACTAATAGAAAAATTGAGAGATGGAAAAACTTTTGTCACAAGACCTGACTATGACAGAAATATAATTGATATAATCGGTGATGATTTTAGAAATTACTACAGCCTTTCTATAGAAAATTATCCGGTTTCAGACAGCTATTTTAATAATCTGGAGGTGATTCCATGCAGTACAGAGGTGTAGAAATAGAAGATACTTTTGCAGAAGCATTTACCATGTACGGCAGCAGAGTAATAGTCACTGCACAGGACGAAAAATGGGCCAGAACAGCTGCCCGGGAAGCGGCAGGTTTTGCAACATCGATTATTGAATGTGGGATAGAGGCAGGTCTGGAAAAAGAACTTCTGCCGGAAGAAACACCAGA
Organism: Bacillota bacterium; assembly: GCA_051747745.1. Taxonomy (GTDB): domain Bacteria; phylum Bacillota; class Halanaerobiia; order Halanaerobiales; family Halanaerobiaceae; genus QPJE01. The sequence continues at coordinate 11,903 of JBNJGL010000041.1, read as the reverse complement.
TGGAAGACCGGGCTGCAGCCTCCTCTTTTTTACCATGAAAAAAGAAAGTATGCTAAAAGAACTGACAAAAAGAGTGGGCCAGACTATAATGACAGCAGCCACCACTTCCTGTTTTAATGGCTTAAAAACAGAAGAAAAAATAAAAGTAGGCGGCAATCTCCGCTATTTTGGAGATGGATACCAGATTTCCAAATTGTACAGTGGTAGAAGATTCTGGCGTATTCCAATTATGAGTGGAGAATTTCTCATAGAAGAAAGTTTTGGTATCAAAAAAGGTATTGGGGGAGGAAATTTCATAATAGTCGGGAAAGACAGCCAAACAGCACTTAAAGCTGCCGAAAAAGCAGTGTCAGCAGTGCGCAGAATAAGTGATGTAATAATGCCTTTTCCTGGTGGTATAGTCAGCAGCGGCAGCAAGGTTAAGTCAAAATATAAATTTCTCAATGCATCTACAAACACCCCCTACTGTCCAACCATTAAGGCACAGGTAGAAGACAGCCTGCTGCCCAAAAACGCAGGATCTGTTCTGGAAATAGTCATCGACGGTTTAAGTACAGAATCAGTTGCCGATGCAGTTAAAGCAGGAGTAAAAAATGCCTGTATTCCCGGTGTAATCAAAATAACTGCTGGAAATTATGGTGGAAATCTCGGTACAGAAAATTTCTATCTGCATGAGATATTGAGGGGGGATATAGATGAATAAGCTGAAGCTGATTTTGAAAAAAGAAAATCCTTCTTTAATTAAATCCAGAGGTGAAGTAATTGGACTCCTTCCAGTAGAAGCAGAAAAAATTAGGCCGGATATTACTGCAGAGAGAACACTTTCCGAAATTGCAGCACTGCCCATTCTGGCAGGGAGAAAAGAATATAAACTCGAAGATTTTTTCAAAATAGAAGGAGAACCTTCAAAAGACATATTAATAGAAGGGGAAATAGAAAACTTCAAATATTTAGGAGCAGAAATGGAAGAAGGAACTCTGTTTATAAATGGCAGTACAGGTATGCATACAGGCTCAGAAATGTCTGGTGGGAAAATAGAAATTAATGGAGATACAGGAGACTGGCTGGGAGCAGAGATGAAGGGTGGATTTATTAAGGTAAATGGAAGTACAGGTAATTATGTGGGAGCAGCCTTCAGAGGAGATAAACTGGGTATGAATAGAGGTGTTATTTATATTCAGGGAGATGCCGGCAGTTTTGTCGGCAATAAGATGCGGAGAGGTGAGATAATAGTTGGCGGCAGATGTGGCGATATGCCGGGAGCTCAGATGGTGGCAGGTTCTATCTATCTATTTGGAAAAACAGGCATAAGAGCCGGTGCCGGTATGAAGCGCGGAACTATAATATCCGGCCGTCAATTGGAAATAATGCCTACTTTTGATTATAATATACGCTACTATCCTGAATTTCTAAAAATTGCCTTTAAACATTTAAAAAAAGAATATAATATAGATATTCCCACAAATATGATGCAGGGATTTTACCGCAGATATACAGGTGATAATACCGAGATAGGGAAAGGAGAGATTCTCATATGGGAAGAAGGCTAACTCTCAACAAAAATGCAGTAATGATGGTAAAAGAAATGATAAAAGATAAAGAATCTCTCAATATTGAAGTACATCATCAGGAAAATGGTATAATAATTATAGATGGAGGTGTCAGAGTAAAGGGAGGTTATGAAGCAGGTAAATATTTTACCGAAATATGTCTCGGGGGAATGGGAAACTTAAGTTTCGGCAGATTTGACCTGGATGGTTATCTTCTTCCTTCAGTGGAGATGAGGACTGATCATCCACTGGAAGCATGTATGCTGTCACAGTATGCCGGCTGGAAGGTAGAAAAAGGAGAATTTTTTGCCATGGCTTCTGGCCCGGGAAGGATTCTGCTTAAAGAGGAAAAATTATACGAAGAATTCAGTGAATATCATGAAAGCGAAAGAGCACCAGCAGTAATTGTACTGGAATCTTCTCAGCTGCCTGATACAGAAGCAGCAAATTATATAGCCGAAAAATTATCAACTCCCTGTAATGATGCCTATATACTTACCACACCAACAGAATCACTGACCGGATCAATTCAGATAAGCGGGAGAATAGTGGAAACAGGCCTCCACAAAATGCATGAGCTCGGTTTCGACCTGCGCAAAATAGAAAGCGGCTGGGGAAGATGTCCCATTTCTCCGGTGGCAGCAGATACCCTTACAGCTGTTGGCAGAAGCAATGATGCAGTTTTGTATGGTGGAACAGCCTATTATACAGTTAACTGTGAGGACGAAGAAATAGAAGAACTGATAAAAAAGATTCCATCTGATTCATCAGATGATTACGGAGAAAATTTTCTTAACCTTTTTAAGCGTTATAATAATTTTTATGATATTGATCCTATGCTGTTCAGTCCGGCAGAGGTTTTGATAACAAATAGAAAAACAGGCAGCAGCTTTTCTGCTGGAAGCATAAATTATAAAATACTAAAGAAATCTTTTTTTGGGGGGCAGTAAATTGCAGGCAGTAATACTGGCATCTTATGACGGCTGGCATGTAAAAGAAATTTCCAGGGCACTTAAAAGGAAAAATATTCAGTCAAGGCGGATTCCTATTTCCAGACTGGGGGCAGGTATAGGGCTCAAATTTGATGTAAAAAGTGAAGATTTTGTACTTGACAGTGCAGATTATATATTTGTAAGGGTAATACCTGGTGGAAGTCTGGAACAGATTATACTCAGGATGGATATATTAAATAGAATGGCTGCCAGGGGCAAAAAGATTATCAACAGTCCTTCTGTGATTGAAAAAACAGTTGATAAATATTACACACAGTTCCTGCTTGCAGATGAAGGTATACCAACTCCGGAAACATTTGTCAGTGAAGATTTTGCAGAGGCTGTGGAGTTTTACCACAGATGGCAGGATGTTATTTTAAAACCATTATTTGGTTCTCTGGGCAAGGGAATTGTAAGAATTACAGATGAAGATACGGCCTACAGAGTTTTTAGGGCCTGGGAGATGAATAATTTTGTTTTTTATCTGCAGAAATATATTCCCCACGGGAAAAGTGATATAAGAGCTTTTGTCTGTGATGGTAAGCTTATTGCTGCTTCCGAAAGATGCGGCAGCAGCTGGAAAACAAATGTTGCCAGAGGGGCAAGCAGCCAGAAGATAGAGCTTCCTGCTCATATTGCAGATATGGCTGTGCGGTCAGCAGAAATATTAAATCTAAAATATGCAGGAATAGATATAATTCTTGAAGAAGGAGATTATAAGAGCCCTTTTGTAATTGAAGTAAACAGTATTCCCGGCTGGCACGGACTACAGCAGGTTACAGATTTTAATATAGCCGACAGAATTATAGATATGCTTGTTTAGTTCTTATTTTTGCGGCTTTTTACTGAAAAACAGCTGTGCGGCTGTTAGATATCAAAATAAGCTGCCGCAGAACATGAGAAAATAAAAATATCTGTTTACAGAGCAGCCATATTCAAGTAGAAAAATTGTTGGTGGGAGGTTAATAATGGGATTAATAGATAAAGAAATTGCTCAGGCTTTTGAGATTGCCTGCCTGATAGAAGCAGCTTCACCCAAACCGGGGAATGTTTATCCAGGTAGATCTTTTTCAGATCTGCACTACAGAGATTTTCTTATCAGTGCAGTGGCAGCATCTGATGCATTTTTACAGGTCAACCGCAAAACTACCGGTCAGATAATACTCGAGGCTGTAGAAAACACCCATTTTTATATAGACAGCAATACTAACCTGGGTATAATACTTCTCTGTGCTCCAATCGCTGCTGCTTTCGGCCAGATTAAAGAAAAATATTGTATAGAAGAATTGTCAGAAGAGAAGTTAATTGAAGTTTTAAGAAGAAAACTAAAATCTGTAATGAATGGTCTAACAGAAGCAGATGCAGAAGCAGCCTATAAAGCAATAAATCTTTCTAAAGCAGGTAATCTGGCTGAGGTTAAAGAAGCAGATATAAAAGAAGAGGTTAATATAAGTTTACTTGCAGCAATGAAGCTGGCCGAAGATAGGGATAATATAGCAGCTGAATATGTAAGAGGATTTGCAGTAACTTTCGATTTCTCTTACCCAAAATTAAAAGATAATATGCTTTATTTTGATGATATAGAATCTGCTGTTGTCCAGACATATTTGGAAATTCTTTCCAGATATAGAGACAGTTTAATTTTCCGCAAACACGGAAGCAAAACTGCAGATTTAATATCAAATAAAGCTCTAAAAATAGTTGATAGTGGTGGGATGAAATCTGAAGAGGGCAGACAAATGACAGAAGAATTTGACAGATATCTGAGGAACAGAGACGAAAAAATCAATCCAGGTACAACAGCAGATCTGATTACTGCTGCACTATTTTTGAGTATTTTAATTGGAGGACCAGAACTTGTGAGAGGATGGTCCAAATAATTGGAATTGGAGTGAGAGATAATGGATGAATTTAAACGTGATGTGCAGAAGGAAAAACCCCGTTTTGTAGTTGGACTTAACAGAGTTGGAGTTACTAATATTCAAAAAATAATTAGAATTAAAAGTAGGGGTAATGACAATTTATTTTATTCCACCTTTGATATTTATGTAGATCTGCTGCCTGAACAGAAAGGTGCCCATATGTCCCGCTTTGATGAAACAATAACACAGATAATAGATGAAACCATAAGAAAAAAATCGATGGTGATAGAGGATTTTGCAACATACATGGCTGAGATGGCCAGGAAAAGACAGCATGCCAATAGAGCTGAAGTCAGGATAAAAGCTAAATATCCGGTTGATGAGACAGCACCAGCTTCAGGTAAAAAAACACAGAAAATTAATACAGTAATCGGCTGGGCTGTAAGCAGCAGAGAGGGAAGCAGGCATCTTGTCGGGGTGGAAACAAATGGAATGACAGTCTGCCCCTGTGCACAGCAGATGATAAAGGAATTTGCAGAAGAAAAACTAAAAGAAGAAGGATTTAGCAGAGAAGATCTGGATACAATTTTTAAATATCTTCCCCTTCCTTCCCACAATCAGCGGGGTACCGGTACACTCATGATTGGAACAGATAGAAGTATAGATGCAGAAAAACTTGTCAAAATAGTGGAAAATTCTATGAGCAGCAGAGTACTGGATCTTCTAAAAAGAGTTGATGAGCTGGAGATAGTAAAAAATGCCCATATGAAGCCCAGATTTGTAGAAGATGTAGTAAGGGAGATGGTGTCAGGAGTTATCAGCAATTTTGATTGGCTTGATGATGATGACTATCTGCTGGCAAAACAGATCAATTATGAAGGAATACACAGCTATGAAGTATGTGCAGAAAGAAGAGGAAAGATAGGGGAAATCAGAAATGAATTAAAACAGTATACAGACGAATCCCTTAAAAACAATCACTACATTATATGTCAGAATACTGCTCCAGAAGAATGGCTGCAGGAATGCGGAGGTTGTTAAAATGAAGCTTTTAATTAGTATAAAAGATTACAGAGAAGCTTTAAAAATAAGGGAAAGCAGTTTTGATATACTGGATATTAAAAATCCGACTGAAGGATCTCTTGGGGCCAATTTTCCTTCTGAAATTAGTAAGATACGCAGGTATTACAGGGATTTTCCAATTAGTGCAGCAGCTGGAGATATGCCCAATTTGCCCGGCCTCGCCTCACTGGCATCTTTTGGTCTTGCAAACTGCAGGGTGGATTATATAAAAATAGGTTTATATGGACCCAGAGAGCCTGAAGAGGCCGTTTATCTGCTGCAGAACGTAAAGTCTGCAGTTAGAGAATCGGATTACAGACCTTCAATTATAGCTGCTGCCTATGCTGATTTTGCAGAAAATAGTACTCTAAATCCGCTCCTGCTGCCGGAAATAGCTGTCAAATCCGGTATTGATGGGGTTATGATAGATACCCTCAATAAAAGTGGAAAAAATCTCTTCGATTTTTTATCTTACGATGATTTAAAAACCTTTGTTAGTCAGTCAGCAGAGGCAGGTTTATTAAACGCACTGGCCGGTTCACTAAAAGCAGAGGACATAGATCTTCTGCTGGAAATCGGTACAGATATTGTCGGATTTAGAGGTGCTGTCTGCAGAGATAATGACAGAATGAGTGAAATTAGTCCGGAAAAGATTGATCACCTGTACAGTCTGATCAACAGAAGGAGCCTCCATAATGTGCAGTCTTAAGATAATAGGCTGGGATATAGGTGGAGCAAATATTAAAGCAACAAGAATAGTTTATGAATCTCAGGTTGAAGGTGAAAGTAATTACACTAAAAATATTGAATTTGCTGAAAAGAATAAGCTTAACAGAGGTGCTGAAGTTGGCGGTGATTCTGGTTTAGAAAGCCGCAGTAAATTTAATGCTGATTTAATAAAGGAAATAAAATCAGTATCCAGATATTTTCCTATGTGGGAAAAAGACAGATCTCCGGTAAAAGTAATTAGAGAAATGATCAGTCTGCTTGGAGATGCCGATTATTTTTCTGTGGTAATGACTGCAGAACTGTCAGATAGATTTTTCAGCAAAAGAGAAGGCATTGATTATATAATATCCCTGTTTAAAAATAATTTTTCCGAAAAAAAATTATATTTTTATAATTATTCTGGTGAATTGAAAAAGATTGATCAGATAAAAAATAAAAATACACTGGCAGCTGCCAACTGGGCTGTGTCTGCAAAATTTTTAAGTTATTTTGAAGATGATTTTGTGCTTTTTGATCTGGGGAGTACGACAGTGGATCTGATACCTGTCATGAGGGGAAGGCTGGCCCTGGAGGCAAGAACAGATACAGAGCGGCTCTGTGCGGGAGAATTAATTTATCTTGGACTTCTGCGCACTAATCTGGCCGATGTAGTAGACCAGCTGCCCTACAGGGGAAAATTTGTTCCTGTCATGAGGGAATATTTTGCCTCTACAGCTGATGTACACCTGCTGACAGGTATTATAAGCAGTAAGGAGTATACAGTTCCAGCGGCAGACGGAAGGGATGGGAGCAAAAAATATGCCAGAAATAGAATAGCCAGACTGATCGGAAGTGATCTGGATCTTTCTACTGCAGAAGAGATAGACCTGACAGCAGATTATATTTTAAGTAAAGAAATTTGTCTGCTTAAGGAAAAAATTTATCAGATATATTCTCATTTTGATCCCGGATTTGAAGTTCCACTTTTTTTGAACAGAGGTGCCGAAAAATTTTCTCCTTATTTAAATAATATCAGAGCTGATCAGAAAAAGATAAGTGAGGAAATTTCAATTCTAAAAAATAATATTTTAACCACAACTGCAGCTGCTTTTATACTTGCCGAAAAAATTATCGATAAAAAGCTGCCGGGTGATTTTTAAAAACACATTATTTTTTAAACTGTAAAAAATAGAAAAATTTCAACTATTACATAAAAAAGCAGGTGAAGGTAATGAAAAAACAGAGTGGTATAATAGTGTTAAAAATAGGTGGCAGTTTTTTTGCAGATGATATTTTCAAAAATTTAAAACAGATTTTTAAAGATATTTCTGAACTGGACGAAAAAGGGATTGTTATTACTGCTGGAGGTGGAAGTACAGCTGATATAGTAAGGGATTTTGATAGAAAAAATAAATTAGGTGATAGTTCTGCTCATTTTGCTGCTGTATCTGCTATGGATGTAAATGCATATATGTTGAGCAGTTTTTTAAATGATTATAAATTTTTGTCTGTTGATGAGGAAGAATTGAATATAAAAGAAATCAAAAATAGAAAAATATCTATTTTTTTACCCTCATCTTATTATAGAAAATATGATCCACTTCCACACAGCTGGGATATCAGTTCTGACAGTATAGCCTGTGAACTGGCAGATAGAATCGGTGCAGAAGAGCTGATATTGTTAAAAGCAAGAGACCCACTTTCTCTGGAAGCTGCTAAGCTTAGAAATGATAGTTCTGCATCT
>JBNJGL010000041.1:0-3885 GCA_051747745.1 Bacillota bacterium | reverse complement strand
TATTTTGGGCAAAACATTTCAGTAATAATTAAAGGAGGTTCTTTAGTGGATATATATGAAAGAATTTACTCTTCACTGCTGGGAACTGCTGTCGGTGATGCCCTGGGAATGCCTTTTGAGATGATGCCTGTAGAAACAATTAGAGATCTTTATCAGCAGATTGATGATTTTTATGACATACCAGAAGAAAATTTTTTAACTAGAGATCTGCAGAGAGGTCAGATAACAGATGATACACTTCTTACCTTTCACCTGGCAAATTACCTGCTGGAAAATGATGGGAAAATCGATAAAAAAGATTATTTTTTGGATTTTGCCGGATATATTAAAGATAATAAACTTATGGAAAGATCACTTACAGGGCCCAGTACCGGGAAAGCTGTTAAGAAATTTTTAAAAGGAGAAGAACTTTCTCTCGGTGATAGAACAGGTACATCAAGTGGGCTGGTTATGAAAATATCACCTGTAGGATTGATTTTTCCTCCTTCTAAAAAGGATCTTATAATTAAAACAGTTGAACAAATTGCCTATTATTCTCACTATACAGATACAGCAGTTTCTGCAGCCTGTGGGGCAGCAGCAGCTGTTTCAGAAGCAGCAGAAGGCAGCAGTCTGGAACAAATTATATCAGAATCTATAGCAGTGATGGAAGAAGGAGAACAACTTGGTATAAAAACATATCAGCCTTCTGTTTCTCTGCGTACAAAACACATTTTAGAATTCAGCAGAACAGCTACCAGTAAAGCAGATGTGCTCAAATTTATCTCAAGAGTTATTGGCACCGGTATCAGTGCAGCTGAAGTTTTTCCAGCTGCCTTAATAATATTTCAGCTATTTGCTGAAGAAAAACAGCAGGCACTAAAAGAAGCAGCTTCTATTGGAGGAGATACAGATACGATTGCCGCCATAACAGGGGCACTTTTAGGAGCATATAAGGGGTATTCTTCTTTTACAGAAAGCTGGGAAAAAGATGTTTTAAAAATCAATAATCTGGAAATTGATAAAATCGCCAAAAAAATTTCGGAGTTAAGGAGTGATTTTGATGGAAAGAAGAAAAATTATTGAAACAAATAGAGGTGAACTGGATTACAGCAGAAAAACACTTATTATGGGGATCTTAAATCTGACTCCAGATTCGTTTTCTGATGGTGGGAAATATACAGAAATTGATAGAGCAGTAGAACATGCAGTAGGAATGGAAAGACAGGGAGCAGATATAATTGATATAGGAGCAGAATCTACAAGACCTGGATCAGATAGAGTTTCCTTAGAAGAGGAAAAGCAGAGATTGATTCCCGTTTTAAAAGAAGTACTGGCGGCAACCTCTGTACCGATTTCCATAGATACCTATAAAAGCAAAACTGCAGAGGCAGCACTGGAGATGGGGGCATCTATCATTAATGACATAAGTGGAATGAAATTTGACAAAAAAATGCCCGAAACTGCAGCACATTATCAGGCTCCTGTTGTTTTAATGCATATACAGGGTACACCAGAAACAATGCAGGAAAATCCTGAATACAAAAATCTCATCTTTGAAATAAAAAACTATCTCTGGAATAGTATAGAAACAGCCCTCAAAGCCGGGATTAAAGAAGATAAAATAATTATAGATCCGGGAATTGGCTTTGGTAAAGAACAGCAGCATAACCTTCAGATTTTAAACAGGCTTAAAAGTTTTGAAGAACTGGGCTATCCTATTTTAATCGGTACATCTCGCAAATCACTGATAAAATATGTAACCGGAGACGAAAAATTCAACAGAATTTTTGGTACATCAGCATCTGCAGCAGTTTCTGTACTCAATGGTGCCAGTATTGTAAGAGTTCATGATGTAGAGGAGATAAGGAGAGCGGTAAGAATGGCAGATGCAGTTAAGTGGGAGGGTAATAATGAGCAGTAAGGATGAAATATCTTTAAATGAAATGATTTTTTATGGATATCATGGAGCACTTAAAGAAGAGGAAAAAATGGGCCAGCGATTTACAGTCAACTTTACCGGCTATCTTGATCTGGAAGCTGCAGCCAGAGAAGATAATCTTGAAAAATCAGTTCACTATGGTGAGGTATTCATGATAATTAAACAGGTGGTAGAAAATGAACGTTTTGACCTTATCGAAGCACTGGCATTGAGAATTATAGAAAAGCTTTTTTCGGAATTTGGGAGATTAGAAGCGGTTATGATAGAAATTAAAAAGCCATCAGCACCTATTGAAGGGATACTCAAAGATGCTTCCATTGTTTTAAAAAGACAGAGATCCGATTTTAAATAATAATAACTGCTAATAAACCAATATTTAAGAGATAAACTTAATTGGAAGAGGAAGTGGTAATATGAAAGAAATCTATCTGGGATTGGGGTCAAACATTAATCCGCGCAAATTTTATTTTAAAAAGGCCGTTTATGAGATAAACAGACTGCCGCAGACAAAAGTAAATAAAAAGTCTTCTGTTTACGAAACTAAGGCTGTAGGTTATACAGATCAGGATGATTTTTTAAATGCAGTAATAAAAATAGAGAGCAGACTTGCTCCAGAAGTTCTGCTGCAGAAACTGCTCAAAATAGAAGCAAAACTGGGCAGAGTGAGAACAAAAAAGTGGGGACCGAGAACCATAGATATAGATATTCTTTTATATGGTGATATTGAATATGAAAGTGAGGATCTTAAGCTGCCCCATCCCAGGATGACTCAGAGAGCATTTGTACTTATACCTCTGGCTGAAGTGGTAGATTCTAAAACTCTGATGATAAAAAATAATCCTTTAGAATATTATTTAAAAAAACTGGATTATGATAAAGAGGATATTTCAAAATACTGCAAATTTCCGGAATGAAAGTATAAAGCTCTAATATATATTAAACTTGTGCTGAGAGTCAAAAGAAATATAATCAGGGAGCCTGTTATGCAGAACTGAATCTATTATACACTGCCCCAGAGAAATTTTCTGGTTTAAGCCAATAATAGAACTGGTGATTCGGGGATTAACCTCAAGTAAATAATAATCTCCATCACTGTATATAAAATCAATTCCAAAATATCCTTTCAGGGTGGGAAAGGTTTTTTTGATTTCTGCAGTAATTTTTTTCAGCTTATCCTGGTCAGGGAAAGGGTAATCTATAATTCCTCCCAGATATTTGTAATTTTTTTCATCAATAATCTGCTTATTAACACTTAAAATTTTAAAATCATTTTCACATGCCAGTACAGAAATACTGCCCGGAATACCGGGTAGCTGTTTCTGGAGCAGATGATCTTTCTGCCCGTCAAGTTTATCCAGATCTTGTTTTGTTTCAATAATTTCCAGTTCAGATCCAGCACTGTAGACCGCTTTGGCCAGAGCAGGAAAAGTTATATTTTCAATTTGTTCTTCAAATTTATTTTTTTGTTTTAATTTATCTATCAAAACAGTAGGCGGCTGTTTAATAATTGTATTTTTAAGAGAGTTATAAACAGTCCATTTATTACCTGTTAGTTTAACAGTATCAGAACTTGATCCGAGATTAATTATACCCTTTTTTTCCAGTAATCTGCTCAGTTTAAACAATATATTATCAGATTCAGGAGCGGTGAGAATAAAAAAATCATATTCATCCGATATATTTTTTTCTAAATAAGATAAATAGTCCACACCCCTGTGTATTTCCGCTTTTTTAAACTCTATATTTTTATTTCTATATCTGCCTGGAAAAAAATGAAAAAAATCGCTATTTATATATGTTGTCACCTCAGCATCTTCAATATCCGAAAAAGAGTGGAGGAGGGTGTTCAGCATCTTTATTCCTTCACTGTAAAAAGATATTTTTTGATTTAAAAGTCCACCTCTGCTGATAAAATACTCCAGAATTAAAATTTTCATCAGTTCACCCTCCAGTTTTATTAGTAC
>JBNJGL010000040.1:0-21391 GCA_051747745.1 Bacillota bacterium | reverse complement strand
GCACTTATCTCTACTGGTAATTTTGATGGAGGAGTCAGTACAGTGGTAGAAAAAGCACTGGGTAATATTCATAAAACTGGAACCGCACCTATAACCGGTGCAGTAAGATATGCAGAAAAACTGCAGGCAAAAGGACTTAATTTTATGGATACTCCCGGTCAGGATGGGGAATCCACCACAGGTCTGGTTGCAGGTGGTGCTCAGATTGTTCTCTTTACAACAGGTAGAGGGACACCTACTGGATTTCCAACTGCACCTGTGATAAAAATAACAGGAAATGATGATACCTTTCAAAAAATGAAGTTTAATCTTGATGTTAATGCTGGAAAAGTTATTCTGGGTGAAGAAGATATTGATTCAATGGGTAAAATAATATTTGATTATATGCTGGAAGTTGCTTCAGGTAAAAAAACAAAAGCTGAAGTTCTCGGCCATGATGAACTATTTAATATACCCAGAGTTTTAAATTACTGTGGTAATTAATATCAAAATTAAAGTGGATGGAAGCTGTATTTATGCTCCATCCACTTTTCCTGTTTGCAAATTTAATTTTACATAAGCTGGTTTTTTGTATATCATTAAATGGATAATTAATGATTTTTATTCTGTCAGCTGAGTTCAAATCAGATGGTGAGGTTGAGATCTGTTTTATTAAATTGTGTTTTTTAATGTCCATATTAATACTAGAAGGTGGTTTTTTTGAATATAATAGGTTTAATTATTGCTTTTTCTACAGCAGTGTTTTTGATTTTTAAAGATTATAATATGGGATTATCTCTCTTTACTGGTGCAGTAATACTTAATTTTTTTAGTGGCTTTGGAGTTGTTAATTTATTTGAACATATTATAATAACACTGCAGGATCCGACTACAATACAGCTTATGCTTGTTGTAACACTTATAAGTGGGCTGGGTTATTTAATGGATCTGACAGGGGATATGAAAAGAATGATAGATGCCTGTATTAATATCTTTAAAGACGGGAAGATATTAAGCATGATTCTGCCGGCACTGATTGGTACATTATCTGCTCCAGGAGGGGCAATACTTTCTGCACCGATGATAAATGAAAGTGGAGATAAAATTGGTCTGGACAAAAATAGAAAAACAGCAATTAATCTTTTTTACCGCCATATTGGATATTTTATCTACCCATTATATTCCTCTATTATTGTTGCCAGCAGTATGTTAAATAGGAGTGCAGTATCAATAATAAAATATAATGCTGTAATAATGTTATCCGGTATAATAATTGCTTATTTTGTACTTTTTAGAAATTTAGATTCTGAAAAAAAACATAAAAGCAGGAGCAGCTTCACAGAAAATATATATAATTTCTCCAGGGCTTTTTTTCCAATTTTTATTATTCTTTTTCTTGCATTAGTAATGAAAATATATTTTCCTCTTGCTGCTTTAATTGGAATAGTAATCGCAGTTTTTAATAACTGGCCGAAAGATGAGAAACTTAAAGTTTTTAAAAATAGATTTTATAATTTTTTTACAAAAGGAATAAAATATAATTTAACTTTAATTATATTTGGAGTAATGGTATTTAAAACAACTTTAGAAAAGTCAGGAGTAATTAATATAATAGCAGATGGTCTGACAGGTCTGGGTCTGCCTCTTTTTTTAGTAATAATTGTTCTGGGGTTTATTTCAGGATATATAACCGGAGTACATATGGCAGCTACAGGTATCTTACTGGCAATATTTATACCGCTTTTTCCGGCCGGTGTTGAGGGACCATATGTTTCACTGCTTTTAACTTCAATAATAATTGGCTATCTTGTTTCCCCACTGCATTTATGCCTTGCATTAACTACAGAATACTTTTCTTCTGAAATTGCAGAAGTCTATAGGCTGCTTTTTCTGCCGCTGATAGGAATGATTCTGGCAGGGGTTGTTCAGATTATGATTTTTGCATAAACTTATTTCAAAAGGAGGATATTTAATGACAAAAAAAGTTCTTGTTACAAAATATTTAAAAGGTACAGCTCTGAATGATTTAAAAAAAGAAATGGAAGTTATTATGCCTCCAGAAGGAGAGAGTTATTCAAAAAAAGAATTGAAAGAACAGTTGAATCATGTTGATGCTGTTCTTGTTTCTAGAGCTGTAATAACAGAAGATCTGCTGGATGAAACCGAAAGGTTAAAATTGATATGTGTACATGGAGTAGGATATGATAATGTAGATGTTAAAGCTGCTAAAAGAAGAGGTATTGCTGTTGCCAACCTGCCGGATGTATTATCTTATGTAACTGCAGAATTTGCGTTTGCCCTAATGATATCTTTGAGCAGGCGTGTTGTTGAAGCGGATAATTATGCGCGAAACCACAATGATCATAACTGGCATCCTTATTTACTTTTAAGTAGAGAACTTAGAGGGAAAAAACTGGGTATATTTGGGCTTGGTAATATAGGGATGGAATTTGCAAAAATGGCTCAGGCTTTTCAGATGGATATATATTATCATAACCGCAGCAAAAAAGAAGACCAGGATATTGCAAAATATTTGAGTAAAGAAGAGCTTTTAAAGACTGCAGATTACATATCACTTCATATTCCTTTAAATGGAAGCACAAAAAACTTTTTGTCTCACAAAGAATTTGCCCTTATGAAAGAGGATGTATATATAATAAATACTGCTCGCGGCCCGATTATTAATAAAGATGCACTGCTTTCTGCATTAAAATATGATAAAATTGCCGGTGCTGCCCTGGATGTTCATTATAATGAACCATATATTGAAGATGACTTTAAAGATTTTTCGAATGTAATATTAACTCCACATATAGGAACAACCACTTTAGAAACTCGGGAAAAAATGCTGCATAAAGCTGTGGAGACAATAACTGCGTTTTTTTCAGGTAAAAAGCTGGATAATTTACTTTAGACTGTTTATATATAATAAGTATTTTTAAAAAAGTATATTATGGTTCTCCCACAAAAATGTTATTTGCGTCTCTAACTCATTTTTCGCAAACTTCCTTTTTGTGGACACATCATATTATAACTTAAAGCTCTGCTTCTTTTCATTTAATTATTTGTGGAGCAATTAATATAAAACTTATAAACAAGAGGTGTTAATAATGTCCGAAATACTGGTAGAAGAATATAGAGGTAAACTTTTGGAAAACATTCATAGAGGAGATATTGCTGTCTGTTCGGCAGAAAAGAAGGTTACAGCTTTTTGTGGAGATACTTCTAAAGATGTATATTACAGATCTGCAGCCAAACCTCTGCAGGTGCTGCCTGTTATTATAAGTGGTGCAGCAGATAAATATGGGTTTACAGATAAAGAGATTGCTCTGATGTCTGCTTCACACAGTGGAGAGGAATTTCATATTGAAATCTTAAAAAATATTCTTTCTAAAATGGATTTAACAGTTGATGATCTAAGATGCGGCAGCCATCCTCCCTTTAGCCGCAGTGCTAGAAAAAACCTGCGTGAGAACAATCTTCCTATTACCCAGGCACATAATGCCTGTTCAGGTAAACATTCTGCTCAGCTGGCTCTGGCCAAATTTTATGGATGGGATATGGATATATATTATAAAAAAGAACATCCCGTACAGAAGCTTCTTTTAAAAACAATTTCTGAAGTGGCTGACTATCCAGAAGAGAAAATTTATCAGGGAATAGATGGCTGTGGAGTTGTAGTATTTGGCCTTCCGTTAAAAAATATTGCTTATTCTTATTTTCTGCTGGAAAACACTGAATTTCTTGATGAAAAATACAGAAAAGCAGCAGACAGGATAGTTCGAGTTATGAAAGAATACCCAGCTGTTATTGCAGGTACAGATCGTTTTGGAACAGTACTGTGTCAGACCCTGTCCAAAAACATACTTGCTAAATCTGGGGCAGATGGTGTATTTGCACTTGCTTTTGATGATAAAGGAATTGCGATTAAAATTGAAGATGGTAAATTGCCTGCTGCCTATCCGGTTGTGATAGATATATTAAAAAAATATGATGTTATAACTGATGAAGAAATAGAGAAGCTTGATAAATATTATAGACCTGTTATTAAAGATCACAATGGCCGTAAAGCTGGCTATATTAAAAGCAGTTTTAAACTGACAGCAAATAAATAAAAAATAATTGGGGCATGAGTTCAGAGATACTTAAATTCTCTGCAGCCCCTGTTATTATATAAATTTATTGAATATATAATTTATTATTATATAAAAAAGAAAATTTAAAAAAATCAGAAAAAAATAAAAAATCAGGCAGGAATCTGACTTTTCTTATAGAAATAAGTAATTGGTTGAACCATTAATCCAATAAAATAGTAATTTTCAGAATTCAGCTAATTATTATTTATTTCAAAATTTTATTTAAGGAGAGAAAAATTTATGATTAATGTAGAACTTACACCCAAGATAAAAGAACTTGTCGAAGAAGTGGTGCAGGTAAAAGAAAGTGATGAGGTTTTAGTTCTGGTTGATCCCAAAAAATTTAATTTAGGTGTTGCATTTACAACAATTTGTAAAGGAATAGCGCCAAATACAAATTTGTTTATTATGCCGCTGGCAGAAGCACACGGGAACGAACCAAGTAATCTGGTGGCAGCAAGTATGAAAGCGGCTGATGTTTTATTTACAATTACTACATATGCCATAACACACACTAGAGCCCGTTTGGCTGCACATAAAGCGGGTACAAAATCTATTATTTTAAGAGGTGTGACAGAAGAAATGTTTTTGGAAGGGGCTTTAACTGTAGATTTTAAAGAACTTTCCAAAATCACTTCAGCCATGGTCGATATTATGACCAAAGGAAGTGAAGTCAGAGTTCTTTCAGATAATGGTACAGATGTTACTTTCAGTATTGAAGGTAGAGAAGCATTTCCATTAGATGGATTTTTCCATAAAAATTATGGATTTGCAACACTTCCTCCCGGTGAATCACCAACTTCTCCTGTTGAAGGTACAGCTGAGGGAACAATTGTTTTTGACACAGCTATGGATAATATTGGTCATTTAACTGATGATATTGTAATGGAAGTACATAAAGGTCATGTTACCAAAATTAGTGGTGGCAAAGAAGCGGAAGAATTGAGAAGGATTGTGGAAAACAGTGATGAAAATGCAACTAATATTGCAGAATTTGCTATTGGAACAAACCCAAATGCTAAAATAGTAGGTAATTTAGCCGAAGATAAAAAGAAAAGTGGAACAGTTCATTTTGCCATAGGTGATAACTGTTCTTTAGGAGGAAATGTTGAAAGTAATATTCATCTTGATGGTTTAATGCTTAAACCAACAGTGATTATAGATGGTCGTGAAGTAGTGAAAAACGGAGTATTAACAATTTAATAGTAATAATAATATATCGGATTAATAGTAATTAAATTCTTCTTTACTAAAAAAATTTAAAATTAAATTAAAAGAAGGAATTTTGTGAAAAATGTAGAAGTATAATAATATTGGTTCAACCAATAAACCAATCTTATTATACAGGGGGGAATTTAAGACGAATAGAATTTTATACTGTCAAGTTATTATCTTCTATATTATTTTAAATTTTTTCACTATTGAATTTATTGTGAATTACAAGAAGATTAGGAAGGAGTCAGTAAATGAAAACAATTATGGTAGATATGGATCTTTGTGTCGGCTGTAAGACATGTGAGCTGCAGTGTGCGACCCAGAGAGTTTCAAAATCCAAAGAATTTGTTAAAGCTGCATTAGAAAATCCAGCACCCAAACCCCGCATAGATGTACAAACCAATGGGGAAGAAAATCTGCCCATACAGTGCAGGCAGTGTGATGATATGCCCTGTTATTATGCATGTCCTTCAGGAGCAATTTATGTAGATGAGGAAACGGAAAAAGTAGTTATAGATCATGAAAAATGTATTGGCTGCTGGATGTGTGTAATGGTATGTCCGTTTGCAGCAGTAAATGTTCATGATGGACTTGCTGATAAATGTGATCAGTGTATTTTTATGGATTATCCGGTATGTGTAGATTCCTGTCCAACAGGTGCACTGAAATATGTTGAAAGTGAAGATGAGTCCAGAGAGATAAAAGTTAACAGATCAAATAATAACTTCGATGATTATATTAAAGGGAGGTCAAATAAATAATGTTGAAAGCAAAAAAGAGATCACTAGATCCAATGGCCGATGAATTACTAGTAAAAGCGGCAAAAGATAATACAAAATTAAGCTGGGATATGCATGAAGAAAATCTCCCCCACTGTGGTTTTGGAGAAATGGGACTCTGCTGTACTAAATGTATGCAGGGGCCGTGCAGAATAGATCCTTTTGGAAATAATGCAGATAGAGGAAGCTGTGGCAGAGATGCTGCTGTAATTGCAGCAGAAAATCTTTCACTCCAATTTCTTTCTGGATTGAGTTCAGCAGCTGAAGAGCTAAAAGATGCTGAAATTTTAAAAGAATCGCAGAGTCTTTACAGTTATTTAAATGGTGGCATGAATTTAGATGCTGAAGAAGTTCTTCAGAAAACATTTGATCATGTAGAAAAAGTTTATTCAAAACTTGATTTGAGCAGTGAAAATAATATAATTTCCAATAAATTTGATTTAAATAAGAAAAAAGTAGTTATTTCTGGTAAAATTTCTGATCAGACAGTAAATATGCTGAAAGAACAGGAAGATGTTGAAGTATATTCTCTTCTGAATGAGTTTTATTATGAGGATGTAAAACCTCTTACCAATTACGGAAGCCAGGAATTTATAGTAATGAGTGGATTTCCAGACCTGCTTGTATTTGGATCAGGCTGTGCTAAGCCGGTACTGCTGGAGCTTGCAGATAAATATGATGTTGATTATGTTTATGAAACTGATTTAGATGAATTTGATCTAAATGATGTTGAAAGCAGCGGATATATGGAAATAGATTATCTTGACTTTGATTTAAAGAATGATTATGAAGACAAACTTTCTGAAGCTGACAAAATAGCATTAGTAGCAGGATGCAGTAATGTAAAGTATTCTCAGGATAATAGATTAAAAAAACTGACAGAACATCTTCTTAATTCAGGTTATACTGTACTGACCAGTGGATGTGCAGCAATGGGGTTAAATAAATATTTTTCTAAAGATGACGAAATTTATTATTTAGGCAGCTGTAATAATACTACTTCTTTCAGTGAAATTGCAGAAAAATATTCTGACAGCAAAAAAGTTGTGTCTGTATTTCCAGAACTAAGTCAGATGAAAGCATTCAGTCAGGCAGCATATCTTGCTAAAAAAGGTGTAAAAACATATGTTATGTCAAAAAGCTTTATACCACCTTATCCTGAATTTAAAGATTTAATTAAAAATACAAATCCAGACTTAAGAATAAAAACAGAAGGATATAAGTTAGAACAGATTAGTGGTATTTTAGACTAATATGGGGGTTATAAAAATGAAATATTTAATAATAGGCTGTGGACCTGCAGGTATGCATGCAGCATATAAGTTAGATGAATTAGATAAAAATGCAGAAATAACCCTGATTAATTCTGAGTCAAATCTTCCATATTCAAGAATACTAACAACATTTTTGTTAGAAAAAAAAGTTGAGGAAGAAGACCTATTTATCTTTTCTGAAGACTTTTTCGAAAAGGATAATATACACTATTATCAGAATAAAAGTGTGGAAGAAATAGATTCTGATAATAAAAAGGTTAAACTAAATGATGGAACAAATCTTGTTTATGATAAGCTTTTGATTGCAGCCGGCGGAGATCCCAAACGTCCTCCTGTAAAAGGGATTGAATCTAAAAAAATATATACAATTAGAACAATAGATGACATAAAAAATGTGAAAACTGAAATGGAAACCGCAGAAGAGTGTGCTGTTTTGGGTGGCGGTTTAGTAAGCTTAAAAATGGCACAGGCTTTAAAAAAGCAGGGGATTGATATAAAGATACTGATTAGATCTCAAAGAGTTTTATCACAGGTTTTGGATGAAGAATCTGCAGTAGTGATGGCCAAACATTTAGAAGAAAACGGTATAGAACTCTTAACCGGAACTCAGATTGATGAAATTATTGAGGAAAAGAAAGGCCTTTTATTTAAAACAAACAAAGGTGAAATAAGATCTGATTTTGCGGTTATTGGAAAAGGTGTCAGCCCGAATATGGACTTTTTGGATAAGACATCTGTTAAAACTGACTGGGGAATATTATCAGATGAATATCTTCAGACTGAGGAAAAAGATATTTATGCAGCCGGTGATGTTGTAGAAAATTATAATATTGCTCAGGACAGTATTCAGCTCAATTCTATCTGGCCGGATGCAGTTATGCAGGGTATAACGGCAGCAGAAAATATGGCTGGAAAGTTTAAAAAATATTCAGGAAATATTAATATGAATGCTGTGGATATATTTTCTCTTCCACTTATCGCAATGGGAAGAGTTAAAGATGTAGAAAATTTAGAAACAGTAAAATATGAAAATAGAGCTGAAAAGAAGTTTGTAAAATTATTTTTCAATAATGAATATTTAGTTGGAGCAGTTCTGATCAATGATGTAGAAAATGCCGGTTTTTATAAACAGTTAATTACTAAAAGAAAAATCATTAAAGATAGAGAGACACTGTTAAATAAAAATAATTTACTCGCAAATTATATATTTTGAAAAGAGGTGACTGAATGAAAATCTATGAAAATTTGTGTGTTGGCTGTGGAAGATGTCATCCATACTGTCCGGCACAGGCAATATATTTTACGGATGGAATAAGTAAAGTGGCACAGGATTTATGTTTTGAATGTGGTGCATGTCTTCGTTCACAGGTATGTCCAGTAGATGCAATTTATGAGTCGGAAGATGTTTATGATTATCCCAGATCTGTGAGGAAATTCTTTAGTGACCCCACCACTACTCACAAAGAAACAAACATGCCCGGACGTGGAACAGAAGAGGTTAAAACAAATGATGTAACCGAAAGAACAGCTAAAGGAGAGTTGGGGCTTGGAATTGAAGTAGGACGCCCTACTGTTGGTACAAGAATTTATGAGGTTGAAAAAATAACTAAAGCTCTTGCTGAAGCTGGATTTAATGATTTTGAAGAGAAAAATCCTGTTTCAGGACTTATGAAAGATATTGAAACAGGGACTCTGAAAGAAGAAGTACTTAATGAAAGAGTACTATCTGCTATTGTAGAATTTACTATAAAGGAAGAAGAATTAGAAAGATGTCTTAAAGTAATCGAGGAAATAGCCGAAAATATAGATACAGTGTTTACCATGGATTTAATTAGCTGTTATGATCCAGGAATGAAGATAAGAGTACAGGATGTTATCGATAATTCTAATTTTACACCCAGGCCAAATTCTAAAATTAATATAGGAATTGGTAGATTAAATGATGAGGAGGGTTAAGAATGACACATACACTGCATAGAGAAGGCTCTAAAGAGAGTCTGCAGGATGATTTGCTTTTATTAATAACACCTGCAATAACTTATAATGATAAAGGAGCAGCTGAAAAAATAAAAAAACTAATTGATATTGTTTTTGATGTAGGTCCAACTAATTACGGCTGCTATGAACTGGGAATGAATATACTGTCAGGTGTAGAAGTGGATATTATTAAGGATGAAACCAGAGACAACTCCCGCATACGATGCGTATTCAGTGATAGAGAAAAGTTTAAGGAGGTGTTAGTTAGAGTAATAGAAGAAGATCTTGGTCTTTCTGTTACGGTTAGTGGGCTTCAATCTATTGTAAAAGAAGTACTGGATGAAATGGATGTTGATCCGCACTCGGTAAATTTAGCGATGGGAACACATGGAGCGACAGAAAAATTACCTGACGAAAACTTCAGAAAGATCACAACGATGTGTGGTCATGCTATGGTGGCTCCTGGTTTGGTAGAGGATATGATAGTTAAAGTAAAAAAAGGTCAACTGACAATTGAAGAGGCTGCCGTAGAAGTTGCAAAGCCATGTATCTGTGGTGTCTTCAACCATGAGCGTGCTGCGGTTTTATTGAAAGAAATAATGCCGCTTTATACTATTGAATAGAATTATAAGAAGGGAGGTCTGCAGAACTTTATAAAATAAGCGTAAAGAAAATTTCATTTTAAAAAACTTAAGGAGGTAATTAGTTTTGAGAAAATTATTAGTATTTAGTATTTTATTAGTTCTCGTCTTTAGTCTGGGTGCGGCCACTCATGCTGCATTTCCAGAAAAGGAAGTTGAAATAATTGTACCATTTTCAGTTGGTGGAGGTACAGATACTTATGTAAGACAGCTTGCCAGACCGTTAGAGGAAGAACTTGGTGTTCCAGTAGTAGTAAGAAATGTAGAAGGTGCTGCATCACTGAGAGGTATTAGTGAAGTTTATCGTTCCAACCCTGACGGATATACACTTATTGCTTTTAACCCACCTTCTCCACAAATGGCTATAATGGAGCAGGGGGCAGAATTTAGTGTTGATGATTTCAATATTATAGGCAGATATGCATTAGATGGACCTCTTCTTTCTGTACATCCAGATCAGCCATATGATACTTTTGCTGAAGTAAAAGAAGCTTATGAATCTGGAGAACTTTCAATTAAAGGTACTCAGTCTGAAGGTACAATACTTTATGTATCCTCAGTTCTGTTAAAAGAAGTTGCAGGAGTAAATTATGATAGTCTTGTTCCATATCCAGGTTCTGGAGAAATAATTGCTGCATTATTAAGAAAAGAAGTACCTGCAATTATTTCTACAACTGGTGCGGCCATCAATAATGTAATGGATGGAGAAGTTAAACCTATTGCTTTCTTAGGAACAGAGAGATATCCTGGTCTTCCAGATGTTCCTTCTATAGCTGAATTGGGTTATCCAGAAGCAGCTGTTCCTCAGTTTAGAGTACTTGCAGCACCACCAGAAACTCCTCAGGAAGTGCTGGATGTTCTCGAAGATGCAATGATGAAAGCTGTGAACAATGAAGACTTTTTAGCCTGGGCTGAAGAAGCAGATAGACCTATTGTACCAGGTACCTCTGAAGAAGCTACAGAAGCAAATAAAGCTCTAGAAAGTTTAATGGAATTTCTTCAGGAGGAAGGAATACTGTAAATACATGTTCTTAGATTCAATTAAAGAACTGTGCACTGGTGCAGATTTTTTCTGCACCAGTGTACCAATAATTATTTATATTGGGGGAAAAAGAGTTGAAAAAATTATTTAATAAAATATTAAATATTTTTGATAATCCACTTGAAGCTTTATTAATTCTTATTTTGTTTTCTATTACTTTATATTTTAATTTAGAAGCATTTACATTCAAAAGAGACTCCAGTCTGTTCCCATTAATTACTTCATCTTTGACCCTTATTTTTATAGTAATTTATGTGGCAAAGTTAATAATAAAGCAAAAAAGAGACGGAACTGAGAGTGTAGAAGATAGCAGAGAAAAATTTGATATGTACAGTGATTCTTTCAAAAGAATTTCTATTACTTTTATATCATTTTTAGTTTATGTTTTGTTAACATATTTATTTGGATTTTTACTTTCTTCAGTAGCTCTAATGATATCTTATCCATTAATGCTCAACTATAGAAAGACATCTTCTATAATAATAGGAGTTATTTCAGTAATCGGTTTAGTATTATTATTCCAATTCTCCTTAAATATTCCGTTATCAAATGGAGTTTTATTAGATTTGAGCTTTCTTTTTTAAGCAGTTATCAATATAGTAATATATTATTTTTTAGGAGGAATTATAGATGTTAGAGATGTTAATGTCAGTAGTATGGTTTATATTAACACCAACAACTCTGCTGCTGATCACAGCTGGTGTCTTTGTTGGTATAACAGCGGGTGCGCTTCCAGGTATAGGACCACCAGTGGCAATTGCAGTTCTAATTCCATTTACTTATGTTCTTGATCCTAATCAGGCATTTGCACTGCTTGTTAGTGTATATAGTGGTGGTATGTATGGAGGGGCTGTTGCAGCTATTTTATTGAATGCTCCAGGTACAGGAGCTTCTGCTGCTACAACTCTGGATGGATATCCGATGGCCAGAGATGGGCAGGCGCAGACAGCTTTAACCATTGCAGCATTTGCTTCAGGCATCGGAGGAATTATCAGTGGTTTAGTTCTTTTATTTGGTATTCCAGTTTTAAAAGAATTTGTTCTTATTTTTGGAACACCAGAATTCTTCTTGCTCGGTATTTTGGGTATTGCTCTGATAGCTGTAGTAAGTAAGCAGGCATTGATTAAAGGTTTAATTGTTGGTGGATTTGGATTACTTCTTACAACAATGGGTATGGCGCCTATGGATGGACAGCTGAGATTTACATTTGGATTGTATAGTTTATATGGTGGAGTTGGATTTTTACCTGCTATAATTGGTTTGTTTGCAGTTGCAGAAATGCTTAAACTGGCAGGAGAAGATTCACTGGGAATTTCTAAGGATATGAAACTGTCAGGTAGTATTATGGATGGTGTTAAAATAGTATTGAGAAACAAATTTTTAACAGTAAGATCAGCTATTTTAGGACTTTTGATAGGTACAGTACCTGGTGCAGGTGGTACTACCGCTTCATTTATAGTATATTCTCATTTGAAGTCAACAGCGAAAGATTCTGACAGTTATGGTAAAGGAAATCCAAAAGGTTTAGTTGCAACCGAATCAGCCAATAATGGTGTTATTGGAGGAGCACTTGTTCCAACACTGTTATTTGGTATTCCCGGAAGTTCGACTGCTGCAGTACTCCTTGGAGGCCTTCTGCTTCATGGAATTAAACCTGGTTTATCTATGTTCACCGGCAGTGGAATTGAGATAGTTTATGTAATAGCTATAACAATAATAGTTGGTCATATTTTAAATTTCTTTTTAGCTATTGGTTCTTCCAAATTTTTCAGTAAAGCTACAACAATTCGTAAAGAGATATTAATTCCAATTGTTTTAATTGTTTCTTCGATAGGTATATATGTTTTAAATGTAGACTTTTTTGATCTGGTTTTAATTACTTTCTTTGGATTTGTTGGTTTTTTAATGTCCAGAAGTGATTTTCCAGTCATACCATTAATTTTAGCAGTAATTTTAGGAGAAATGATTGAAGGAGATCTATTTAGAAGTTTAAGAATTGGTGGAGGTTCTTTAAAATTCCTATTCTCTAGACCGGTTAGCCTTGTTCTGTTAATACTTATAGGACTACTTTTATTCAGTCCCTGGCTGCAGAAAATGTATGACCAAATTAGAGGTGAAAATTGATTCAAAAAATTAATATGTATAATTCAGCGGAGGGATCAATTTCTCCGCTGTATTTTCATTATTATTTAAAATTTTAAGAAGGAGGTATAAATCATAAAACATTATGAACTTTGTAAAAAATATCTCAGTTCAGGACCCTGGAATGATATTAATAAATTTAAAACAGATCAGAGCAAAAACATTAAAGATCCTCTTAAAAAAAATAAAATAAAAGAATATGATTTTACCATAGATTTACCAGACAGTGATATTTTCAAAGTGAATGAATTAGATGAATTAAGAATTTTTTTAGATAGAAAGAGCAGAAGAAACTATGATAAACAGAATTTGAATATTAATGAATTATCTGTAATGCTTTTTTTAACTCAAAAAATAAAAGATAATAAACAAAAAAGACCGGTACCATCTGCAGGTGCGAGGTATCCTATTGATACCTATATAGCTGTAAATCGGGTTGAAGATATTGAGGAAGGTATTTACAAATACTCTCCAGATGATCATAAATTAAATTTAATTTATAAAGATAAAACAATAATGGAAAAAACTGCTGAGGCATGTTTTAGTGGAAGGTTTAAACAGCAAAAATTTATAGAAAAAGCCGCTGTAATGTTTTTTTGGGTTGCTGTACCATACAGATCAGAGTGGAGATATGATATTCTTGCTCCTAAATTAATTTTGCTGGAAGCAGGACATATATGTCAGAATCTTTATCTGGCTGCAGAGCATTTGGGTGTTGGAGCCTGTGCCGTTGGAGCATATGATCAGGATAAGATAGATTATATATTAAAACTGGATAATAAAAAAGAAATGACAGTTTATCTGGCATCAGTTGGTAAGGTGAAAGGAAAAAATAGTTTTAACAATTAACTAAATTTATGTAAAAGTATAAAAAAGAGGGTGTTTAAATGAATTATAAAAATATAGGAATACTTGGTTTTGGTGAGGCAGGACAGAACATTGCAGAAGGGTTAACATTAGAAAAAAATTTAAAAGTAACTGCTTATGATGTTGCAGCAGAAAAATATAAGAATATTGCAGAAGAACTGGGTGTTAAACTCTTTACAGATAAAAATTCATTTATTGAAAATAAAGATATTATTTTTTCATTAGTTCCCTGTTCAGCTTCAATTCTGGTGATAAGAGAATTTATACCATTAATAGAAAAAGATACAATTTTAATTGATCTTTCTGCTGCACTGCCTGCATATATGGAAGAAGGAGCTGAACTTGCCGAGAAAAAAAATAAATATTTTTTGGATGGAGCGATAATGGGTTCAGTTACAAATTTCAAACATAAAGTTCCTATTTTTTTAAGTGGTAAATATAGTAAAGATTTGGATGAATTTTTTACTTCGCTAAAGATGAATGTTGATTTTATCGGTTCTAAACAGGGACAGGCATCTGCATCTAAATTGTGTAGAAGCATATATACAAAAGGTACAGAAGCCCTGCTTGTAGAACTTAAAAAAGTTACAGAGCACTATGGTATAACAGATAAAGTTTTTGAGTCTATTGATAAAACATATTATTTAAATGGTTTTATAAAAGAGGCAGAGCGACTTCTTAAATCAAATGATAAACATATTGAACGTAAACATGCTGAAGTTTTAAATGTAAAAGATATGATAGAAGATACAAAATTAGATGCTGAAGTAATGAGTACTGCAGCTGCCAAAGTTTTTGCAAGAAAAATGGATAAGTAAATTTATTATAATCAATAATTTAGGGAGATATCTTTTTGAGGTGATTAGATGCAGTTAAAACCTGTAAAAAAAGAAAAAATATCGGATCAAATAATAGAACAAATATTTAAATTAATTGTTAATGGAAATTTTAAGCCTGGAGATAAGATGCCTTCAGAAAGAAAATTATCTGAACTGTTTAATGTCAGCCGCAACAGTGTTAGAGAGGCAATTCACATACTTGAAATGCTTGGATTTTTAATTTCCAGAAGAGGAGATGGAAATTATATAGCAGATATGAGTTCTAAAGTTTTCAGTAATTATGTAAATAAAAACACTGTTGATTTAAAAGAAATCAATATTTCAGACGCGGTGGAAGCAAGACTTCTGATTGAGCCTTCCATTGCAGCACTGGCTGCTGAGAGAATTACTGTAAAACAGCTAAATATGCTGAAAAACATACTGGATGATATAAAGATAAACACTGAAAAAGAAAACAGAAGTGCCAACCTTTATTTTCATCATATGCTGGCAAAAGCCTCTCAGAATAAAGTGCTTGAGGCAACTTCTAAATTTTTGTTTGATTACAGCAGAAATGTTTCGCAAAAAAGTGCAGAAATAAGCAATAACGTTTTTCCTAATAGAAAAATGAGAAAATATGAAGAACATAAAAAAATACTTGAAGCAGTAGAAAACAGAGATATTGCACAAGCAAAAAAAATGATGTATAAACATCTAGAAAATGTAAAATTAAAATTAGAATCTGCCAGAACAGATTGATTTATTTTCAAAAAAACAAGATTATTTTAGATTTTTTTACTGAGATAAATTATATTTTATGTAACAATAATTAATTATAGGACGTTGAGATGAATGTAGAACAAAAAAAGAGGTGATCGTATTGGGATTTAAAGTACTGGTGACTAAATATATTCCCGAAAAAGGTTTAGAAGAATTAAAAAAACATTGTCAGGTTATTATGCCAGAAAAAGGAAAACCATTTAGTGAAGAATATATACTGGGAATTGCTGCAGATATTGATGCTCTTATTGCTGTTAGATTTAATGTTAGTAATAACTTTATTAATAAAGCAAAAAACCTTAAAATTATCAGTGTTTATGGAGTTGGTATTGATAACGTAGATATTGAAGAAGCTTCTAAGAATAATATTTTGATAAGCAATCTGCCTGATGTAGTAACAGAACCGACTGCAGAATTAACTTTTGGATTGATGTTGGCACTGAGCAGAAGAATTGTAGAATCGGATTATTATGTAAGAAATGAAAATGATAAGAACTGGCATCCTTTTTTACTTATCAGTAATGAATTATATGATAAAAAAATTGGTATAATTGGCTTTGGTCGAATAGGTCGTGCTGTTGCACGGAGAGCTTTAGCTTTTGGTATGAAAGTATATTTTTATGATAAAGCTTATAGTGATAGTGATAAGTTTGATATGGATGTTAATTGTTCATCTTTTTGTGATATATTAGAAAATATGGATTATATAACACTCCATGTGCCACATGTTACATCAACACATCATTTAGTTTCTAAAAAAGAATTTCAAAAAATGAAGAAATCTGCTTTTTTAATCAATGCTTCCCGTGGTCCAGTAGTTGATCAACAAGAATTAATCAGTGCTTTAAAAAATAAAGAAATTGGTGGTGCTGCACTGGATGTTTTTGAAAATGAACCAGAGGTTCCGAAAGAATTGACTGTATTTAAGAATGTAGTATTAACTCCACATCTAGGAACAACTACAATTGAAACAAAAACAAAAATGGCTTTGGAGGCTTCAAAAAAAATAATTCAATTTATTAGTGGAGAAACACCTGAGAATATTGTAAATAAAATTACTTAATATTCAAAAAATAAAAAAGATTTGTGTTTTATGCAGGAATTATTTAAAATAGGGTGAATTATATTAATAATGGTTGAACCAATGATCCTTTAAAACACTTTTATTTTTTTATTTAAAATTTTCTTACTATTTAAACTATTATGAATAAAAAATGCATCTGCTATTGTATAATATATTATCGAATAATAAGAGCTGAAAATATTTTAATGTAATGGAAGAAATAGCTGGCTGATCAGATCATTCCGAAAGGGGGAATTTTTGCGAAAATACTGTACATGATGTTTCTTTAGATGGAGACAAAAGATTATAAGAAACAAAAAAACCAAGGAGGTAATTTGTTTTGAAAAAAATTCTAGTTCTAAGTTTATTAGCAATCTTTGTGTTAAGTCTTACTACTATGGGTCTTGCAGCTTATCCGGAAGAAGAAATTGAATGGGTTCTCTGGTCCAGTCCAGGTGGTGGATCTGATACTACTGCAAGAACTGTTGGCATACCATTAAGATCAGAAATAGGTGAACCACTTGTAGTAAAGAATATGCCAGGTGGGAGTGGTGCAAGAGCAATGGAATATGTACAGGAACAAAAAGCAGATGGGTATACATGGTTATTCATCACCAATACTTTAATCACAACTACAGAAAGAGGCTTAGTTGATTACAGTTATGAAGATTGGGAGCCTGTTTTTATGCTCAATCATGACCCGCAAACAATAGCCGTAAGTGCCGATAGTGGTATAGAATCATTTGAAGATTTAGTTGACCTTGGTAAAGAAAGAACGGTTAAGTGGGGGTTAACTCACCTTGGTGGAAATGATCATGTAGCTATAAATTCTGTTGCAGAAGCTGTTGGATTAGAATATGATCCTATCGTATATGAAAGTGGAGCAGAAGTTATGGTTGGGGCTTTAGGTGGATCGATTGATGTATTTATTTCTAATCCTTCTGAAATTATGGGTCAGGTTGAAGCTGGTAAAATTAATATTATTGCTTCAATGAGTGAAAAAAGATTGAGTATTTTACCTGACACCCCAACATTGAAAGAATTAGGACATGATATTCAGTTTGGTACATGGAGAGGTGTAGCTGTTAAAGCTGGTACTGATCCTGAAGTAATTAATAAAATAGAATCAATGTTAGCAGCAGCTGCTGATTCAGAAATATATCGTGAGTTCTTAAAAGATAATGGTATGGATTACAATGTAAAAGATGCTAAAGAATTTAATGAATTCATCGAGAAACAGTGGAGTATTTTTGCGGACGGTCTTAAGAAAGTTGGACTGTAAACCAACATTAATCATGAGGGGAGTTTAACTCCCCTCTTTTTAAAAGGGGGTCCATTAAAAAATGAAAAAAAATCCAACTTTAATTACAGCAATAATTATAATTTTAATTGCAGCACTATTATTTATATCGACTTATTTTATACAGGTATCTGGAGAGCAGGGTAATCGTCTGGGTCCTAGATTTTTTCCTCGTTTAATGCTGGTAATCATTATATCTTTTAATTTAATACTGGCATATCAGGCATATAGATATCCTGAAGAGCAGAAAAAAGTAAAACCCATACCTAAAGATAAACAAAATCGATTTATTGGAACAGCAATTTTGGGAATATTAACAGGATTGTCTTTCGATTTTTTAGGTGGTTTTACAACAATTTTTCTTTTTGTTTTTTTATTTCTGATTGTCTGGAATCAAAGAAGAATAAAAGTTTTAATTTTAACTCCAATTTTAATTACATCAGGAGCTTATCTTCTATTTCATGAGCTTCTTTCAGTTAGAATGCCAAAAGGTATAATTGATGCTATATTTTTATAAGGAGGTGAAATTTTGTTAAATTCAATAATGATCGGAATAACTACTATTTTTGAACCAATGAATTTTTTAGCTGTTTTAGCAGGTGTAATATCCGGGATGACAATCGGAGCTCTGCCAGGATTATCTGCAACTATGGGAGCTGCTCTGATTGTACCGTTTACATTTTTTATGGAACCTATACCGGCGATTGCAATGTTGAGTGCTCTTTATTGTGGAGCGACATATGGTGGATCAATTTCTGCAATACTTGTTAATACACCAGGAACACCTGCAGCAGCTGTCACAACATTAGATGGATATGAACTTTCTAAACAGGGTCATGCTGGTAAAGCACTTGGTACTGCAGTAATTGCTTCTGGACTTGGGGGAATTTTCAGTGTTGTAATTTTAATTTTTGTTGCCCCACAGGTTGCAGAAGTGGCTTTAAAATTTGCTGATCCAGAATATTTTAGTTTAGCAATTTTCGGTGTCAGTATGGTTGCAAATATATCTTCTGATAATGAACTTAAAAATATAATAGGTGGAATGATAGGTATATTTCTGGCAACTGTTGGAATGGACTCTCTTACCGGCTTCCCGAGATTTACATTTGGTTTTAGCAGTTTAACTTCTGGAATAGATTTCATCCCTGTAATGATAGGATTATTTGCCTTTGCAGAAGTATTACGTCAGGCTCAAACATATATTAAGAGTGAGACTAATACAGAAATTGCAGGATTATTACCCAGTTTTAGTGAATTATGGCCATTAAAATGGAGTATGCTTCGTTCGGCAGTTATTGGTACTTTTGTTGGAATTTTACCTGCTGAAGGAGGAACTGTTGCTTCTTTTATTGGTTATAATGAAGCAAAAAGGTGGTCTAAACATCCAGAAAAATTTGGTACAGGCCTTTTAGAGGGTGTTGCAGCACCAGAAACAGCAAATAATGCTGCTACAGGTGGAGCAATGGTTCCGACATTGACTTTAGGTATACCTGGTAGTTCAACAACTGCAGTTATATTGGGAGGTTTGATGATACAGGGCTTACAGCCTGGCCCACTTCTTTTTGCAACTCAGCCCAAATTTGTTTATTCTATTTTTGTGGCAATGGGACTTGCAAATATTCTCTTTTTAATTGTAGGTCTGGGTGGAGCAAAAGTTTTTGCTCAGGTAACAAAAATTCCAATATATATATTAAATCCAATTGTTATGGTTCTATGTATTATTGGTTCTTATTCATTAAGTAATAATGTTGCTGATGTATGGATTATGATTATAACAGGATTGATAGGATTTGCTATTAAAAAAGTTGGATTCTCTCCAGCTCCAATTGTTCTGGGGTTAGTACTGGGGAGTTTAATAGAAGTATCTTTCAGGAGAGCTATGACAATTCATGATCGTAATTATCTAATATTTTTCGAGAGACCATTTTCAGCTATTTTTCTTGGTTTAGCTTTACTATCTATATTATGGCCATTTATTACTAAAACTATTAAACACCGCCGTCAGGCACAGCAAGATAATTAAAGGGAGGTTATTTAATTGAGAGGAAAAGAAGTATTAATGATGCAAAATGCAGAAAAGATAATTTACACATGTGCTTCCGTAAAAAAAGGGGAAAAGGTTTTAATTATTACAGATCCAGAAAGACTTGATATAGCTAAAATTTTAACAGGAGTAATGCTTAACAGGGATATTGAACCTGTTACAGCTGTTATGATGCCAAATGAATTTGACGGACAGGAACCACCTTCTATGATATTTAATGCAATGCTGGATGCGGATGTAATTATAATGCCGGTTGCTAAATCGATATCTCATTCTGAAGCTGTACATAAAGCTTTAGACAATGGTGCAAGAGCTTTAGCCATGTCAGCATTTGTAGAAGAGCAGATGTATGAGGGTGGAATCAATGCTGACTTTGTAAAAGAACGTCCGGTATGTTTGAGATTTGGTGATTATTTTACAAATTCAGACACTATTCATATCACTTCTCCAGGCGGAACAGATTTTACAGCCTCACTTAAAGGTAGAAAAGGTAATTCACATGCATGTATAGTAGATGAACCAGGTATGTATTCATCCTTAACAAATATTGAGGCAAATATTTCACCTGCTGAACACAGTGCTAATGGAACTGTTGTAGTTGATGGTGCAGTTTCCAATTTTGGTATCGGTGTTGTCGATGCTCCAATAATAATGGAGATTGAAAATGGTGCTATACAGAGTATTTCCGGAGGAAAAGATGCTAAGTTTTTAGATGATCTTCTTAAAAGTATTGGTGATGAAGGAGCATTAAATATAGCACAGATTGCTATTGGGCTTAACCCATTAATAAAAGATTTCAATGGTATTATGCTCAATGATCATGGCGTTTATGGTAGTTCACATATCGGTATTGGCACAAGTCATAATTTAGGTGGGGATGTAAAAGCAGATATACATTATGATGTAATGATGGCAAATCCAACAATTAAATTCGATGGCCAGGTTGTAATAGAAGAAGGTAATGTTATAGGTTAAAGTTGTCAATATGGTGAAGATGATTGAAGATATAGCTGTTAATGTATATATCTAAAGCAGCTGAAATTGTTTAAATATAAATTGAATTGTACAATTAAATGTACGTGATAATTTGACTAAATGAAAATTAGATAATATAATTAATTACTGGTAGAACCAGTAATTAATTATGGGGTGATCAAATGAATTTAAAACCCGTTAAAAAAGAAAGGATATCAGATCAGATTATTGATCAGATATTCAAATTAATAGTATCAGGCAATTTAAAGCCAGGAGACAAAATACCTTCTGAAAGAAGTTTGACTGAACTTTTTGATGTAAGCAGAAACAGTATCAGAGAAGCGATTAGGCTGCTTGAA
>JBNJGL010000039.1:0-21817 GCA_051747745.1 Bacillota bacterium | reverse complement strand
AGACAGTCTCTGCTGAATGTATTTATAGCAGTTTTTACTGCAATGATAGTGGGAACATTAGTAATATATTTTATGGGTTATGATATTTTAGAATCATATGAAGCACTGTATCAGGGTGCATTTAAAGGGAAATTTAACTTTGGTGGTACTCTGGAGAGATTTGTACCTTTACTCCTTTCCGGTTTAGCTTTTGCTGTAGCATCAAAAGCATCTATTTTTAATATTGGTGTTGAAGGACAGCTTTATTTTGGTGCAATAACAGCAGCATTTTTTGGATATATTATAAAAGGAGTACCTTCTGTAGTGCATATACCACTTACTCTGCTCTTAGCAGCAGTGGCCGGTGGCCTCTGGGCAGTAATTCCAGGATTCTTAAGAGCTAAATATAATGTTAATGAAGTGACAACAACAATTATGTTGAATTATGTGGCTATTTTCTTTGTCGGTTATATAGTTAATCATCCTTTTAAAAATCCTAATGTAGGAGTTCCACAGACACCTAATGTTCAGCCTACAGCCAGACTGCCGAAAATAATGCTGCCCAGTCGGGCAAATATCGGTATTTTTATTGCACTTGGATTACTTGTATTTTTCATCTGGCTTTTAAACAAAACTACTTTTGGATTTAAAGTTAGAGCAGTAGGTTTTAATCCATTTTTTACCGATTATGTTGGAGTTAAATCTAAGCTTATAATGGTTTTAACAATGTTTTTAAGTGGAGCTATTGGTGGAATTCTTGGTGGAGTAGAAGTTATGGGTATTCACGGATATGTACTGGATAACTTTTCACCTGGTTATGGTTTTGACGGAATTATGGTCGGTTTACTGGCCAGAAACAATCTAAAAGCTCTTCCTTTTGTAGCTTTTTTCCTGGCTTCACTGCGTTCAGGAGCTATCAATATGGAAAGATTTACAGGTGTACCCAAAGAAGTAATAGGAGTTATAGAAGCAGTTATCATTTTGCTGGCTGCTGCAGAAGTGATTGTAGAGATTAAGAAGAGAAAGAGTTCGGACAAAGGAGGGGTCGAAGTTGGGTGATCTTGGATTAATTATCAATTTAAATTTACTGAGAGCAACTCTCAGGATGTCGACACCTATTGCCCTTGCAGCTATGGGGCTTGTTATAACAGAACAGGCTGCAATTACCAATATTGGTATTGAAGGTATTATGCTGATTGGTGCTTTTGTTGCAGTTGCAGTTAGTTATTTTACAGGCAGCTGGATGCTGGGAATGCTGGCAGCAGTTGCAGCTGGAGTCATTGTTGCCCTGGTTATGGCTGTTATTCATTTAAAGTTTAAGGCAGATGTTTTTGTAGCCGGTATTGCAATTAACCTTTTTGCAATAGAATTGACCCGCTTTTTATTGAGAAATATATTTAATACTGCTGGAAGTTTTTATGATCCCAAAATTGTTGCAATTCCCAGTATAACGATTCCGATAATTGATAAAATACCAGTATTGGGTACATTATTAAGTGGTTTTAAATTAACAGATTATCTCGGTATTATACTTGTTTTTGTAACATACTTTGTTCTATACAAAACAGTCTGGGGATTAAGGATTCGCTTTGTAGGGATACATCCACTATCTGCAGAAACAGGTGGAGTTCACGTAAATATCAAAAAATATCAGGCCATGATAATAAGTGGAATCTTTGGTGGACTTGCTGGAGCACATCTTTCATTAGGGTATACAAGGCAGTTTATCGAAAATATGACAAATGGACGTGGATTTATAGGAGTAGCGGCTATGTACTTTGGTGGAGTTACACCAATAAATACCTGGTTTGCCAGCCTGTTCTTTGGTTTTACTGAAGCTTTAGGTAATAATCTTCAGACATTTGGACTTCCATCACAGTTTATGCTTATGATCCCATATATAGCAACTGTAGTTGCAATTACAATTGGTATGATACGAAAACAGAAAAGAGAAAAAAATAATTTGCTTTAAGATAATTTAGAACAAATTAACTGGTTCTTCCGCAAATACCCTTTTTGTGCACACATCATTAACTTAGATTTAAAACAAAAATTTAGAAAATATAAATCAATATTCTATGGTTATAAGTTATTAAATTTATTTATTTGTAAAATATTAGGAGGAATTAACTTGACAGATAAAAAGAAGGTTATTTTAGATGTTGATCCAGGTCATGATGATGCAGTAGCAATTCTTCTTGCTGCTAAAAATGAAAAGCTCGATCTGAGGGGAATAACAGTTGTTGCAGGAAATCAAACTTTAGAAAAAACTCTTCAGAACACACTCAATGTATGCAGTTTTGCAGGGCTTGATGATATTCCAATTTTTGCCGGTATGGCAAAACCTTTAGTAAGAGAACAGGTTGTTGCTGATGATATCCACGGTGACAGTGGACTTGATGGACCAAAATTTCCAGAAAGCACCTTAAAAGAAGAAGATAAACATGCGGTGGATTTTATAATAGAAGAATGTCTGGCAGCAGAAGATGGAATTACACTTATACCAACCGGACCGCTGACAAATATTGCTATGGCATTAATTAGAGAACCTAAAATAAAAGAAAATATTGATGAAATAGTACTGATGGGAGGTTCCTATACTCTGGGGAATACCACCCCAGCTGCTGAATTTAACATCTATGTTGATGGAGAAGCAGCTAAAGTTGTATTCGAAAGCGGACTTGATGTTACAATGGTAGGCCTGGACCTAACACATCAGGCAAAGGCATATCCGGAGATAGTGGAAAGAATAGCAGAGATCAATAATGATGTCAGCAATTTAGTTGTAGAACTGCTCAAATTTTTCGGGCACACATATAAGAGGGTATTTGATTTTGATGCACCCCCTCTGCACGATGTCTGTGCGGTTGCAAGAGTTATTGATAAAGATGTATTTACCAGCAGAAAGATGAGGGTTGATATAGAAACAGATAGTGAACTGAACTATGGAAGAACAGTATGTGACTTCTATGGAGTAGTGGATAAAGAAGCAAATGCAGATGTTGCTATTGATCTAAATAAAGAACTTTTCTGGGATCTATTAATTGAAGCTTTAAAGAAATACTAAAATCAGATTTTCTGGAGGTAATAATGAAAAGAAAAAAAATAATTCTGGATGTGGATCCAGGCCACGATGATGCTATAGCAATTTTGCTTGCAGCAAAAGCAGAAAATCTGGATTTGAGGGGAATAACGGTTGTCGCAGGAAATCAAATATTAGAAAAAACACTTACTAATACACTTAATATAGTAAATTATGCAGACTTAAATGTTCCTGTCTATAAAGGCCTGGCAAAACCACTGGTAAGAGAGCAGGTTACAGCAGGACATATTCACGGAGAAACCGGTCTTGATGGTCCCGATTTTCCACCTTTAACAGTAGAAGCAGAAAAAGAACATGCAGTAGATTTTATTATAAATGAAGCACTAAAATCAGCAGATGGAATTACCTTAGTTCCTGTAGGACCGCTTACAAACATTGCAGCAGCAATTTTGTTAAAACCGGAAATAAAAGACAAAATAAATAAAATAGTGATGATGGGTGGAGCTTATGGACTGGGAAATAGAACTCCGGCCGCAGAATTTAATATTTATGCAGATGCTGAAGCAGCAGATATAGTTTTCAAAAGTGGAATAGAGATTACAATGGTCGGGCTTGATCTTACTTTTCAGGCTCAGGCTTATCCAGAAATTGTGGATAGAATTGCAAAGATCGGTAACAAAGTTAGTGATCTGGTTGTAGAATTACTGGACTATTTTGGTTCTACATATCAGGATTTTTACGGTCTTGAAGCAGGGCCGCTGCATGATGTATGTGCAGTAGCAAAACTAATAGATGACGATGTCTTTACGACCAGGAAAATGCATGTTGATATAGAGACAGACAGCAGATTAAATTACGGCCGAACAGTTTGTGATTATTATGAAGTGACAGGAAAAGAAAAAAATGCATATGTTGCTCTTGATTTAAATAAGGAAAAATTCTGGGATCTTTTATGTGATGTACTCGGGCACTACAATTAGGAGGAAAAGATGACAGATATTAAAGAAAAACTCAAAAAAGAACTGGAATCAAATAAAAGTGAATATCTTGACTTTCTTAAAAAACTCATAAAAACAGATACAAGAGTAGTTGGCCACGGTATTGATGGTGGATACGAAAAAAATGGGCAGAAAATTATTGCTGAAAAAATTGAAGAGATCGGTGGGAAAGCGGAATTTTATGAGGTAAAAGATGAAATTATTAGAGATGCAATAGAAAAATATGGAGAGGGTAATCCAGGTCACAACTATGAAGATAGGCCAAATCTTCTCGGCAGGTTTTCTGGCAGTGGTGAAGGAAGATCACTTATCTTAAATGGACATATTGATACTATGCCCTATGGAGAAAAAGAACGCTGGAAGCATGATCCCTTTTCAGCTAAAGAAATCGATGGAGAAATATATGGACTTGGCGGCTGTGATATGAAAGGTGGACTTGCAGCGAGCCTTCTGGCACTTGATCTTATCAAAAAAGCAGGTGTTGAACTTAAAGGTGATGTTCTTTTTGAAAGTGTTATCGATGAAGAAGGTGGGGGAAATGGTACACTTGCCTTTGTACAGGAAGGAATAAAAGCAGATGGAGCAGTTGTTTGTGAGCCAACAAGTAACCTGCTTCAGGTAGGACATATGGGCTTTATTTTCTATCGTGTAAAAGTCTTTGGTAAAGCACTACATTCTTCCAGAAAATGGGAAGGTGTAAATGCGATAGAAAAAGCAATTAAACTTATAGAAGCACTAAATGAGCTGGAACATAACTGGTTGATGAAATATAAACACCCTCTAATGCCACCTCCAACCCTTAATATCGGTGTAATTAAAGGAGGAAGCGCCGGTTCTACCGTTCCTTCTGAATGTGAGTTTAAATTATGTCTGCACTATTATCCTGGACTGGATAAAGAAAAAATTGCCGAAGATGTTCTGACCACACTGGATAATGTTGTAAAAGGTGATCCCTGGTTGAGAGAAAACCCACTTGAAGTTGAAGTATATCAGGAAGGTGGTCCATTTGAAATAGATTCTGATCATGATCTTGTCAGGATATTCAGATCTAATATTTTCGGCAGTAAAGAGCTTACTGCCTCTCCGGCTGGAAATGATGCAAGACTGCTTGCAAATCTGGCAGATACTCCAACCGTTGTTTTTGGACCGGGCGATCCCGAAAAAGCACACAGTATAGATGAGACAATTCCAGTAGATGAATATATAGAAAGTATTTTAACATATGCAGGATTTATAACAGAATGGTGTGGAACAGTATAGGGGGGTGAGTAAAATTAACAATATAATAGTTGTTGGAAGTCTTAACATGGATCTGGTTGCATCAACTCCCCGCATCCCTGAAATCGGTGAAACAATTCTGGGAACTAAGCTGGATGAAATTCCCGGTGGGAAAGGTGCAAACCAGGCGGTTAGTGCCAGTCAGGCAGGTGGAAAAACCTGGATGTTTGGAAAGATTGGCAGAGATAGTTATGGAAAATATCTAAAAGAAAATTTAAATAAATATGATATAGATCTGGAATTTTTAATTGAAGATAAAGAAGCAGATACTGGAACAGCAGTTATAAGTGTTGATGAAAAAGGAAACAATTCTATAATTGTAATACCAGGTGCAAACAGCAAATTGTCTGCTGGAGATATCGAAAAAAAACAGGATGATTTGAATAAATTTGATATGATGCTCCTGCAGCTTGAAATCCCCGAAGAAACTGTTTTAAAAGCAGTTGATACTGCAGCAGAAAATAATATAATGGTGATACTTGATCCGGCTCCTGTATTCAAACTTCCGGAAGCAATTTACAAAAAAGTGGATATAATAACACCAAATACAACTGAAGCAGAACAGCTGACCGGAATAAAAGTTGAAGATGAAGAAAGTATGAATAAAGCAGCAGATTACTTTCTGAAGAGAGGAGTTAAAATTGTTATTTTAACTCTGGGCAGTAAAGGCCTTTTTGTAAAAACCGGTAAAGAAACTTTTGCTGTATCAGGATTAAAGGTCAATGCTGTGGACACCACAGCAGCAGGAGATTGTTTTACAGGTACATTTGCAGCTGTCTATGATGGCTCAAATTTAAAAGAGGCAGTGGAATGGGCAAATGCAGGTGCGGCTCTTTCTACAACGAAAATGGGAGCCCAAACTTCCATTCCAGATAAAGAAGAAATAAAGAAATTTTTAGAGAATATAAAGGAGGAGAAATAAGCATGAAGAAAATTTTATTGGCCGGTGAAAGCTGGGAAACATTTTCCATCCATATAAAGGGTTTTGACACATTTTTTACAAGTAAATACGAAGAAGGAGCTAAATGGTTGATAGAAGCTCTGGAAGAAGCAGGTTATGAAGTTGATTTTATACCAAATCAGCATGCAGCTTCTAAATTTCCAACAGAAATGGAAGAAATTAGCCAGTATGATACCGTAATTTTAAGTGATATTGGTTCCAATACACTGCTTTTACACCCTGATACCTTCGAAAAATCTATTGCCACACCTAATAGATTGAAGCTCATCAGAGAATATGTAAAAAAAGGTGGAAGTTTCCTGATGGTAGGAGGATATATGTCCTTCCAGGGAATAGATGCTAAATCAAAATATAAAGATTCACCTATTGAAGAAATTCTTCCTGTAGTTATGATGGCTACTGATGATAGAGTAGAAGTGCCGGAAGGAATGTATCCAGAAGCAGTTAAAGAACATGCTGTTTTAGATGGTATTGAAGATGAGTGGCCTATGCTTTTAGGCTATAATAAGTTTGCTGCTGATGAAAATGGAGAAGTACTGGTTGAATATGATGGAGATCCTATGGTAGTCGTAGGAGAATATGGAGATGGACGTACTGCAGCCTTTGCATCTGACTGTGCACCTCACTGGGGTTCACCGGAATTTGTAGAATGGGAGAACTACGGTAAATTCTGGGCTCAGCTTATTGGATGGCTGAGAAAAGAAATATAAAATGAAGATAATAGATTTTCATACTCATCTGGGAATTTCTACTCCCTGGGTTGATACAGAAGATTATAATACATCTGCCGAAGAATTAATAAATGTTATTAATAAAAACAATATTAATAAAGCATATACCTGTGCAAATCCGGTTGTTGGAACACAATTTTCTCAGGTAAACAGATATATTGGGAAAATGATGAAAAAATATCCGGAACGTATTGGCGGATTTTGTAGAGTTGATCCCAGGTTAATAATAGATATAAATGAGGAAGCTTCAGATCCATCTAAATGGGAGAAAATTTTAAATGAAATGCCTAAAAATAGGGTTGAAGACAGCTGGTTATTTAAAGAAATAAGATACTGTATTGAAGAACTTGGATTTTCTGGTATAAAATTAAATCCGGCTGTTGAAATTTTTGCTCCAGATAATCCGAAATTCAATTTATTGTATGAATTAGCTATTGATCTAGATGTACCAATTCAAATTCATGCAGATAGAATAAATCATTTTACTGCCAGTCCAATAAGAATAGCCAATCTTGCTGAAAGATTTCCTGAACTTAAAATATGTGCTATACATTTATATTCGGCTGATGTAATAGATATTCTGGCAGAATATGAGAATGTTTATCTGGAAATATCTGAAGCAGCAAAAGGAAGGTTAATTACAAAAGCTCTGCATGACTTTGGTAATGACCGCATTATATTTGGGTCAGATTATCCTTATGGTGATCCAGGTATAATAATTGCTATTTTAAATGAACTAAATATAAATATAGAAACAAAGGAAAAAATATTATATAAAAATGCTGGAAATTTATTAAAAAAATAGTCAATGATTTTATATGTTAAATAGCTTCCATGTTCACAGTTTGCTTTCCCCGGCAAACTGAAACTTAAAAAGCCTGGATGATTTTCATCCAGGCTTAATAACTTATTAAGTAAGTTAAAATAAACTTTTCAAAATATTTTACTTATAGAGATTCTTAAAAGATTTTACAATATTTCTGAGTAAAACTTGATTTGTCACAGTACCAACTCCACCAGGAACAGGAGTAATCATTTCTGCTTTTTTACTGGCAGATTCATAATCAACATCTCCCAGGAGTTTACCATCTACAAAATTTGTTCCAACATCAATGACAGCTGTATCTTCACTCAGCATATCACCTGTAATCATTTCTGCTCTACCTACTGCAGCAACCACTATATCAGCATGTTCCAATTCCCAGTTTAAGTCTCTGGTGCGGGAATGACACATGGTAACAGTTGCATGTTTCTGCTGTAGTAATATTGAAACAGGTTTACCAACTATATTACTTCTCCCTACAACAACAGCTCTTTCTCCTTTTAAAGGAATATCGTAAAAATCTATAATTTCCATACATGCTTCAGCAGTACATGGAACTAAAGTATCCAGACCGGCAAATAATTTACCAAGTGAAGCAGAGGTAATTCCCTCAATATCCTTTTTAGGATTTATCATTTCAAGTGTATCTTTGAGTGAATCAGGTAATGGCTGCTGAACCATTATTGATGTAATTTCATCACTTTCATTTGCCTCTTTTAAAGATTCTATAAATGCTTCTTCGTCCTCAGTGAAAACCTTATATTCAAATTTGATTCCAACTTTTTTGCAGTTTTTTTCGATCCTGCCCACATAAGCTTTGCTGGCTGCATCATCACCATATTGTAGAACGCGGAGATGAGGTACAGCATTTTTTTCTTCTTTAAGTCTTTCCACTTCTTTAACACACCAGTTTTCTATTTTTTCTGCAACAGGTTTTCCTTTCAAAACTTTCATTTAAATATTCACCTCTATTAAATTAATTTGCTAAGTCAACGATTTCTTTTTTAAGTTCATCACTTTTTTTGCTCAGCATTGTATATTCTTCTTTAACTTTATTTACAAATTCTCTGTCGTCAACACTGCCCAGATTTATCTTAACATTTGCTATTGCACTGTTGACTGCAGCATCACCTATGTAAGCTGCCACTTCAAAATCACTCTTCAGCATCCTATTTCCAATTTTGCTTATGGAAAGAGTCAATTCCATTAGCTCAACGGCTTTTCTGGTCATATCCATGGAAAACCCTACCGCATCCTTACAGATTTCTTTTACTTTTTCCTGATTGCCTGTTTTATAACCATCTAAAATATCTGCAAGTATTTCACTGTCTTTATCTATCATTTCCAGCATTTCTTTTTGGAGTGCAGAAGATTTATCTAATACTGCTTTTGCTTCATCTTCTACATCTGCATATTTTTCTTTTCCAATTGTAAGATTGGAAATGAAACTTACTACAGCTGCATTTAATGCTCCAGAAAGTGCAGCTGCACTGCCGCCTCCAGGTATAGAATTGTTTGAACTTAAGTCATCCAGAAATTCATTAATACTCTTTTTTGAATACATAGTATTCTCCTTTCCAAATTTTTTTAACAAAAAATGTGCTTTTTAAGTGCTCAATACTTATTATAACAGAATAAGTAAATATATTAAAAGATTCTGACGATATTTTTTAAATTAAATTAAAAGATTAAATAAAATTTAAAATTTGTCGACTGTATATTAGATAAAAAAATGTTAATTTCCTGCGTCAAATAAAGGAAATACAGCAACTTTGTTGAATTTCATATATAACAATAATAATTTATTTTACTTCTGTTTTTGTCTTTACAGAAGTTGATAATTATAAGGTGGCTAATAGATTATGAAACTGAAATTTTTGCACAATATACAGAACAAAATATATTTCATTCCCAGCATATATGCTGTTTCTGCCGCTTTTTTATCTTTATTTGTAATTGTTATTGATTACTATTTCAACAGTACAATTATGAATTATTTGCCCGGATACTTTTTTACTTCTTATGATCTGGCTAAAACTATTTTATCTACACTTGCCGGCTCACTGTTTGCTATGATTACAGTATCTTTTTCTACAATTATGGTTGTTTTGACTATGTATTCTTCACAGTTTTCTCCCAGAACAATGCAGGATTTTCTGAAAAACAAAGTTACATTAAAAGTACTGGGAGTTTTTATCGGTGGATTTATTTATTCTATTTTAACTCTTTTGTTTTTAAATGTTAATATGCAGGGAGCTCAGGAGGCCACTATTTTTTCTGCATTGATTGCGGTCATAGTTGCTATTATCTGTCTGACCTATTTTGTTTATTTTATACATCATGCTGCTAACTCGGTACAGGTAAATTTATTAATAGAAAATCTTAAGCAGGAGATTATAGATATAGTTGATAAATTTGAAGAAAGAAATAATAGTGATGATAAAATAAGAAACAAACCTCCTTCTAATCTCAAAGAGATTACAGAAAAAGATGCCATGACTTTTAATGCGGACAGAAGTGGTTATATACAGTATATTTACGATATTCAGCTCACTAATCTGGCCGATGATCTTGATATAATAATTAGAGCCGAAAAAATGATAGGAGATTATGTTACAGAAAATACAGCTGTATTTTCTGTCTGGCAGCTGAATCCTGCAGAAGAAATGAAAGAAGAAATGGAAGTTATCGAGAAAAAAATACTTGACCATTTAGTTATAGATAACGAA
The DNA here is from genome assembly GCA_051747745.1 of Bacillota bacterium. Taxonomy (GTDB): domain Bacteria; phylum Bacillota; class Halanaerobiia; order Halanaerobiales; family Halanaerobiaceae; genus QPJE01. Next base: position 11,275 of record JBNJGL010000039.1, on the reverse strand, counting down.
AGAAGCAAAAAAAATGATATCGAGTTTGGTCTGCTTAAATTGACTGAAGTTGCACTGAGAGCAATTTCGCCAGGTATTAATGATCCAAATACAGCTGTTTTCTGTATAAATCAGCTGGGCTGGGTATTATCCAGAATTGCAGTGGCTAATATAGAGAATACTTATTATTATAATGACAAAGATGAACTATGCTTTATACTGGAAGATATCTCTTTTTGGGATCTTCTATATAAGACTTTTTATCAGCTCAGACATTATGGTAATCAGGATGTTTCTGTTGCAGGTTCGATTCTGGATGCTTTATTGATTATCGCAGAAGGAAGTCCAGAAGATGTTAAGGAACAGGTATGGGAATTCAGTCATTATATACTTGGTGGTTTTGATAAAAATGTACTGGAAAATGAAGATAAAAAATTTTTGAATCATAAGATATATAAGTTAGCCAAAGAAACTGGAAATAGTGATAAAACAGATAATTATTTCCAGGTATAAAATCTAAAGTGAGGTGGTTATATGGAAGAAATAAGGTATTATTCAAAAAAAGTAAAGGAATTGTTTGATGAATTAAATACATCAAAAGATGGGTTGACTGAAAGTGAAGCCAAAAAAAGACTTGAAAAATATGGAGAAAACGAATTAAAAGCAGGGAAACAAAAATCTCTGACAGCTTTGTTTTTTCTTCAGTTTAAAGATGTACTTGTTATACTGCTTTTAGTTGCATCAGCCATGTCTTTTATGATTCAGAGTTATAGAGATGGAACTGTAATGATAGCAATTGCTGTCTTAAATGCAGTAATTGGATTTTTTCAGGAATATAAGGCCGAAAAAATTATGGATTCACTTAACAAACTGGTGCAGTCACCATCTAAAGTTATAAGAGATGGGAAAATAAGAGAAATTTCGCAGAAAGAACTGGTTCCTGGTGATATAATAAGTCTGGAAGAAGGGGATAAAGTCCCGGCAGATGTCAGAATTATAGAATCATTTAATTTACGGACAAACGATGTTTCTCTTACTGGTGAATCTATGCCTCAGGAGAAAAATTCCAGTGTGATAAATGAGGAAAGATCACTTGCAGACAGGGATAATATGGCTTATCTGGGGACAAATGTAGCTTCTGGTTCTGCTAAAGGTGTTGTTACAGCAACTGGAATGGAAACAGAGATGGGTAAAATTGCTTCTATGACCCAGGGAGAGGAAAAGTCGAAATCACCACTACAGGAGGAACTGCAGGTAGTTGCCAATAGAATAGCTATTTTTGCGGTAATTGTAGGTTTTGCACTTTTTGGTATAAGTATTTATCAGGGACTTGGATTAAACTTTGCACTCATTTATGGTCTGGGTATTGCTGTAGCTGTTGTGCCACAGGCATTACCTATGCAGATTACAGTTGCACTTTCTCAGGGAGTAGATAGACTGGCCAAACAGAATGCTGTTGTAAAAAAGCTTTCATCTGTTGAAACACTGGGTTCTACAAATGTGATCTGTACAGATAAAACCGGAACACTGACAAAAAATGAGATGACTGTAAAAAAAGTCTGGTTTGATGGACACGAATATGAGATAACAGGACTTGGCTATGAGCCAGAAGGAGATATTTTAAGTTCAGAAGGTGACTCACTCAGTGATAAAGAAATAGATGAGCTGGAAATTATGTTTGATGCGGCAACAATGGCTTCAAATGCGGAAATTCATGAGCCTGATGATGAGCATGCAGGCTGGTATCCGATTGGTGATCCTACTGAGGCAGCTTTAATAACTCTTTCTACAAAACTTGGAACCCGATCACCTAAAGAAGATGAGGAAAATCCTGAATTACATGAGTTCAGTTTTGATTCTGAAAGAAAGAGAATGAGTTCTATAAGAAAATTTACTGATGGTAATGTACTGACAATGAAAGGTGCACTGGGGAGTGTGCTTTCAATCTCCAAACATATATTTAAAGATGGTGAAGAAGTAGAGATTAGTGAAGAAGATAAGAAGAGGTTAAATGATTTAAACGAGAAATATTCCAAAGATGCCATGCGTGTACTTGCAGTAGCATATAGAAAATTGGAAGATGACGAAACTGATTATGTAATGGATGAAATAGAAAGGGATGTTGTGTTTTTAGGGCTGGTAGCAATGATAGACCCACCAAAAGAAGGTGTTAAAGAAGCTATAAACAGCTCACATGAAGCACATATCGACACTTATATTATGACAGGAGACCATGCTATAACAGCACAGGCAGTTGGCCGAGAAATAAGTCTTTCAGTTGATGGAGAAGATGTGCCGGTATTTACAAGTGGAGACCTTCAGCAGTTAAGTGAAGAAGAATTAGAAGATGTTATGAATAATAATGAATCACTGATTTTTTCTCGTGTGTCACCTGAAGATAAGCTTAGGATTGTTAAAAATCTTAAAAATCAGCAAAAAGTTGTGGCTGTAACAGGAGATGGAGTTAATGATGCTCCGGCTTTAAAAAGTGCTCATATAGGAGTAGCCATGGGACAGATGGGTACTGATGTATCTAAAGAAGCGGCAGAACTTATTCTGTTAGATGACAGCTATCCCACACTTGTATATGCAATAAGAGAAGGAAGAACTATTTATAACAACTTGAAGAAAACTGTTCTTGCATCTCTAACAAGTAATGGTGCAGAACTTGCAATTGTACTTATTGGGCTTGCAGCAGCAGGTATTTTGGGCTGGCCTATTCCTATTCTGGCCATACAGATACTATCTATTGACCTTCTGGCAGAAATTTTACCATTAACAGCTCTTACTTTTGATCCCGGTTCTGAACAGCTGATGAAATTTCCACCGCGGGAAAGTGATGAGCATATTGTTAATAAAAGGAGCTTTAGTGAAATAGCTTTTTTGGGAGTTCTAATGGGAGTTCTTGGATTTATAAATTACAGTATTTTTATAAAAGGTCAGTTGAGTTTAATAAATGAGGGAACACTGCTTTATGCCAGAGCTACAACTATCAGTTATCTAACTATAGTTGCATGTCAGTGGATAAATATTATGTCAAGAAGATATGAGTATACTACTATCTTTTCTAAAAACTTTTTTAACAATAAAAAAATAATATATTCTGTTCTTATATCGATAGCTATGGTTTTAACAGTTGTATATACACCAGGAATAAATAGCTATCTTGGTTTTGCGGCAGTATCAGCTTCAGATTGGATGAAAATCATATCTGCAGCAGGTGTATTTCTGCTGGCACATGAATCGATTAAATTTTATAAAAGAAAAAATTTGCCTGCAGAATAACAGCATAATAATGCCGGTAATAAGGGTGGAATACTTACCATGTAGAGCTGTTTTAACTATCACCTGTTTTTAAAAAATGGTGGAATTGGCTGAGTATTCTACTCATTATATTACCATGGAAGGGGGCAGTTTAATTTGTTCAATTTTGAAATGGACAGGAATGCAGAGCAGAGCTTATACAGACAGATTTACCAAAAAATAAAAGAAGAAATTCTTGAAAACAGATTTACTCCTGATACAAAAATGCCTTCAATAAGAAAACTCGCATCAGAGCTCGAAGTAAATCCTGAAACTGTTGTAAAAGCATATAACCTGCTGGAAACAGAAAACTATATTTATAAAAAAGAAGGCAGCGGCAGTTTTATTTCTCCGGCTGATTCTGTCATTCGGGAAAACATAGATAGAGATAGAAGATTGAGGATTCTTTCTTCTAAAAACGGAGGAAGTAAATCTCTGGTAAAATTCAATGGCATTTTTTCAAATGAAGAAATAATTAAATCCTATAATATACACGCTCTATTTGAAGATATGTGGTTTTTACAATCAGGTGATGTTTTTTCTGCTCTTAATGCTGAAGAAAATGAATGGAAGAAACTGATAGACCAGTTTCCACTAAAATCTGGCTATGAGAAAACCTATTATTCTGGACTTGATCAGTTAGATATAACATTTTTTAATTTTTTTACTGAAAATGACTTTATTTTAGTTGAGGAGCCAGGAGAAATGGATATCATTAGAAGGTTGGTAGATAAGAATAATTCACCTACTATAGAGGGGATAGAGGAAATAAATTTTGATAAATTAATGAACTATCTGGAAAATAATAAGATTGATTATTTATTTTTAAATAATGATCCTTCTTTTGATAATATATGCAGCTGGAGTGCAGATAAGAAAAAATCTCTGCTGGATCTGGCATATATGTTGAAGTTTAAAATAATTATTGTAGACAGCTATTATCTCTGGGATGATGATAAGCCGGAAGAAGAAAGCTTTTACTATATTGATGAGAAAAAGACTGTTATTCAGATTATGAGAATGACCAGAACTTTATTTCCGGGTCTTGATACAGGTTTGATAGTTTTTCCAGATGAATTAATAGAGAAGAAAAAATTCGATTTAAATTCTGCTGGTGATCATCTTATAAATCACCTCCTTTCACATTATATTAATACCTCCTACCTAAAACGGAGAATAAAAATTTTAAAGCAGACTTTAAAAAACAGAGCTTTGATAAGCAAAAATGAACTGCTGGCACATATGCCTGATGAAATAAAGCTGGAAACTTCTGATTTGGGATTTTATATAAAAATAATTCTGCCAGATAAAATAAATATAGATAATTTTGTAAAGAATGCACGGGAAAATGATATTTTAATTGCCGATCAGAATAATTTTTATTTCAGAAGAAAGGAAAATAATAAGATAATTTTATCTTATGCAGTTGTAGATGAGTTTACAATAAGACAGGGAATTATCAGATTTGCCGAACTTTATAAAAAATTTATTAAAAACAATCATTAAATTTTTGTCTGTACTGATATCTGACTGGGTGCTGAAATACTGTAAAATAAGTTGTGTACTTTTTTCTGGTTAACTAATAACTTTAAAATTTCTGATTTTCTGGTACAATGTAATTACAGTACTAAAATGATGAACAGACTCAAATTAGGGGGTTGATTTAATGAGTGAAATTAATCTTCAAACACTGAAAAATCTGATAAGTTGTAAGGATGAACCCTGTATATCTATTTACATGTCCACACAGTCTGTTAAAAGAGGCGAGTTTAAGAAATTAAAAATCAAGTTTAAGAATTTACTGCAGGAAGTACACGAAAAATTAGAAAAAAACTGGGATTTCAAGGAAAGAGAGATAGAAAAAATGCTGGCCCCGTTAAATAGTTTTGTGGAAGAAGTGGATTTCTGGCAGAAACAGAAAAATGGGCTGGCAGTATTTTTAAGCAAAAACACTTTTGAATATTATAAACTTCCGATTGATTTTATCGATAAAACACATGTAAGTAGGTATTTTAATATAAAACAGCTTATTTCTGTTCTCTGGGATAATCCGAAATATTATCTTTTAGCTTTAAGTCCAAATTACAGCAAGCTTTACAGGTGTGATAGAAGTGAAATAAATGAATTAAAAGTAAAAGGAATGCCTGAAAATATTAAAGACTTTCTCAATCTTGATGAAGAAGCAGAAGAATCATATTTATCTAGGAGTAAAGCAGGATCTTCTTCTATTTATCACGGACATGGGGCAGGAGAAGATGATAATGAAGATCTGCTGCACTATTTGCGAAAAATTGATGAAGTGGTCAATAATCAATTAAAAAATATAAAAGAAAAGCTGATTATTACAGCAGATGACAGTTTATTTTCACATTACCAAAATATTAATTCTTATCCTGAAATGTTAAATGAGAATATAAATGGTAATCCCGAAAAAATTTCGCTAGATAATTTACACGAAAAAAGCTGGCAGTTGATTAAACCACATCTGCATGATTATAAAGATGAAATTACTGAAAAATACAGTGAAATGAAAAACTCAGATAAAACTTCAGATAAACTGGAAGATATAATTGAAGCTGCTTATTACAGTAAGGTGGATACATTACTGCTGGATAAAACAGCAGAAAAAGAAGGCTTTTTTGATGCTGAGAATAATAGAGTAAAAAAAGATAATATAAAAAATGGCTATGATCTTTATAATTTTGCTGTATTACATGTTATCAACAATGGTGGTAAAGTTTATCCTCTAACTTCAGATGAAATGCCCGAGGAAACTGATATAGCAGCGATTTATAGATATTAATATTGATTGAAACAAATTTTTGAAAATAGTCTGGTTTTACTGCCAGGCTATTTTTCTCATATGGTTTGAAAAAATATTTATGCAAAAATTGCAGGTTAGTACTTCAGGAAAATAAGAGCTGAAGCATTACTGAAGGGAGATTTCCATGAGTTTATTATCATATTTACCTTCCGGAATAATAATCTTAAACATTATATTTATAATACTACTAATATTCTTTGAGAGAAAAGATCCAACCGTCACCTGGGCCTGGCTTTTAATTTTAACTTTGATTCCGGTGCTGGGTTTTATATTATATTTGTTCATTGGTTTAACCCCCAAAAAGAGAAAACATTTTTTGGAAAAACAGAGAGAAGATGATTTAAAAGAACTAAATTTTGGCTGTGAAACAGGAATTCTCGATGTAGATGCGCTAAAATTTGATGATCTGGAAAAAAGTATAATTAATGTTGGCCTCAGATGTGAAAAGCCATCTGTAGTGGGATATAATAAACTTGATATTTATACAAATGGTAGAGATAAATTTGCCGATTTATTTAAAGATATAGATAATGCTGAAAAATTCATTCATGCCAGTTATTATATAATTCAGGATGATGAATTAGGTGATGAATTTATTGACCGCCTGACAAAAAAAGCAGCAGAAGGAGTAGAGGTAAGACTCTTATATGACAAAATGGGCTGCAGAAACTTATCAAGACATTCTATTCATAAACTTGAAGATGCAGGTGGAGAAGTTGTTCCATTTGCACCTTTCGTTTTAGATATCAATTACCGAAACCACAGAAAAAATGTTATTATAGATGGTCAGATCGGCTATCTGGGCGGAATAAATGTTGGGAACGAATATTTAGGTCTTTCTAAGCGTTTCGGTTACTGGAGGGATACACATCTGCGGATAAGAGGGGAAAGTGTTGACAGTATGCAGTACCGCTTTCTTTTGGACTGGAATTTTGCTTCCGGAAAAGATATAAAGAGGGGAAAATATTATTTCCCTAAAAAAGAATTTACAGGTCCTTCACCTGTGCAGATTGTCAGCAGTGGACCAGATTCTAAAGAAACTGAGATAAAAGCTTTTTTTCTGAAAATGATTTATGAAGCAGAAAAAACTATTTTTATACAGACTCCTTATTTTATACCGGATCAGTCTATACTGGAAGCACTTCAGCTTGCTTCACGCTCCGGAGTAGATGTGCGGATTATGATACCGGATCGTTCTGATCATCCTTTTGTATATGGGGCCAACAACTCATTTGTAGGTCAGCTTCTGGAAGCAGGTGCCCGCTGTTATAATTACAGCCGGGGTTTTCTCCACAGCAAGACTATCAGTATAGATAGCAGAATTCTATCAGTAGGGACTACAAACATGGATGTGAGAAGTTTTAAACTTAACTTTGAGATCAATGCTTTTATTTATGACCGCGAAATTGCCAGAAATTATGATGAAATATTTTTTGAAGATATAGAACATTCTAAAGAAATAACTGCTGAAGAATATAAAAATAGAGGCTGGACAATGAAGGTTAGAGAATCTATATCCAGACTTTTATCTCCTATACTGTGATTGGTGATTATAGATTCAAATTAGTGATATAAGGGCCAGAGTGATATGTGGATACATCATAATATTCAAAATCTATATGGAATAATACATGTACTTATTTATCTAAATATTCACAAATTAATATCCGGGAAAAGAGGGTAAACTGTGGAAAATTATTTTTCAACTTTCAAAAAAAATATTTTTGACAGATTTATAATTATTATTTTAGGAATTACTGCATTATTTACATCATTACTTGCAGAATTCGAAATTGTTGAACCATTAATTATATTGTTTGTTATTTATGCCAGCACCAAATATCGAAAAAAAGGTATCATTTTTTCTACTATATTTGCTGTATTTGTACTGGGAGTTCAGGATCTATATTCTTTAGAAGTTAATCTGATTGAATTTATATTTGAAGTATTTATAATCATTATAACAGCAGTGTATGTTTTTCACAGTAAAACCTCTATAGAAAAAGTTAATACAGAATTAAAAGAAAGATTAAAAGAATTAAAATGTCTCTATAATATATCCAGAATTTCAGAAAAACATCATACTGATATATCTTCACTATTAACCAATATAGCTGCTGAAATTCCGGATGGATATCAATATCCGGAAGATACCTGTGTGCTAATAGAATATAATGGTCAGGAGTATACAACAGAACATTTCGAAAAAAGTGAATGGGTACAGAAAAGTGAGATTATTATTGATAATCAGGTTAAAGGATATATAAAAATATATTATACAAAAAGATACCCTCAAGAATTTAATAATAGTCCATTTTTAAAAGAAGAATATGATCTAATAAATTTACTATCAAAAAGAATAAGCAGTATTATAAAGATTATAGATCAGGAAAAGAATTTAAGAGAACAGAGGAATTTTTTAGCTATAACTTTAAACTCAATAGGTGATGGAGTTATAGTTACTGATAACGACGGGAAGATAAAAAGACTCAATCAAGAAGCACAAAAATTAACTAAGTGGAATATTGAAAAAGCTAAAGGGAAAAATATTACAGAAATTTTTAATATAATAAACGCTAAGACAAGAAAAGCTGTTAATAGTCCAGTTAAAAAAGTAATTGAAACAGGTAAAATTATTGGTCTGGCCAACCACACTAAATTGATAGCAAAAGATGGAACAGAGTATCATATTGCTGACAGTGCATCTCCCATAAAAGATGATAATGGAAATATTTATGGAGTGGTATTAGTATTCAGAAATGTTACAAAAGAATATAATTTAAGAAATGAAATTAAAAATCAGGCAGAAATATTTTCAAATGCAGTTGAAGAAGCTCCTTTTCCAATAATGCTGCATAATGACAGAGGTAATGTACTGGAAATTAATGATGTCTGGGAAGATATCACTGGTTATTCCAGAGAAGAAATACCAACAATTGAGAGATGGACCGAAAAAGCCTATGGTGAAAATAAAGACTCAGTTGTCGAGCATATAAGAAAAATATATTCAGTTAAAGATAAATTTGACAGCGGAGAATTTACTATTAGAACAAAAAATGGTGATTTAAGAGTCTGGGATTTTAAATCTTCACATATTGGCCTAGATGAAAATGGAAATGATTTATATATAAGTATGGCCATAGACATTACAAAAAGAAATAGGATGGAAAAACGTATTAAAGTATTGAACCGCATTTATAAAACTTTAAGTTCTATTAACCAGATTATAGTAAAAGAGAATTCAGTTGAAGATTTAATTGAACAGTCAACCAAAGCGGCATCCCAAATAGGTGGATATAATACAGTATGGATTGCAGAAGTAAATAAAAATAAAGATGAACTAAATTTATTATCAGTTTATGGCAGAAGATGCATATTTTTAAAAGGTAAAGATAAAATCAGATTAAATTATGATAGTGATAATTTAAATATTTACGAAGAAGTACTGAATAATGATAGAGAAATTATTATAAATGATGATATTAATTCTCGGCTTAAAGGTGAACACTGTGGTTCAATTGGGGTATTTCCAATTAGAGTATCGGGAGAAATATGGGGATTAGCTGTTTTTTGTTCAGATAATAAAAATCGTCTGGATGATAAAGAAATAGCATTATTAAGTGAACTTTCTGCAGACATTTCAATTGGAATAGAAAAGATAGTGAATGATAAAAAAAGATTAGAATCTGAAAAAGAATATAGACAGCTTTTTGAAAAATCTCCAATCGGTATATTTAAGACTACTTTTAGTGGTAAAGTGAAGTTGATTAATCCTGCTATGGCAGAAATGATTGGTTTTAAAAGTACTGATGAGATTTATAATTATTATAATAATTTAGGCAGAGACCTGTATGTTGATCCTGATAAGCGCCAGAAATTTATAAACCTACTTGAAAGAAATGGTGAAGTACGAAACTTTATTTACCAGGCTTATGATAAATATAAGAATATTAAATGGATTGAGATGAATGCAAGAATCAGTTCAAAAAAGAAAACAGATGATTTTTTAATTGAAGGATTTGCAGTAGATATAACTGAAAGAAAACAGCATGAAGATAAAGTTGCGTATATGAGTTTTCATGATAAGTTGACAGGTTTGTATAATAGAGCATATATGGAAGATATGATGAAAAGAATTGATACAAATAGAAATTTACCAATCAGTTTAATAATGGCTGATTTAAATAATCTCAAACTTGTTAATGATTCATTTGGTCATTCTAAGGGAGACAAATGGATAAAAACAGCAGCAGAAGTTATAAATAAGGCATGTAGAAAAGAAGATGTGGTCGCAAGATGGGGTGGAGATGAATTTGTTGTTCTTTTACCAGAAACAACTCAGAAAGAAAGCGAAAAAATTATTGAAAGAATAAATGAGGTTTCGTCAAAAAATAATCTGGAGATGAATTTTTCTATTGCACTTGGAACAGCAACTAAAAACAGTGAAGATGAAAACTTATTTGAAATTTTAAGTACTGCAGAGGACAGAATGTATATTAACAAATTTGCCAATAGAGAAAGCGGTCGGAGCATTGTTCTCTCAAGTTTTTTAAATACTCTTAAAGAAAAAAGTCATGAAACAGAATCACATGTGAATAGAATGACTGAAATGTCAAAACAATTTAGTGAAAGATTAAATTTGGATCAAAAGGACCGGGATAAACTGGTTCTGCTTTCCTTACTGCATGATATAGGAAAAATATCTATTCCTGAAGATATATTAAATAAAACTGACAAATTAACAGAACAGGAATGGGATCTTATTAAAACCCATCCAGAAGCCGGTTACAGGATAATTGAAAGCATTCCCAGATTTTCGCATATTGCAGAAGATATACTGCACCATCATGAAAGATGGGATGGTACAGGGTATCCAGATCGATTAAAAAATAGTAAAATTCCATTATTATCAAGAATACTGGCAGTTGTAGATGCCTATGATGTTATGATAAGTGGACGTCCATATAAGAAAGCAATGACCCAAAAAGAAATAATCCAGGAATTAAAGAGATGTTCAGGAACACAGTTTGATCCTGAATTAGTAGATATATTTTTAGGAATTTTAAATGAAGAATAAATGTATTAAACTGTCAGTCAAATGATTTAAAAGAAGTGTTTATAAAAGCCGATAAAGAGCTTTATAAAGATAAGAAATCGATATGAATAAGA
>JBNJGL010000038.1:0-21975 GCA_051747745.1 Bacillota bacterium | reverse complement strand
GAATTATTGTAAAATTCTAAAAATTTTAAAGTAAAACTTAAATCTTACTTTATATATTCAATAATATTTAAGTATTTCCTGCAGAAATGTCTATTTTTTTATAAGAAAAACCCGGTTTTTGACCGGGTTGAAAACTAAATATTTTCTATTTATAATTTGAAGCGCTTTATTCTTTTGTCTTTCTATTCTTAATCCAGGCTGAAAACTAAATATTTTCTATTTCATAACTTGAAATAACCTCTGCATTTAACGAACTGCTTGCTGAACAGTATTTTTCCTCTGATAATTTAATGGCTCTTTGAACTTTTCTTTCATCAAGATTTTTGCCTTTTAATTTATAAGTAATATGAATTTTTGTAAATCTTTTAGGAGGTTCTTCTGCTCTTTCTCCATCAATATCCATTGAAAAAGACTCTATTTCCTGTTTCATTTTATTGAGGATCATCACTATATCTATACCAGTACATCCACCCAGGCCTGTTAAGAGCATTTCCATAGGTCTCGGCCCCTTATTATGTCCTCCACTTTCTGGAGATGAATCCAGAGTAACACTATGTCCGGAAGGTAAACTGCTCAAAAACTCCATATCTCCCTGCCAGTCAACATTAATTTTCATTTTAATGACCCCTTTCTCTTGTTTAATATTTTTAAATTTTTTAGATAATAATTTGATTTTATGAGACACATATTAAATTTATAATACTATATTTTATCAGAATTTTACGTTATCTGCTTAACAGCTGAGTCAACACTTATAGTTTAATTGTGTATTAAAATTAATATTATTTTACAAGTCTAAATATTACTTCTAATAATATAATTAAAAAAGGATTTTTATAAGAAACATCGAATATATTATTTAGGATAAACTAGTAAATAAAAATAAAATTACAGGAGGCGAATATTTATGCCATTAGCAAAGTTTTCAGTAACTTCAGAAAGTGAAAATCCAACTAAAGTTGTGGCAGAAACAAGAACAGGTTTCAAAATTATTGTCGATGAACCAAAAAATCAGGGTGGAACAGATGATGGACCAAGCCCTGTAGAATATATTCTGGCTGCTTTAAGTGGATGTCTTAATGTAGTAGGACACCTGGTTGCAAAAGAAATGGGTATTGAGATGAAAGGTATAGAGTTTGAAATCAGCGGCACACTGGATCCAGCTAAATTTATGGGACAATCAGAAGAAAAAAGGGCAGGATATCAGGAAATAAATGTATCTGTAAAACCTGATTGTGACGCAGATACAGAAACATTAGAAAAATGGATTAAAGATGTAGAAAACAGATGTCCGGTAAGTGACAATCTGGCAAATGAAACACCTGTTAATATAGGCCTTTAATCTATAAATGAAAAATTCTTTAATTTAACAGCTTGCATTAGATTTTATTTTAGCTGTTTTTTTAAAAAAAATTATACTTAAAGTATCATTTAAAACACATAATTTATCATTTAAAAATCCTCTAACCATTTAAGTTAGAGGATTTTCTTTAATTCTGTGTTAGAAGCCTGCCTCCACCAATATAACTTTCATCAGGGAATATTATTCTCACCTGATATGGAAGCTTTTCTCCATTCATGGAATCTATATACTGTTTTTTTATCAATATAACCTGAAATTTTACAATAGGACTATCGATATAATATATTTTGTCATCTCCTGCCGGACCTACCCAGACATCATTAACTCTTGCTCTTATTTCTGTTTCTCCATAATCACCAACAAATTTCACATCTACATCATCTCTAATCTCAACATACCAGCCAGGTTCATTTCCAACTGCTCTGAAGTCAACCCCATTCTTCGCTGCTATTTCCCAGGAATTATAGTTGTCGTCAGAAAAAGAGATTAATTCTCCTTTTATCTCCAGCAGACCATCATTCTCTTTAGACCAGAACATAAGATCATCTTTTTTATATTTTGCACCTGATGCTGAAACAACAGAGTCCAGGGCTATTTCCTGATCTCCATTATTTATTATTAACTTACCATCTACATACAGAAGTTCCAGATCCACAAGATCATTTTTAAAAAGGAATCTCTCTGCAGCCTGTATGCTTCCCGCTAAAACAAACATTAAAAATAAAGTTACAATAAAAACCGAAAAAATTTTTTTCAATTATTAAACCTCCCACTAATTATTTTAAATTTACTGTTTCAAAGATTTTATATCCATTTCTGATATAAGATATATACTGGACAGTATAATAATCAGCCCAGCTATAACTCCTCCCGTGATTTTTTCATTTAAAAATAAAAAGCCCCATAAAACACCAAATAAAGGCACAAGAAGGGTTACAGAAAGAGTTTTTGTAGGTCCTACTCTCTCTATTAAATTAAAATAAATTATATATGCAAATGAAGTACAGAAAAGTGCTAATCCCAGCACAGATAAATATACTGTTAAAGATATATCAGCTGCAGGCATTTTAAAAACTGTGAGCGGCATTAAAATAACCGCAGCTCCTAAAAGCTGACCTGTAGCCAGGGAAAAAGAGTCGATTCCCTTTAAATTTTTCTTTATATATACACCTCCCAGAGCATAAGCGGCAGCTGCAGTAATTGAAAGTAGTGCAGCTTTAATCACTTCTACAGTCAGTGGAAGTGGACTCCAGCCGAGCAGAACAGCAACTCCTGTTATACCGAGTATTATTCCTGCTATTTTTTTAAAATTAATATTTTCATTCAGCAGCCAGGCTGCTGCCAGTACTGTAAAAAGCGGTGTAGTAGAATTTAAAATCGATGCCAGTGAAGCATTAAGTTTAATTGTAGCTGCAGCAATAAGAGTAAATGGAAGTGCCGCATTTAATCCTCCAATAAATATATAGCTGAGCCACTTGTCTTTAAAATCGAGTTTTCTTTTAGTAAGCAGAGCAAAAAGAAATAAAGCCAGGCCTGCAACAATTACTCGAATCCCCATAGTTGTTACTGGCCCCAGTACAGGTGCAGCAACTCTTATAAACAGAAATGAACCTCCCCATAATGAAGCTAATAAAAATAGGGCAGCAATATCTTTTGCTTTCATAAATATTCTCCTTTATTAACTGCCTGTCTTTAAAATATCTCTTACTATAATATTAATTTCATATTCTAATCTGAAATCAGATATAAAATTAACTACTTCTTTTATATTTTCATATTCACTTCTCTTTTCTAAAAGTTCAGCAGCAAGCATTATAATAAAATTTTGGCCCAGAGCCCGCTTTTTCAAATCGCTAATTCTTTCAAAATCAAGACAGAGACCGGAATCTCTAATCCTCATTATTATAGTACAGGCAACAAAACCTACTGTTTCAGCCAGATGTGAAGCAAAATATTCAGTTAAATAATCTTCTTTCTCATCATAATGTTCATTTACAAGCTCTGTAAATTGTGATTTAAATTCGTTATAAGTTTTCTCGATGAGAGAAAGCAGATAAAATTGGTATTCTTTTCTTTTTAGATTGTATTCCATACTTATCAGTGAAGCATAATTTAAAATTAGATTGCCCAGCAGCCTCCCCATATCAAAAGAAGGTGGACCATAAATGGAATATTCAGAGTCAAACACTTTAATATCCTCATCACTGACAAAAATATTGGAGGTATGAAAATCAGAATGAATTAAGGACTCTTTCTTCCTTCTAAATATACTGCTCAACTTCTCAACTTCGTTTTTTACACTGTCATTCTGACAGAAATTTTTACTTTTTTCTTTTATAAAAGGATTGACACTTTCCCCTTCTTCAAATTCTATAGTTTTATTAAAAATAAGATCATCCCAAATATTTTCTGCATCAGATTTAGCAAAAAAATCGATAAATGACTGTTTCTCGTCTCTATCAAGAAATAAATCAGAACTAAAAAATGCTGTTCTGCTCAAAAAATTCCCTATTTGTTGGGGAACAATATCGTACCTTTTCTGTTTGATAAGTGCACTTCTTAAAAGCTCCATATTTTCTATATACTCAAATACTATTATATTATTTTCTCTATCAAATAAGTAGACCTGGGGAACATACCCCGGACACACTTTTTCCCACAGCTTGAGAGAATAAAATTCAACATATATTCTTTCTTCTGGAAGTGGAATTTCTACATCATCTTCTTTAGCAGCTCGTACATAAGGAAGAACCTGCTTTAAAATAGCTGATCTTCTTGTATAGCGATCTTTAACAAGTACAATATTGTTGGCATAACCATCAACACTGAGGGTATTTGCATTTAAAACTTCAGCATAAAGATCAGATGTTTTTAAAAATATATCTGTGTTTTCTTTTATATATTCAACTGCTTTTTTCTCATCAATCAGCAATTCCAGAGACATATATTTTCCCTCCAGATAAAAAAAGTTATTTCTTAATTAATATTATATTACAGCAGTTAGCTTTCTGTAAATCAAAACATAAAAAATATTAAGACTAATTAATAGAAGCAGCTTAAGCTGCTTCTATACATTTAAACTATACAATATTAATTAGTAAATAATTGTAATTTCTACAGGTGATATGGTTCATTATTATTTATTTTGAAAGCTCTGTATATCTGTTCTAAAATTATAAGTCTAATCATCTGATGTGTAAATGTCATATGTGAAAGGGAAAGTCTGTAGTCAGCCTTTTCCAACAGACTGCTGCTTAATCCTGTAGCTCCTCCAATAACAAAAGCAAAACTGCTGTAACCTCTCAGCTGTAGATTCTGCAGAGATCTAGCAAAACCTTCAGATGTCATAGGTTTTCCTTTTACATCAAGTGCAAAAACATAACTTCTTTCAGGTATTTTCTCCAAAATTCTTTCCTCTTCTTTTTTGCGAATCTTTTGCAAATCTTTTTTGGAAAGATTGCCTCCCAAATTTTCATCTTTCACTTCTATTATCTGCAGCTCACAAAAACGCTGCAGACGCTTCTCAAATTCTGCAATCCCATAATTTAAATAATCTTCTTTTACATTTCCCACAACTACAATATTAACATCCATCAGTTATCATACCTTTTATCCAGATCAAACAGTTCTGTGGGTTTATCCTGTACAGCACATTCTAAGTTAAGATGTTTACCAACTTTTAATCCAGCTCTCTGCAAATTATTGTTAACAGTAATATATGCAACTCTGGGATTATTATTCTCCTGACTCAAATGTGCCAGCACGACTGTCGGAAAATTGCTATCAATTAAATCTGGCAAAATATCTGCCGCAGCATCATTGGAAAGGTGACCTACACTGCTTTTAATTCTATTTTTCAAATAATAAGGATATTTCCCGGTCATGAGCATTTCTAGATCATGATTAGATTCCAGAATAAGAAAATCAGACCCACTCAATTTTTTTACTGCATCGTCTGTCAAAATACCGGTATCTGTTGCAACTGCAATTTTCTTTCCTCCTGCTCTACAAATATATCCTACAGGTTCAGCTGCATCATGAGAAATATTATACGGCAAAAAAGCCAGATCTCCTATCATAAAATCATCAGAAAAAATATTACAATTTTTAGATTTTATTTTACCTAATTTCTCTTCTCCTTCTGACCATGTACCCTGGTTTGCATAAAGTGGAAGATTATAGCGGCGCGACAAAATTCCTGCTCCTTTAATATGATCATTATGTTCATGAGTTATCAGTACTGCGGAAAGATCTTCTGGATTTAGATTCAGTTTTTTCATTCGTCTTTCCAGTTCTTTTCCACTTAACCCTGCATCTATAAGTACAGAATATTTGCCGGAGCTAATATAAACAGAATTCCCACTGCTTCCACTTGCCAGGACAGCAACTTCTGTCTTCAACTTTTTACACATCCATTTCTTCCTGCCAGCTCAAATGATAGATAAGGCTAACAATTCCTACAGCAAGATCCTCATTGCGGACAACTATATCATCAGGTACATAAAGTCTGGTAGGTGCAAAGTTCCAGATTGCCTTAATCCCCGCATCTATCATCTCATCTGCTACTTCCTGAGCAGCATCCGAAGGAACGGAGATAACTCCCAATTTTATATCTCTTTCTTTTAAGGCTTCTTTAATAATCTGAATACTTTTAACTTCAATACCATTTATCTGATTGCCTATTTTGCTTAAATCATTATCAAAAACTTCTACTATCTCCAGTCCCATCATTTCAAAACTGCCGTAATTAACCAGTGCTCGACCTAAATTTCCTGCACCAACAATAACAGCTGGCCAGAGTTTATCTACTCCCAGTATTTTCCCAACTGATCTTTTCAATTCCTGAACATTATATCCCACTCCACGTCTGCCAAATTCTCCATAATAAGAAAAGTCTTTCCTAACCTGTGTGGAAGGGATCCCCAGTCTTCCTCCCAGATCCTTAGACGAAACCACCTCTACTTCTTCAAAGGTAGCAAGTTTATCTAAACATCTGTAATATAGTGGAAGCCTCTCTATAGTTGCTTTGGGTATATTATTTCTTTCCTTCACCAGTAATTCCCCCTATCGATAGTGAAATAAATAACTAGTCTATTATAATATTACGATACAGAACAAAAAAATCCTTCTTTTAAGTAAAAATCAAATTAGGCCGTCAGCTGTAGACGGCCATTATATAAAAAGTCTATTTCACCTGACTGCCGTTTGCAATATCTGCACTAACAGTAGATAAAACCATATTACCTTCCGGATCAGTGGCAGCCAGAATCATACCTTCTGATTTTACACCAAATATCTCAGCAGGTTCCAGATTGGCAACAATCAATATCTTATTACCAATAATATCTTCAGCAGCATAGTGTTTTGATATTCCGGCCACAAGCTGTCTTTCTTCTAAACCTATATCAACTTTTAGCTTGAGCAGCTTATTGCTTCCTTCAATTTTTTCAGCTTCCACTATTTCTGCAACACGAATATCTGTTTTCATAAATTCATTAAACGAAATTCTATCTTTTATTTCCTCCAGGTCCAAATCAGTTTCCTCCTCTTTAAGTTCACTTTCAGTTCTTTCTTCAACCTTCTGAAAATACTCTTCCATATCTATTCTCGGGAAAATCGGGTCTCCATTGATAACTTTTCTACCTGCAGTTAGACCTCCCCAGACAGAATCCTCCCATTTAGCAGCTTTAACTGCGTCCAGATGACCTATTTGTTCAGCAATTTTATATGGTGTTTCTGTTAGAAATGGTTTAAGCATCACTGCAGTTATGCGCAGAGCTTCCAGCAGATTATATAAAACTGTTGACAGCCTGTCTTTCTGGCTCTCATCTCTTCCTAAAATCCAGGGTGTAGTTTGATCTATATATTTATTTGTTCTGCGGACAAAATTCCACAGTTCTTCAAGAGCCACAGTGTATCTAAGTTCTTCCATTTCTTCTTCAACAGCTGATTTAGTCATATCAGCTTTTGCAATTAAATCTTTATCCACTTCTTCTACAGTTTTTACTTCAGGGATAATTCCATCAAAATATTTTTCAACCATTGTCACAGTTCTATTCAGCAAATTACCCAGGTCATTTGCCAGATCAGAATTTATTCTCTGAATCAGAGCTTCTGTAGAATAAGTTCCATCTGAACCAAAGGCAACCTCTCTCAATAAGTAATATCTGATTGCATCTCTGCCAAAATCATCGATTAGAACAACCGGATCAACAACATTCCCTTTTGATTTTGACATTTTCCCTGATTTTGTTAAAAGCCATCCATGGCCAAATACCTGTTTGGGCAGTTTTAAATCTAATGCCATTAAAATAATCGGCCATATAATTGTATGAAATCGGAGAATATCTTTTCCAACAAGATGTAAATCAGCAGGCCAGTAATGCTCAAAATTCTCCGGATCAGTTTTATATCCAATTGCAGTTATATAGTTGCTTAACGCATCTATCCAGACATAAATTACATGATCATCATCTATTGGTACTGGAACCCCCCAATCAAATGTTGTTCTGGAAACACTGAGATCATCCAGCCCCTGTTCAATAAAATTAATCATTTCATTTTTTCTGCTCTCCGGCTGTATAAAATCCGGATTTTCTTTTATATGTGCAAGTAGTTTATCAGCATATTTGCTCATTTTGAAAAAATAACTCTCTTCTTCTACCCATTCTACCGGACGATGGCAGTCAGGACACACCTTTGTTCCATCCTTTTCTTCAAGCTGTCTTTCTGCCCAGAATGCCTCACATGGAGTACAGTACCATCCTTCATATTTATCTTTATATATGTCACCTTTATCATAAAGCTGTTTGAATATCATCTGAACTACTTTTTCATGTCTCTCTTCAGTAGTTCTAATAAAATAATCATAGTCTATATCTAATTTTTTCCATAAATCTTTAAAGGTATTTACTATTTCGTCAACATACTTTTTAGTTTCTTTACCGGCTTCTTTCGCCTTACGTTCTATCTTCTGTCCATGTTCATCAGAACCGGTTAAGAACATTGTATCATAACCCTGCATTTTTTTGTAGCGTGCAATTGTATCTGCCGCTACTGTTGTATATGCATGGCCAATATGTAATTTGTCACTCGGATAATAAATTGGGGTGGTTACATAATATGTTCCTTTACTCAAATCTGATCATCCTTTCCTGCTTATAATGTTTTATTTATCTATTGTAATAGCCACCGCAACTTTGTAAACCTCACTTTTGGGTAAATCTCGCAAATCGGCGACTTTTTTTATAGCTTCTTTTTTGTTAAATCCACTATCCATCAGCAATTTTATATGTTCTAAAATACTTAAATCTTCCCATCCTTCTTCCTCTTCTTCTATCTTTTCTCGACCGGATACTACCACAACTATTTCACCTTTAATCTCCCTATTTCTAAGCTTCTCTACCACTGTTTTTAAACTTCCATAAATTTTTTCTTCATGAATTTTACTCAGCTCTCTTGCAACCATTATATTTCTATCCGCAAGTTCGGCACTGTAATCCAAAAATTCTTCTAAAGTAGACAGAAGTCTGTAGGGAGACTCATAAAAAGCAGATGTTTTTTCTTCCATAGATATTTCATCAATAAATTTTTTTCTTTCTTTGGAAGATCTCGGTATAAACCCAAAAAAAACAAAACTGTTTAAATCAAATCCAGAAACAACCAGAGCAGAAACAAAGGCTGTCGGGCCTGGTACAGGAATTACTTCAATTCCATATTTAACTGCCATTTGAGTTATAATCTGTCCGGGATCAGAAATACCCGGCATACCGGCATCACTAACAAGAGCAATATTTTTCCCTTCCTGCATCTTTTTCAGCAGTTCTTCTGTTCTCTTTTTTTCATTATGCTCATGGTAGCTAAGCATAGTATTTTTAATATCAAAATAATTTAAGAGCTGTCCGGTTCTTCTTGTATCTTCGGCAGCAATGATATCTACTTCCTTTAAAGTTTTTAACACTCTTTTTGAAATATCTTCCAGATTACCCAGTGGAGTACCACAAATAAATAGTTTTCCGTTTTTCAAACTAACAGTCCTCTCCATAAATTTCTTTTACTTCATCAGTATAAAAATTACTATTTTTCTTATATATAAACAAAGCAGGGTCAACCCGCAGTCCAGGGCTGGCACCTTTTTTTGCCTTCATTAAAAATATGTCTGATTCTTTTCTTGGACGTGAATGAACAAATCTCATTTCTTTTGCCTGAAAATTATATTGATTCAAAAGCTCTATTACCTCTGTCAGCCTCCAGCTTCTATAAACAAGATAAAAATTCCCGCCAAATTTAATTATTCGTGATGCTGCTTTTACCACATCTTCTATTTCTGCATGAATTTCGTGTCTGGCAGCAGCTATAAATTTATTATCCTTTGTTTCTCCTGAATGAACAGGAAGATAGGGTGGGTTAGAAATTACAGCATCAGCAGAACCGGCATCTAAAATATTTTCTAAAGAACATAAATCCGCTTCTATTATTTCTATATTGTCTTTGAGATTATTAAGCTCTACATTTTTGCGGGCCAGCTCAACCAGCGGTGATTGAATTTCCACCCCTCTAACCTTTATTCCCTTATTTTTATATGCCAGAAGGAGTGGAATTACACCACTGCCTGTGCCCAGGTCAACGACTTCATCTCCGGGTCTAAACTCAGCGAAATTGGCAAGCAGTACTGAGTCGGTCCCAAATTTAAAATATTTATCATTTTGTATAATTTTCAGCTCATTTTTTATCAAATAGTGAGTTTCTTCCATAAATTTATTTCTCCTCACCCTGATTTTCCAGCAAATTAAGGCAGAAAAGACAGTCTCCCTTTCTTTTTTCCCCAAAGCTCAGTGGGCAAACATGATATCCCTCATCATAAATATGAATCAGGTTAATATATCCCTGTCTTTCAGAAGGTATTTCATCTTCTCCTTCATATTTAAATATGAGATTTTTTAATTCATCATTCTCTGTACGCAGTTCTTCGTTTTCCTGATAAAGCTGATAAGTTATATCTTTTAATTTATGAAATCTAAGAGAAAGAGCTTCTATCTGTTCCTGGAAGTGGGCAAGGGCACTGAGAACTTCTTGATCCATCAGTTTTCCCTTCCTTTCAGTCAAAATCGTATTCATCTAAATCTTCAACATCAACCTCTATATAATCTTCTCCACCTATATCAACTTTGATTGTTTTTTTGACAAGATTACGTTCTACAATTTCTCCTTCACCTATCTCTAAATCTACAGTTTCACCAACATCAGGCATTATTTCTTTCAATCTTTTATATGTTGTTGATTCATATTCCAGACAGCACATAAGTCTGCCGCACAAACCTGATATTTTGGCGGGGTTAAGAGATAAATCCTGTTTTTTAGCCATTTTAATGGAAATAGGCTGAAAATCTCTTAAAAACGTAGCACAACAAATTGGTCGGCCACATGGTCCAAGTCCACCCACCATTTTAGCTTCATCTCTAACACCAATCTGACGCAGTTCGATTCTTGTTTTAAAAACCCGAGCCAGATCTTTAACAAGCTCTCTAAAATCCACTCTCCCATCAGCTGTAAAATAAAATATTATTTTGTTGTGGTCAAAAGTATATTCCACATCTATTAACTTCATGGGAAGACCATGTTTATCTATTTTTTTAAGACAGATATCATAGGCCTCTTCTTCCAGGCGCTGATTTTCCTCGTGTTTTTCTTTATCCTTTAAAGTTGCTTTCCTCATAACATCTTTTAGTGGAGCAACTATTTCTTCTTCAGTCACTTCTTTCTTTCCCAAAACAATCTTACCATATTCAATTCCTCTGGCCGTTTCTACAATAACAAAATCACCGGTTTCAAGCTCTATATTACCAGGATCAAAATAATAGATTTTGCCGGTTTTTTTAAAACTAACTCCTACTACAGTATACATTCAATTACACACCTCAATTTATTTTAATATCTACTTTTGATCTAACTGGCGCAGTTTAAAAAACAATACCTGTAAAGCTAAATCTTTGCGAACATTACTTTCAATGTACTTTCTGGCAAGTTCAATATATTCAAGTCGATTTATTATATCTTCTTCCGTATATTTATCCACATTATTCTTTAATAGATCAAGATAGTCAGTGTTTTTGACTCCCTGCTCATAATTCTGTTTAATCATAATTATATCGCGATACCAGTTTGATAGCAAATAAAAGAAAGGAAAATCTTCATTGATCAATTTGTTAAATTTATCGGCTGCTGAAAATATCTCAACAGTGGTTTTTTCTTCAATATCTGCCATAAAATTATATATCTTCTCTCTCTCTGCAAAAAACTCCTTTTTTTCTGCAAATTCAACTGCTCTACCTGGACTTCCTTCTGCCAGATAAGCTATAACCTCCGCCTTTTCAGGTGAGATATTTTTTTGGAGAAGTATATCCTCTATCATCTCAGCAGAGAGATCGGTCAATTTTATTTCCTGACAGCGAGACACTATTGTAGGCAGAAGTTTCCCTGCATCTTCAGCAAGCAAAATAATTGTTGCAAAAGAAGGAGGCTCTTCTAATGTTTTCAGAAGACTGTTTGCAGCCTCCTTTGTCATCAGATCAGCATCTTCAATAATATATATTTTTCTTTCACTCTCATAGGGTTTATATGCTATTTCTTTTTTTAATTCTCTAATTTGATCTATAGATATTGCAGATTTATCTTCTTCTCTGGCAATAATCTTTAAATCAGGATGATTTCTGTGATCTACTTTTCGGCAGTTTATACAGCTGTCACAGCTGTCCAAATTTTGCCTGCTGCAGAAAAGTGCCTTTGCAAATTCAACAGCCAGCTTCTTTTTGCCCAGACCTTTCTGGCCTGAAAACAAATATGCATGACTTATACGTTCTTTTTTTATTTCATCTTTCAATATTTTTACAGCTTTATCCTGACCTTTTACCAAAGAAAAACTCATTTTTTAATTACTCCTTTTTTTGCTTAAAGTTTTAGAAACTTCTCGACATCTATAATAAATACTGTTGCTCCTCCAATTTTAATTTCCATAGGAAATGAATAGTAACCCTCAAGAGAATTTGCAACAGGTGACATCGGGGCCACAGTTTTTTTGCGGGATTTGCAGTTTTCTCTAATTATTTCTATTACTTCATCTACATGCGCTTTATCAGAACCTATCATAAAAGTGGTATTACCTTCTCTTAAAAATCCACCGGTAGAGGCCATTTTTGTAGCCTGAAATCCATCTGTAGTTAAAGATTCTAAAAGATCAGCTGCATCATGATCATGCACAACAGCTATTATCATTTTAACAGTTTTACCCATATTAGCTTTCTTTTCCATTATAATAACCTCCTGGAAACAATTTTTTTTATCTGAGAGTGGACATCATCCGGTTCACCACCGGCATCAACAACAACAAATCTATCCTTTTCTGCCATTTTCAGATAACCTTCCTTTACACGCTGATGAAAAGAATCCACTTCCCTTTCCAGCCGATCTCCTGCCTGATCTTCACTTATAGAACGGGCCCGCATCAAACCCTGCTTAATATCTATATCTAAAATAATAGTAAGATCAGGCCAGTGTGGATCAATAACCCAATTATTGATAGAATAAACCATTTTATAGTCAAGACCCCTGCCATATGCCTGATAGGCAAGATTAGAATCAACAAATCTATCTGAAAGTATTATCTTTCCTGATTTTAAAGCCGGTATAATATTTTCTCTCATATCCTGTGCTCTATCGGCTGCATAAAGAAGTATCTCTGTTTTATAATCCATAATACTGTACCGAGGATCAAGCAGAATTTCTCTTATTTTTCTGCCAATTTCAGTTCCACCGGGTTCTCTGGTATATTCTACTTCTCTACCCTGTTCTACAAGATATTTATGCAGCAGTTTAATCTGTGTAGTCTTCCCAGAACCTTCTATTCCTTCAAATGTTATAAAATATCCCTGAGCCAAAAAGGCCAGCTCCTCTCATTACTTTGTTCTATTTGTCTCATTATATAATAATCATCTTTTTTTTGCAATATGAGAAAAGCTGCCCGATTCCCTGTATTCTTTAATATAACAGGAAGATTGAGGCAGCTTAAATTCACTTAAGATAATGTATTACAATTATCAATTTTTAATTTTTGTTATCTATATATTTTCCAGCCTGAATTGCAGCTTTTGCTCCAGATGCTGAGGCAGTTATGACCTGTCTGTATTCAGGATCCTGAACATCTCCGGCAGCATAAACTCCTTCTATATTTGTCTTCTGTTCTCTGTCTGTGACAATATATCCTTTTTCATCAAGTTCTATTTCATCTTTAAAGAGCTCTGTCCTGGGGGTATGTCCAACCGCTATAAATAAACCAGAAACTCCAAGATCTCTTTCATCACCATTTTCATTGTTGAAAATCTTAATTCCCTGCAGTTTATTTTCTCCCAGAAGTTCTTTTATCTCTGTGTCCCAGAGAATCTCTATTTTTTCGTTATTTTTTACTCTATCACCAAGTATTTTTGTACCTCTAAATTCATCTCTTCTGTGAATTACATATACTCTGCTGGCAAATTTAGTTAAAAATGTAGCTTCCCAGAGTGAGGTGTCTCCTCCTCCAACAATAGCAACATCCTGATCTTTAAAAAATGCCGCATCACATGTAGCACAGTAAGAAATACCATTACCGCGAAACTTATCTTCCTTTTCTAAACCTAACTTTCTCGGTTCTGCACCAGTTGCAATTATTACAGAGTCGGCCTCATATTCTTCCATATCTGTTTTAATTATATAGCTGTCACCGGAAAAATCAACAGATTCTACTATTTCGTAAACTAAACGTGCATCAAAACTTTCTGCCTGTTCTGTCACTTTCTGCATTAAATCAAATCCACCAATACCACCAGGAAAACCCGGATAGTTTTCTAATTCAGAAGTAGTAGTAATCTGACCACCAGGTTCAGGTCCATTTATAACTAAAGGATCAAGACCTCCGCGCGCAGCATAAATTGCTGCAGATAACCCGGCCGGCCCACCACCAATAATGATTAATTTTTCTTTTTTTCTACTTTCTTCAGCCATGATAAGCCCTCCTGTTATGAACTATTGTTTATTTAACTCACAGCTTATATACTATTACTTTTCTATCACATTTTCTGTAAAATTAGCAACAACTAATCCACACTGTAGTTAGGAGCTTCTTTTGTTATTGTTATATCATGTGGATGGCTTTCTCTTAGTCCGGCAGGCGAAATTCTAATAAACTGACTTTTGGTCCGGAGATCTTCTATATCTTTTGTTCCACAGTAACCCATTCCAGATTTTAAGCCACCTACCAGCTGATAGATAGTTTCATACAGTGAACCTTTATATGGAACACGACCTTCTATTCCTTCAGGAACAAACTTCTCTGGTTCTTTCTGATCTTCCTGAAAATAGCGATCCTTACTTCCCTGTTTCATCGCACCAACAGATCCCATACCTCTGTATACTTTATAGCTTCTACCTTTATAAATTTCTAATTCACCGGGACTTTCTTCTGTACCTGCAAGCAGGCTTCCAATCATTACTGTATGTGCTCCAGCAGCAAGAGCTTTAACAATATCACCAGAATATTTGATGCCACCATCTGCTATAACTGTTTTCCCATATTCAGCAGCTTTTTTGGCTGAATCATAAATTGCAGTTATCTGAGGCACTCCAACACCAGCTACGACCCTTGTTGTACAGATAGAGCCGGGTCCAATACCAACCTTAACAACATCTGCACCGGCTTTTATAAGATCTTCGGTTGCTTCTGCGGTTGCCACATTCCCTGCTATAATTGGAAGATCAGGAAATTCAGTTTTGACCTTTTTAACTATTTCAATTACACCCAGAGAATGTCCGTGAGCAGTATCAATAACAAGAATATCCACACCAGCTTCGTATAAAGCTTTGACTCTATCCATTGTGTCTGCTCCTGTTCCCACTGCTGCACCTGCCAGCAGTCTCCCCTGTTTATCTTTGGAAGCATTTGGGAACTGTCTTGCTTTTTCTATATCTTTAATTGTAATAAGTCCGCGCAAAATACCCTCATCATCTACAATAGGAAGTTTTTCTATCTTGTGCTTCTGCAGAGCTTCTTTTGCATCTTCAAGTGTAGTACCAACAGGAGCTGTGACAAGGCCTTCATCTGTCATTACTTCTGAAATAGGGCGATCATAATTCTGAACAAAACGAAGATCTCTGTTGGTGAGAATTCCAACCAGCATTTTTTCTTTGTTTACAATCGGAACTCCCGAAATATGATATTTTGACATCAGAGCTTCTGCTTCGTGAATAGAAGCATCTGGTGAAAGATAAAAAGGGTCTACAATAACACCACTTTCAGATCTCTTAACTTTATCTACTTCCGATGCCTGCTGTTTAATAGACATATTTTTGTGAATAATACCGAGTCCACCTTCTCTTGCCATTGCAATTGCCATATCTCCTTCTGTGACAGTATCCATACCGGCACTAATAACAGGAATATTTAAACTGATTTCATCTGTTAGTCTGGTTCTGGTTTCCACTTCTTTTGGCACAACCTCAGATTTGGCAGGAATTAATAAAACATCATCAAAAGTCAGCCCTTCTTTTACAATTTTATCCATTTTTCTGCCTCCTATTTGAAATTTAAAATATTTTAAAATAATTATCTTTAAATTTAAACAAAAATCAAAATACAGAATTCACATATATTTAACGTATTTTAACAAAGGCAGAGCACAATGTCAAGTTATAGAAAGCTCTCCTGCTGTGAAATCGCTTGTTATCTCTGTGATTTTATCATATAATAAAAAACAAGATTTTAGCACACTGAATTAATAATTTAACAGGGGGGAATTTTATGTCATCAAAAGTATACATGGCAAATATGAAATCCACGAGCAGCAGTGAAAGCCTGGTTAAAAAGTTGAGTAAATTATTCTACAGAGCAGGATTCAATGAATTTATTGAAGAAGACGATCTGGTAGCTATTAAACAGCATTTTGGAGAACCTGGTAATACCGCTTTTATAAGACCTGTTTTTACCAGACAGCTGGTAGATGATATCAAAAAGATGGGCGGAAAACCTTTTTTAACAGATGCAAATACACTTTATGTCGGGGGAAGGGCCAATTCTGTTGATCACCTCAATAGTGCAGTTGCAAATGGCTTTAGTTATGCAACCATTCAGGCCCCTATAATTATTGCAGATGGATTAACCGGTAAAAATACTATGGAAGTTGAAGTTAATCTTAAACATTTCAAAAATATAAAAGTTGGTTCTGAAGTTATGTATGCTGATTCACTTATCAGTCTTGCTCACTTTAAAGGCCATCAGCTAACCGGTTTTGGTGGAACATTTAAAAATATTGGAATGGGGCTCGGCAGCCGTGCTGGCAAACAGATGATGCACTCCGCTGTTTTACCGGAAATTGAAGAAGAATACTGTATTAAATGCAAGCAGTGTGTAAAATACTGTCCCGAAGACTGTATTACAATCAATGAAGAAAAAAGCTACATCAATCATGATATCTGTATTGGCTGTGGAGAATGTGTTGTAACCTGTCCAACAGAAGCAATTACAATAGAATGGGAAGCAACGAGTGAAGGGGTTGAAGAAAGACAGGTAGAATTCACCTATGGAATTGTAAAAGAAAAGAAAGATAAAACAGCGTATATAAACTTTGTCACAAATGTTTCTCCAGACTGTGACTGTTCAGGATGGAATGACCGACCGATTGTTCGCGATCTTGGTATTTTGGCATCTAAAGATCCTGTTGCTTTAGAGCAGGCTTCTCTAGATCTCGTAAATAATGAGGAAGAAGCTTCTGGAATGCTTGCAGAAAAAGATGTTAAAGCTGGAGAAAACAAGTTTAAACACGTACATCCAAGTACTGATGGTGGTGTAAGACAGATCGAATATGCAGAAGAAATTGGTCTTGGAAGTAGAAATTATGAACTGATCAAATTATAAAACCAGATTATAATAACAAAACAAAAGTGTATACTGATTTTTAAGATAAAATTTAAAATAAGAATATTGGTCATCCCACAAAAAGGTTAATTGAACACATCAGAATATTAAATTTCTAAAACCCTGTCCGGGAAATAAATCTCAGACAGGGTTATCTTTTATCAGAATTATTATTATAATTCACGGCGTCCTTCCAGTGCTTTAGAAAGAGTTACTTCATCAGCATATTCCAGGTCTCCACCTACCGGTACACCATGAGCAATTCTGGTTACTTTAACACCAAGTGGTTTTATCAATTTTGCCAGATACATTGCTGTTGCATCACCCTCGGCATTGGGATCTGTTGCTATTATTACTTCTTCAACACCATTTTCAAGTCTGGGAATCAGACTGCGAATCTTTATTTCATCAGGTCCTATTCCATCCATTGGAGAAATAGCTCCATGTAGAACATGATAAAGACCATTATATTCTCCAGTTTTCTCCATTGCTACTACATCGCGCGGGCTTTCAACCACACAGATAATAGATTGATCTCTACTTTCTGATCTGCAGAATGAGCATTTATCATTTTCTGTCAGATGATTACATACTGAACAGTAATTTATTTTTTCGCGAGCCTCAAGTAGAGCATCGGAAAGGTCTTTCACTTCATTTTTGCTCCGCCCCAGAATGTAAAATGATAATCTGCGGGCAGTTTTGGGGCCAATACCGGGCAATTTGCTCAACTCCCCAATAAGTTTACCCATTGGACGTGGATATGGATCCATTAAAACATCCCTGGCATATTCATTCCACCGGTGATTTTACCCATCTCTTCATTTACCATATCCTGAACCTTGCGCATACCTTCATTAACTGCTGCCAGAATGAGATCTTCTAACATTTCAACATCTTCAGGATCAACTGCATCTTGATCAATCTGTAGATCGACTATCTCCTGTTTCCCATTGACTACTACTTTAACAACTCCACCACCTGCAGTAGCTTCCATTGTCTTTTCTTCCAGCTCTTCCTGCATTTTTGCCATCTTTGCCTGCATTTGCTGTGCCTGCTTCATTAACTTATTCATTTTCATTTTCATTTCCTCCTCTTTTTTCCAGAATATTTTTGTCTATGCTTATAATTTCACCTTCAAATAAATCTGCAAGTTTCTCTAAATCATCAAAAGTATTTTGCCCATTGTCTTTTTCAGCTGTTTCTATATTTTGATTATCATTAAAATCTTCATCAACTCTATCAGCTACTTTTTTTTTATCATTATTAGCAGCCGAATCACTGCCATAAATTAAAAACTCGACTTCTACCGGCTGGCCCAGCACATTTCTAACAACTTTATTAATCAGAGAACTATTGGATAAAGCCCCTTTATAATGAAATTTCTTATCTTTTGGAAAAGCCACTGTAATTCTCTTTCCATCCACTTTAACTGGAGCACCTTCTCGCAAAAGAGCCTGAACTGATACATCGGTTTTTCTGATATGGTTAAGTACTTCCCCCCATATCTTTTTTATGCTGTCAAGTGTAATATCTGCAGCTCCTGTTCCCGATACAAAATTTTCCCCATTTTCTTCCGAAAAATCTGTACCACTGTTTTTTTCTCCAGCAGAATCATTTACATCTGCTGCAGTTTCCTCTTTATCTATAATTTTTTCTTCTTTAGTTTCTGCTTTAAGAACAGTTTCCCTCTCATTCTGTACAGAATCACCTGCAGACGAAGCTAATACAGGTCCTGATTTTTTGAGATGAGAAATCTGAAATTCCAATTCTTCTATTCTTTCAACAAGTGCTGTCGAATTACTTTTATTTTCTCTACAAAGTTTAATAACTGTAATCTCAAGCTGCAGTTTAGGCTGTGTACTGTATTTTAATTTCTGATTTAATTCTGAAAAAAGATCTATTATTTCGGTTAATTTAGTACTGCTCAGCTGTGAAGCTTTTTCGGCAAGATCATTCAAATAGCCCGGGGAATATTCCAGTATTCCAGATTCGACTCCACATTCTTTTATCAGCAGAAGTTCTCGGCAGTATTCTATTAATTCTTCAGAGAACCTTTCAATTCCAAGACCCATAGAAATGATTTTAGAAACCAGTTTTAAAGCTCTATCACTGCGGTTTGAACTAACTGCATCCAAAAAATTCCTCAACTCTTTCTTTTCAACTCTTCCCAGCATTTTAGCTACACCATCAGAGGTCAGCACACCATCAGTAAAAGAAATAGCCTGATCCAAAAGACTTATCCCATCCCTCATACCACCTCGAGCATTTCTGGCCAGTATGTCCAGTGCTTCAGCTTCAATTTCAAAGCCTTCTTCCTGACAGATATACTTTAATCTCTTTTTTATATCAGAAAGTGATAAAAGTGAAAAGTCAAAACGCTGACATCTTGACATTATTGTTGTAATAACTTTATGTGGTTCTGTAGTCGCCAGTATAAACACAACACTTTCCGGTGGTTCTTCCAGTGTTTTTAACAGAGCATTAAAGGCTCCTTTGGTTAGCATATGTACCTCATCTATAATATATACCTTATATTTTCCTTCACCTGGATAAAATTTAACCTTTTCTCTCAATTCTCTTATTTCATCGATACCTCTGTTTGATGCTGCATCAATTTCTATAACATCAAGTGAGTTGCCTTTTTCAATCCTCTGACATGAATTACATTTCCCACAGGGTTCAAGATCATCTGCAGGTTGAGCACAGTTCAACGACCTGGCAAATACCTTTGCAGTAGAAGTTTTACCTGTACCACGCGGTCCTGCAAAAAGATATGCATGAGCAACTCTATCATTTTTTATTGCATTTTTTAATGTTTTCACAACATGATCCTGTCCAATTAAATCTTCAAACATGGTAGGTCGGTATTTTCTGTAAAGTGAGAGAAAAGACATTAAATTCACCTCTATCGATTTATTTTTATTATATAATATAACAAAAACACCCTCAACTCCGGGTGTTAAAAAAAGTGGCCGCACACCTGCTTCGAATTCCGTCTTCCAGGCGTTACCCTAATAGTTGGCTCGAACCAGGCACCCTCGCGGCACATGAAGACACTTACTTACCGCTGCTTCCTCCCGGACCTGACGGGGTTCATAAGGCTTCATTGCGCAAGACCCAATTGTCAACACTACTTTTCAGGGCCAGACCCTGAAAGACAAAACCCTCAGCCACGGCATCGATCCTGCTGTAGCGGGTTGCAGGTTACAGGGTACCGCTACCACCCCATCTAGTGCGGCCAAATCTTATATTTATAATTTAATGGCGGAGAGGGAGGGATTCGAACCCTCGGTAGGCGTGAGCCTACACTCGCTTTCCAGGCGAGCCCCTTAAGCCAGACTCGGAACACCTCTCCACATTAGATATTGGAGATTAGAAGTTGTACTGAAACTTTCTTCAATATCACACAAGGTTGGTTTCAGTATTTGGCCATCTAAGCCTTCAAAAGCTAGATTAAATCTAACTAATTTACTTCCTGAATCTCTACTTTTAAAATCTATATATAATTTTAATTCTGACAAAATTTTAATGGCGGAAGGAGAGGGATTTGAACCCTCGAGGCAGTGAAGCCTACTCGATTTCGAGTCGAGCGGTTTAAGCCAGACTCACCCATCCTTCCGTTTTCTTAAATCACGGAAAAAACCTTTCAGCAGCTGTGCTGATTCTTCCTTCATAACTCCTTCAACAACTTCTATCTGATGATTCATTCGCGAATCATCAAGCAGTTGATAAAGGCTTTTCACAGCACCAGCTTTGGGATCTCTGGCAGCAAAAACAAGCTTTTTTATCCTGGCCTGAAGCAGTGCGCCTGCACACATAGAACAGGGTTCTAAAGTTACATAAAGCTGGCAGTTTTCCAGCCGCCAGCTGGCCTGTTTTTCGGCAGCCTCGCGCAGAGCAATCATTTCAGCATGGGCAGTTGGGTCCTGAGTTTTTTCCCGGAGATTAAACCCCCTACCAACAACTTCCCCATCACACACAACAACTGCACCAATTGGAACTTCCTCATGTTTAAGCGCATTCCTGGCTTCTGCCAGGGCCATTTTCATATATTTTTCATCTTCATCAGAAAAAATCATAAAAACTCCTAAATAAATGGTGCGCCCGGAAGGATTCGAACCCTCAGCCTATTGATCCGTAGTCAATCGCTCTATCCAGTTGAGCTACGGGCGCAAAATGATTAATTATTTCATACGACATGTAGTATTATAACAGTATATCTACTTATCGTCAAGTGGTTTTTATTTATTTTATATTGAGGTTTCAGTTATGATTTTAGTTTGTGATTTTCTCTATAATCCCACTTTATTACCGAAAGAAATAAATTCTAAATTCTTAAAATTTGATGTGTCCACAAAAAGGGTATTTGCAGAACTTTAGGCATTTTTCGTTAATCTACCTTAAACAGTGTTTGTATGAATTATTTAAATACGTAGTGCCTGTGGTGCAACCTTAAACAGTGTTTGTACGAATTATTTAAATACGGAGTGCCTGTGGTGCAACCTTAAACAGTGTTTGTACGAATTATTTAAATATGGAGTGCCTGTGGTGCAACCTTAATGAGTTAGCGACACAAATACCCTTTTTGTGGAAGAACCAAAATTTATTTTATACATATTTTTATCTGCCAGCTCAAAAATCTTTTTCTTCTAATACTTCTAGAAAAGCATCA
>JBNJGL010000037.1:0-23268 GCA_051747745.1 Bacillota bacterium | reverse complement strand
AATGCTCAGTGGTATGATTATGAAAATTACTGGGGAAAACTGCACGAACAAACTGAGAAAATTGATAAATTAATTGAAGAGTTCAATGAAAGAACCGGACTCTTAAAAGAATTATAAAATAAAATTTTATTATATATAAATATATTATATGAGGTGTAAATAATGAAATATGTTGATAATCTTGTCTGTATAAACTGTGGAAAGACATATAAGGCAGAACCGGATCGTTATTTATGTGATGATTGTGGAGAAGATGGTCTTTTAGATGTTCAATATAATTATGAAATGATAAAATCTGACTGGAGTAAAGAAAAATTATCAAAAAATAAAGATAAGAGAATCTGGCGTTATGAACCATTACTGCCGATTGATCCAGCTACAGAAAAACCTAAACTTCATGTTGGTAATACACCTATTTACAATGTTCCTCCTCTTGCAGAAGAGATCGGTGTAAAAAACCTTGTTTTAAAAGATGATGGATTAAATCCAACTGGTTCACTAAAGGACAGAGCTTCAGCTGTTGCAGTGGTAAAAGCTCAGGAAGCAGGTTCTAAAACGGTATCCTGTTCTTCAACAGGAAATGCGGCTTCTTCTCTTGCCGGTAATATTGCTTCTATGGGTGGAAGAATGAAAGCAGTTATTTTTGTTCCCGATAGAGCTCCCAGTGGAAAATTGGTTCAATTATTAATTTACGGTGCTGAAGTTGTTTCAGTAAAAGATTCATATGAAGAAACTTTCTATCTTTCTGATCAGGCAATAAAAAAGTGGGGCTGGTACAACAGAAATGCAGCTATTAATCCATATCTTGTTGAGGGTAAAAAAACAATTTCGTTAGAATTAGCTGAACAGTTAAACTGGGATATGCCAGACTGGCTTATTTTTTCGGTTGGAGATGGATGTACAATAGCGGGAGCTTACAAAGGTCTTTATGATTTAAAACAAATTGGTTTTATTGATAAAATTCCTAAGTTATTGGGAGTACAGGCAGAAGGTTGTGCACCAATTACAAAATCTTTTAAAACAGGTAGAGAACTTGTTGTAGAGGAAGAAAACACCCTGGCAGATAGCATCGCCGTTGGGAAGCCGCGCAACTGGGTTAAAGCTGTTAAGGCAGTTAAATCTTCCAGAGGATATATGGTAAATGTAAGTGATGATGAGATTCTTTCAATGATGAGAACTGCAGGAAGGAAAACAGGTGTTTTCGGAGAACCTGCTGGTGTAGCTGGACTGGCCGGTCTTAAAAAAGCAGCTGAATTGGGTATAGTAAAATCCAGTGAAACTGCTGCAGCTGTTATTACTGGCAGTGGCTTAAAAGATGTAGATAACGGCAGAAAAGCTGCCGGTGATCCCATAGAAGTGGAAGCTGATATGGAAAAATTGACTGAAATTTTTGACCAGATGGGAGTGAAAAAATGAAGTCAGAAAATGAACGGCTTGGACGCAAGATAAGAAGAAAAAGACTTTCTCGAGGCTTGAGTTTAGCTCAGCTTGCTGAAAAAATTAGCAAGACCTCCAGTTATTTAAGCCAGGTAGAAAGAGGTCTCGCAGAACCATCTATTACTGCTTTAAGAGAAATTTCTAAGGCTCTTGAAGTTCCCATTTTTTACTTTTTGATTGAAGATGAAGTTCACAATGCAGTAGTAAAAAAAGAAGAGAGGAGAGTGCTTAATTTCCCAGGGTCTCACCTTACATTTGAGCTTTTATCTCCAGATTTGAAGAGAGATATGGAAGTGATAGAGGCAAAGCTTGAACCTGGAGCAGAGACTTCCGATGATCCACTGTCTCACACGGGAGAAGAGTGTACTGTGGTAATTCAGGGAAAAATGCATATCAAAATAGGTGATAAAGAATATAATCTTAATAAAGGAGATAGTATATACTATAAAGCAAGTCTGCCGCATAAGATAACCAGTATAGGAGAAAAAGATCTTGTATTTATCTCGGCTATAACTCCACCGAATTTTTAGAAATTAACTTTAAGACTGTAAATAGATCATAATTTTTTCATATTTTATCTTACAGGAAAAATTATGTTAATTGAATTGTGTTTAAAGTATTTATTTTAGGTCCTAATATTTTAAAATTAGAGTATATCAAATTTGGAGGTGTATAAAAAATGGATTTTTCAGAAATATTAAAAAAAGCAGAAGAGTATAAAGATGATATGAGTACTTTTTTGCGGGATATGATACGTCTTCCCAGTGAAAGCTGTGAAGAAGAAAAAGTTATTGAGCGCATAAAAGAAGAGATGGAAAAAGTAGGTTTTGATAAGGTAGAAATCGATCCGATGGGAAATGTACTTGGTTATATAGGAAATGGAAGTCATGTAATAGCAATGGATGCACACATTGATACCGTTGGAGTAGGAGATAAATCTCTCTGGGATTATGATCCATTTGAAGGTTATGAGGATGATGAAATAATTATTGGACGTGGAGCCAGTGACCAGGAAGGTGGAATGGCTTCCATGGTTTATGCCGGGAAAATCATTAAAGATTTAGGACTGGAAGATGATTATACTCTAGTAATTACAGGTACAGTTCAGGAAGAAGACTGTGATGGTTTATGCTGGCATTATATTCTGGAAGAAGATGAAATCAAGCCAGAATTTGTTGTTATAACAGAACCAAGTTCCTGTAATATATACAGGGGTCACAGAGGAAGAATGGAAATTAAAGTTACCACACATGGAGTTAGCTGCCATGGTTCCGCTCCTGAAAGAGGAGATAACGCAATTTACAAAATGGCACCTATAATAAATGAACTTAAAGCACTGCATCCAAATCTCACCCAGCATGAATTTCTTGGTAAAGGCAGTTTAACAGTTTCAGAAATTTTCTTCAGCTCACCATCACGCTGTGCGGTAGCAGATGGCTGCAGCATTTCCATTGACCGAAGATTAACTGCAGGAGAGAGCTGGGAATTTGCACTTCAGCAGATTAGAAATCTTCCATCAGTTCAGGAAGCAGATGCAGATGTTGAGATGTATACCTATGAAAGACCTTCCTATACAGGTTTGGTGTATCCAATAGAATCATATTTTCCTACCTGGTTAATAGAAGAAGATCATCCGATCTGTCAGACAGCAGTTGATGCATATAAAGAATTATTTAATGAAGATCCACTGGTTGATAAATGGACTTTTTCCACAAATGGTGTTTCAATAATGGGCAGACATGGTATCCCCTGTATTGGCTTTGGACCAGGACATGAAGATCAGGCACATGCTCCTAACGAAAAAACATGGAAATCAGAACTGGTAAAGGCTGCAGCTGTATATGCTGCAATTCCCGGAACTTATGTTGATAAATATGCAGATACAATGCCTGAAACAACAGAAAACCTTTTAGCTTAAAAATATTTTTGGTACCGGGTACAAAAAGGCCTTTTTGTACCCGGTACAAGTGAAATGAAAAACATGTACCCGGTACGAGAGGCGTATTTTGTACCTGGTACCAATGGGTGCGTTTTGTACCCGGTACCAGAGGTGAAAAAATAATAAGGAGGAATTTATTGATGGAAACTCAATTAACTGGTAAAGATTTTATCACTCTACAGGAATGGACAAAAGACGAAATTGACACTTTATTGGATGTATCTTTTGATTTAAAAAGAAAATTTGCTATGGGTGTACCCACACCATATTTAACAGGTAAAACAGCATTTTTAATGTTTTTCGAACAGTCAACAAGGACCAGAAATTCAATGGAAGCAGGGATAGCCCAATTAGGTGGACACGGCAACTTTCTTGATACAAGCACCATGCAGGTATCTCACGGTGAAGTAGCTAAAGATACAGGTGTTATTCTTGGAAGTTATGGACATGCAATAGCCTGCCGCAACTGTTTTTGGGAGATAGGAAATAAATATTTGCGCAGTCTGGCAAAGTGGGCTAAAGTTCCGGTAATGAATTTGCAGTGTGATCTTTATCATCCAATGCAGGGTCTGGCCGATTTAATGACAATTATAGAAAAGAAAAAAGAGACGAGAAATTTAAAAGTTTCGGTTATCTGGGCTTATGCAACAAGCCATAAAAAACCTATTTCTGTACCTTTAACTCAGGTTCTGCTCTTTCCCCGCTATGGTATGGATGTCACACTTGCCTATCCAGAGGGATATGAGCTTCCGGAATGGGTAATTGAACAGGCAAGAGAAAATGCTGAAAAACATAATGGAACTCTGACAATAACTCATAATCAGGAAGAAGCTTATAAAGATGCTGATATAGTTATACCTAAAAACTGGGGCAGCTGGGTTACCAACCAGGATGATGCTGTTATAGATGACCTGCTGGAATCAAATAGAAACTGGAAATGTACTGAAGAAATGATGTCTCTGGCTGATGAAGATGTAATGTATATGCATGCACTACCGGCTGATAGGGGAAATGAAGTAGAAGATTCTGTAATTGATGGCCCACATTCCATAGTTTATACAGAAGCGGAAAATAGACTTCACACTGCAAAAGCTGTTATGACAGTTACAATGGGTGGGAAATAATATATTGGATTTTATGTTAATATTGGGGACAGGTATTTTCTGTCCCCCTCTTGAAATTTATTCCAGAATAAGAGGCCAATTTTAGAAAAGTTCTATTTAAATTATAAAATGTATTAGTATTCCTGAATATTAAAAAAACAAAGGGAGATGGTCTAATTTGGATAATACTAAAGATATGAGTAGAGAAGTAGTAGAAGAAACCGTTTACAAATTAGAGGATAGCCCACCTTTTATTGAAGTACTTCTGCTTGGATTTCAGCATATGCTGGCTATGTTTGTAGGTATTATAACCCCTCCTTTAATTATCGCAGGTGTTGCTGGTTTAAACTCTGCAGAGACAGGTTTTTTTGTTAGTATGGCACTTATGGTATCGGGAGTTACAACATATATCCAGACAACAAAAATTGGGCCAGTGGGGTCAGGCCTTTTAGGTGTGCATGGAACAAGTTTTACTTTCGTACCAATGGCTATTGCTGCTGCTAATGCTGGTGGATTACCACTTGTTTTGGGTATGACACTTGCAGCTTCTCCAGTTGAGATGATTTTGAGTAGATTTATCAAACAGACAAAAAAATTATTTCCACCTGTAGTCACTGGAACAGTTGTGATGCTTATAGGTCTGGGTCTTATGGAAGTAGGTATTACAGATTTTGGTGGTGGAGCAGGTGCAGAGAACTATGGAGCTGTTCAAAATTTGCTTCTGGGTTCTTTTGTTTTAGTGACAATAATTACAGCAAATAGATTTGGAAAAGGTTTGATAAAAGTTGGAGCTGTAGCCATTGGTTTAATTGCAGGTTATATAGTCTCTATTCCACTGGGGCTGGTGGATTTAACACAGGTAGCTGAGTCGGGCTGGATAACAATTCCAAGACCATTTAAATATGGGATGGCATTCAGCTGGAGCCACCTGCTTCCCTGGGTTATGGCCTATATTATAACAACAGTTGAATCTATTGGAGATTTGACTGCAGTTGCAGAAGTTTCAGGTGAACCAGTAGAAGGAGACATTCACACTGAAAGACTCAGTGGTGGGATCCTTGCAGATGGAGTAGGTAGTGCACTTGCTTCAATATTTAATTCTCTGCCTAATTCAACATTCAGCCAGAACATTGGA
Organism: Bacillota bacterium; assembly: GCA_051747745.1. Taxonomy (GTDB): domain Bacteria; phylum Bacillota; class Halanaerobiia; order Halanaerobiales; family Halanaerobiaceae; genus QPJE01. The sequence goes on along the minus strand of JBNJGL010000037.1, from coordinate 17,654 downwards.
GTTATACAGATTACCAGAGTAGGAAGCAGAGTAGTTGGTGTTGCTGTAGCAGGTATTTTGTTTTTGCTTGGATTCATTCCTAAAATTGGTGCACTGGTAAGTGTTATGCCGTCTCCAGTTTTAGGTGGAGCAACTATTGCATTATTTGGTATGGTTGCAACTTCAGGTATGAAAATAGTTATTCGGGGAGGACTGTCAGATAGAAAAATATTTATTTTATCTATAGCTTTAAGTTTTGGTCTTGGGGTAACATTTAGGCCAGAGGTAGTAGCACAGCTGCCGGATGTTATTTCAACAGTATTATCATCTGGAATAACAGTTGGAGCAATTATAGCTATAGCTTTAAATTTAATACTGCCGCGAAAAAATGAGAAAAAAATCTGCTAATATTGCTTATAATTATACTAAAAATCTGTTAATTTAAAATATTTTGTTATATAATAAAACTTAGAAAAGAATATTTTTATCAAACCTGCATGGACTTTCCCCATTTTAACATTTCTCTCAACTAATATTGAGATAAATGCCCACCTGCGGCAAAAATGGTGAAAGTCTTTTTGTTTAATAATATGGTCGAAAATTTGGATAAAGAAAAATGTTTTGATTTTAAGAAAAGCATTGAAAATATTGGGCAGAATTAGATGTCGAGAAATAAATTAATCATGGAGGTGTATTAATGACATTTGAATATGTTAATAAAGGTGTAAAAAGAGTGGATGCATATGAAAAAGTCACAGGGAAAGCAAAGTTTGGTGCAGATTTAGAATTTGCAGACATGGTTTATGCTAAAGTATTGAGGACAGAATATCCACATGCAAAAATAAAGAAAATAGATATTTCTAAAGCTGAGAAGCTGCCGGGTGTTGTGGGAGTATATACAGCAGAAGATATTCCAAACAATCTATTTGGAGTAATTGTTCAGGACCAGCAGGTGCTGGCAAAAGATAAGGTAGTACTTGCTGGAGATGGAGTTGCAATGGCAGCAGCCAGAACAGAGGAAGAAGCTGCAGAAGCTTTAAAAAAGATTGAAGTTGAGTATGAAGAACTTCCAGGAATATTTGATCCAGTGGATTCAAGAGCAGAAGATGCATTAAAAGTGCACGAAAATAAAGAAGATAACCAGGTGATTCATCATCCATTACGTAAAGGTGATGTAGAAAAAGGTTTTGAAAAAGCTGATATAATTTTAGAAAGAGAATATACAACACAGTTTATAGAACACAGCTATATAGAGCCAGAAGCAGTAGTGGCTGTTCCAGAAGATCAAAATCACCTTGTTTCAATTTATGGATCAATTCAAAATCCCTATGCAACCAGAACTGCTGTAGCTGCAGTTTTAAATACTGACTTAAGTAAAGTTAGAGTTATACAGAATCATATCGGTGGATCATTTGGAGGGAAAGATGAAGTTGTTTCTGCAATGGCTGCCAGAGCAGCAGTAATGGCACTTAAATTAAAAAAACCGGTAAAGATGGTCAACAGCCGTGAGGAATCTATCACCGAGAGTTATAAACGCCATCCATATCAGCTCAAATACAAAGTTGGTGCAGCAAAAGATGGAAAGCTAACTGCTATGGAAATAGAAGCAGTTGCTGATAGTGGTGGATATGCATGTCAGACCCCTTTTGTCACCTGGCGTTCTGTGGTGCAGGCTACCGGTCCATATGAGGTAGAAAATGTTAAAACTGACACATATGGATATTACACCAATAATCCCTATACAGGAGCAATGAGGGGTTATGGCTCTCCTCAGGTTATTTTTGCACAGGAATCATTAATGGATGAGCTGGCAGAAGAACTTAGTATAAGTCCTGCAGAAATACGACTAAAAAATATGTATCGACAGGGTTCTGTTACAGCCAGTGGACAAAAACTTGATACACACACAGTTAGTTTAGAAGAAGTAATGAAAAAGGCAATGGAGAAATCAAATTATAAAGAAAAATATTTAAAATACAGTAAAGAACAAAAAGGTGATATAAAAAAGGGCATTGGTCTTGCAGTAAGCTTTAGAGGCTGCAGCTTAGGTGCTGAAGCTATCGATGCAGCCGCATCTTTAATACAGATAAATAAAGATGGAAGTGTAGCAGTTTACAGTGGACTTGCCGAAAACGGACAGGGTTTAAAAACTATTTTTTCTCAGATAACAGCTGAAGTATTAGGAATAACAATGGAAAATATAGACTATATGGAGATAGATACTACCTTTACCCCTGATAGTGGTTCAACGGTCGCTTCACGAGCAACTTTGATAGGAGGAAATTCAGTTAAAGATGCAGCACAAAAATTGAAAGCTACAATAGACGCATTTTGTGCAGATAAATTTGATTTAGATTTAGATGCAGTTGATATAAGAGAAGGATTTATCTATGATGGAAAGGGAAATCGCCTTGCAACATTTGAAGATATTGTGGGAGAAATGGGAAATCAGGGTATCATGCTTTCAGCATATGGATGGTACAAAGGACCCGCAATTTCCTGGGATGAAGAAAAAGGGTGTGGTAACCCATATTTCACATATGTCTATGGATGCCAGATTGCAGAAGTAGAAGTTGATACCGGAACAGGTGAGCTGGCAGTAACAAATATGACAGCCGCACATGATGTAGGAAGAGCAATCAATCCAGCCAATGTTAAAGGGCAGATATATGGTGGGGTACTGATGGGCCTGGGCTATGGAATAATGGAAGAAGTTGAAGTTGATAAAGGTAAAATTAAAAATACCAATTTAGATGAATATTTGATTCCGACAATAAAGGATATGCCTGATATAGAACCGATTATTGTAGAAAATCCGGATCCAGATGGTCCATTTGGTGCAAAATCTATAGGAGAGCCAACTCTGGAACTTGGAAGTGCAGCAATAGCAAACGCCGTGGCTCTGGCAGCTGGCAGAAGAGTTAGATCACTGCCGCTTAATTTAGAAAGAGTTTTAATAGGTAAAGCTCTCCACAAAGGGGGTAAGTAATTGTGATAGATTACCAGTTTATTAAAGTAAATACTGCTGCAGAGGCACTTAAAGTACTTGCAGAAAAAAATAATGTTAAAATCATTGCCGGTGGAACTGATGTTTTGGTAGAACTGCATAAGGAAAGTGAAGAGTTAGAATCAGTTGATTATCTGCTCGATATTTCCGGAATAGAAGATTTAAAAGATATAGAAACAACTGAAAATAGAGTGGAAATTGGAAGCCTTGTTACACACAGCAGAGTTCTAAAAAACAAATTTCTGGCAGAGAAAATACCATTTTTAGCTGCAGCAGCTAAAGATATTGGTTCAACTCAGATTAGAAACAGAGGTACTGTAGGTGGAAATGTATGTAATGCATCTCCAGCAGCCGATCTTTTTGCACCTCTGCTGGCACTTGAAGCAGAGGTGATACTGAGATCACAAAAAGGAAAAAGAAATTTGAAAATAACAGATTTTATTAAAGGTCCATATAAAACAGATATTAGAAACGATGAGCTGCTGGAAAAAGTAGTATTTAAAATTCCAGCAGGAGAATATTACTGTAATTTCCAGAAGATAGGACGCAGAAAAGCATTAAATATTTCACGCTTATGCCTGGCTTTTCTGACTGTTATAGAAGATGGAGTAATAAAAAAAGCTAATTTAGTACCAGGTGCAGCAACTCCATATCCGACTCCTTTTAAGAAAATTGATGATTATCTGGAAGGAAAACTTCTATCTGATATAGATCCAGTTGAAATAGGGAAAATGGCCGCAGATTCAATGGTGGAAATAACAGGGGAAAGATGGTCAACTCCATATAAAAGACCTGCCCTGAGTAAATTAGCAGAAAGAGCAGTCAGCTGTGTTAAAAAGGAGGCTGGTTATAATGCATAAAGTAAATGTTGAGCTAACTGTAAATGGAAAAAAATATGAAGTTGAAGTAGGGGCTAAAGAGCGGCTTCTGGATACACTCCGAAAGCAGCTTAAATTGACCGGTACTAAAGAAGGATGCAGTGTAGGAGAGTGTGGTGCCTGTACAGTTATATTGGATGATGAAGCGGTTAATTCCTGTATGGTTTTAACTGCTCAGGTAGATGGAAGCAAAATTATAACTGTTGAAGGACTTGAGAGTAAAAGTGGACTTCATCCTCTTCAGAAGGCTTTTATAGATAACCAGGCTGTACAGTGTGGATTCTGTACACCGGGTATGCTGATGTCGGCACTTGCACTGCTTAATAAAAATCCCACTCCCGATGAAGAAGAAATAAAAACTGCATTAGAAGGTAATTTATGCCGCTGTACTGGATATCAGCAGATTATTGATGCAGTAAAAGATGCGGCATCTGAATGGGGGAAGTAAGATGAGCAAAATTTTACTCAAAAATTTAAAAGAAATAATAACTATGAATGATAATAGAGATAGGCTAAAAAGCAGCAGTCTGTTGATAGAAGACAATAAAATTATTAAAATTGCCAAAAATATAGAAGAAAGAGAAGCTGATAAAGTAATTGATGGGAGCAAATATTATCTTTTTCCTGGTCTTGTCAATACACATCATCATTTCTATCAGACACTTACCCGGAACTTACCGAATGCTCAGCAGGTAGAACTTTTTGACTGGTTAAAATATCTTTATCCTATCTGGGCCAACCTATCTCCTGAAGCAGTATATTACAGTACACTTCTTGCTTCAGCAGAATTATTAAAAACTGGATGTACTACTGCAAGTGACCAATTTTACGTTTTTCCTAAAAATCAGCCAGATAATCTGCTTGATTATCAATTTGATGCAGCAGAAGATATTGGTATTAGATTACATGCCTGCCGGGGGAGTATGTCGCTGAGCGAAAAGGATGGAGGTCTTCCCCCGGATAACGTTGTTCAGACAGACAAAGAAATAATTGATGATTCTCTGAGATTAATCGAAAAATATCACGACAGCAGTCCTTTTGCTATGAAGAGAGTTGTACTTGCACCATGCTCACCTTTTTCTGTAACTGAAGATTTGATGGTAGAATCTATAAAGCTGGCCCGGGAATATGGGGTTCAGTGCCATACTCATCTGGCTGAAACCAAAGATGAAGAAAAATATGTGCTGGACAGATTTGGTGTAAGACCACTGGACTATATGGAAAAGCTGGGCTGGATTGGAGAAGATGTATGGTATGCACATGGTGTACATTTAAATAAAGAAGAACTCAAAAAAATGGCTGAAACTAAAACTGGTGTGGCACACTGTCCAGTATCAAATATGAAGCTTTCTTCTGGTGCAGCAAAAGTACCAGAAATGATTTCTCTGGGAGTTCCGGTAAGCCTTGCCGTAGATGGGAGTGCCAGTAATGATTCTTCAAATATGATTTTAGAGATGAAGTCTGCATTTCTAATGCACAGACTTATTCATGGTATGAACTCTATTACAGCAGAAGATGTACTTTCACTTGCCACAAATGGTGGTCGAGATGTTCTAAATCAGCCAGCAGTTGGCAGCCTGGAAGAAGGAAAAGCAGCAGATATGTTTATGATTAGTTCAGAAAGGCTCGGCTTTGCCGGTGGACTTTACGATCCTGTTTCAGCAATTATAAATACAGGTGACACTCAAGAGGTAGATTATACAATTGTTAATGGAAAAATAGTAGTAGAAGATGGAGAATTAAAAAATATTGATGAAAAGGAAATTATAAGTAGAGCAAATGAAATATCTAAAAAAATGATTGCAAATAGATGAATGTTCAAAAATCAGTGAAATTTACCTCAATGTTTGCTATTAAAAAGGAGGGCAAAACCATTGTATATAATTGGTGGAGGTACTCTAATAACACATGATAAAAAAAATCGAGTTATTAAAGATGGCGGATTACTGATAGATGGAGAAAAAATTAAGGAACTTGGAAAGAGTATTGAACTGAGAAAAAAACATCCTGATGTTGACTTTAAAGATTTTTCAGGAAAAATAATAATGCCCGGGATGATTAACACACATATGCATCTTTATAGTACATTTGCCAGAGGAATGGATCTCAAAACTGACAGATCTCCCCGCCATTTTTTAGAAATACTGGAAAAGCTCTGGTGGCGTCTCGATAATTCAATGAACAGAGATGATATATATTATAGTGCAGTTTATTCGATTCTGAATGGAATAAAACAGGGAACAACAGCTATTTTTGATCATCATGCAAGTTATGGAAAGATTGATCAAAGTCTCAGTATAATAGCTGATGCTGTAAGAGAAAGCGGTATTAGAGCAGATTTAGCTTTCGAAATTTCTGATAGAAATGGTAAAGAACAGTCTCTCAAATCACTACGTGAAAGTGAAAGATTTTTAAAAGAAACAGAAAAAGACCCCTACCTTTCCTCCAGAATCGGTTTGCACGCATCTTTTACACTTGAGGATAAAACTCTGGTTGAGGCACAAAATATGGCAGATAAATATAATTCATCATTCCATATTCATGCTGCTGAAGGAAGAGCGGACTTAGAAGACAGCCGTTTTAGAGGTTTTAATGGTGTTGTAAAAAGGCTGGATAAATATAATATATGGCGCAGTGGAACAATCGCAGTACATGGAGTTTATCTTCAGGAAGAAGAAATGGAGATTTTAAGAGACAGTGGTTCATATCTAATTCATAATCCAGAATCAAATATGAGTAATGCTGTTGGCCTATCACCGGTTAAAGAAGCTATGGAAAAGGGTCTGACAGTTGGTCTGGGTACAGATGGCTATACCACAGATATGTTTGAAAGTTTAAAGGTTGCTAATCTGCTTATTAAACATGGAAGTAGAGATCCCCGACCGGGCTGGTCTGAAATACCAGAAATGGTCTTTAAAAATAATGCTTTAATTGCAGAAAAAACTTTTGGACAGGAACTTGGTGTATTAAAAAAAGGAGCAGCTGCGGATATTATTGCTGTAAATTATGACCCTCCTACAGAAATTAATTCAGATAACAGTTTTGCACATATTTTATTTGGTATTAATGGAGGAATGGTAGATACTACAATTGTTGGTGGTAAGTTTTTGATGGAAAATCAGGAGGTGAAGATACTGGATTATGAAAAAATCGCTTATAAAACAAGAAAACAATCAGCAGATTTCTGGAACAGATTTTAAGAATTATTTTCGGCCCGGATCTTTAGAAAAAGCACTGGAGATTAGAGATAAATATAAAAATGAAGTTAGTGTAGTGGCTGGTGCAACAGATCTTTTTGTTCAATACAACGAAAAACTTCATGAAATAAAAAACTGGCTTGATATAAGTCGAATTGAAAATTTTAAAAAGATAGAAAAAAAAGAAAAAAGTGTTTTTATAGGTCCACTTGTTACACACCTTGAAATTATGAAATCAGATTTAATTAATAAATATTTTTCAGCACTCAGTGCAGCAGCTTTAGAAGTGGGTTCACCACAGATAAGAAGCAGGGGTACTATAGGTGGGAATATATGTACTTCTTCTCCTGCTGGAGATCTTCTGGCTCCACTGCTTGCCTATAAAGCTAAATTTCACCTATCTTCTCGAAAGAAAAGCAGAATTGCTGAAGCTGAGGAATTCTTTACAGGTCCCAAAAAAAATATTTTAAAAGATAATGAACTTCTTACAGGGATAGAAATTCCCATTTCAGATTTTGAAGTTTATTCTTACTGGAAAAAGATCGGCAGGAGAAAAGCACTTGTAATTTCAACTTTAACCTTAAGCCTTGTTTTAGAATTTGAAAATGATTTAATAAAAAGTGCCGGTCTGGCAGCAGGTTCAGCTGCTCCTGTGCCCATAAGACTGAAAAAAATAGAAGAAAAAATGTTAAATAAAAAAATGTCTCAACTTGATTATCAGGAAATAGCTGCTGAAGTTAAAAAAAGTATTTCTCCAATAGATGATCTGAGAGGAACAAAAGAATACAGGGAAGATGTAGCAGCAGATATTATGATAAATGCACTGGAAAAAATAGAAAAAGAGAGGGTGAGTGGGTAGTGAAAATATCTTTAACAGTTAATGGACAGCAGAGAGAAGTTGAAATTACTCCCTATACACGCCTGCTTGATCTTTTACGAGAAGACCTCGGTTTAACTGGTACAAAAGAAGGATGTGGAAAAGGAGAATGTGGTGCCTGTACAGTAATTATGGACGGTGAACTTGTGGCATCATGCCTTGTTCCTGCTCCTCAGGCGGATGGATCAGAAATTTTGACAATAGAAGGGATGGGCAGCAGGGAAAATCTTCATCCCATACAGGAAGCTTTTGTTGAAGCAGGTGCAGTTCAGTGTGGTTTCTGTATTCCAGGTATGGTTCTGGCCAGCAAAAAACTGCTGGATGAAAATTCTCATCCTGCTGAAAAAGAAATTCGTCTTGGGCTATCAGGTAATATCTGCCGCTGTACAGGTTATGCAAAAATAATTGATGCGGTAATGATGGCTGCTGAAAAGATTGATGGCCGGGAGAGTGATCAGGATGGGTAAAAAATATAATGTAAAAGATTATTACTGCAAACATAAAACAAGATGTTCCACAGAAGGAAAAAAGAAAAGCAAACGATTTGTAGGACACAATGTTTTAAAAGCAGATGCATGGGATAAAGTAACAGGTGATGCTGTTTATCCGGATGATATTAGTTTTGATGATATGCTTTATATAAAAGTCAAAAGGGCGGTTCATCCTCATGCAATCTTAAAAGATATTGATATTAGTAAAGCCCTTAAGGTTTCCGGTGTAGTAGATATTATTACTGCAGAAGACATACCCGAAGTAAGGCAGTATGGATTAATTGTCCGCGATCAGCCCGTACTTATTGCAGTCGGGGAAAAGATGAGGTATTTAGGTGATGCTCTTGCAGTTGTGGTTGCAGAAAATAAAGAGGCTGCCAAGAAAGCAAGAGATTTAATTAAAGTAAAAGTCAAAGAAATGGAAGTTATAACAGACCCCTTTAGGGCGATGGAAGATGATGCTCCTGCAATTCATCCAGATGGTAATATACTAATAACACATCATTTAGATAAAGGTGATGTAGAAAAAGGATTTGCTAATTCTGATATTATTGTCGAAAATAAATATCAGACTCAATTTATAGATCAGCTGCCTATGCAGAATGAATCAGGTGTGGCTTTTTATGATGAGAGAAAAGGAGTTATAAATATCTGGGCCTCAACTCAGTGGCTCCATGATACTCAGGCAGATGTAGCACAGTCTCTAAGGATGGCTAAAAATCAGGTAAGGATTATTCAGCCTACAATTGGTGGTGCATTTGGTAAAAAAGAGGATGTATCTGTTCATATTCACCTAGCTATTGCCGCCATGAGAACCGGTAGACCGGTTAAATTTACCTATACGAGAGAAGAATCGATGATTACCCAGTCCAAAAGACATCCGATTACAATTTATGCAAAAACAGGTGTTAGTAAAGATGGATATCTCCAGGCCTGGGAAACAAAATTTATTGGAGATACTGGGGCATATGCTTCAAGTGGGCCAGCTGTAGTCCATAAGGGAATGTACCACTGTACTGGCCCTTACAATTGTGAGAATGTGAGAGGTGTTTCTCATGCAGTATACACAAATAATACTTACTGTGGAGCAATGAGAGGATTTGGAACAACACAGGCTGCTTTTGCCTATGAATCACAGATGGATATTATTGCCGAAAAGCTTGGTATGGATTCAGCAGAGTTTAGAAAGCAAAATATATATGAGATAGGGTCAATAACTCCAAATGGACAGCAGCTCAACCACAGTGTAAATGCCAGAGAAACAATAGAATCAGCAGTAGAGATGAGCGGCTGGAAGGGAGGTAATAGAAAATGAAGAAATATGGAAAAGGAATGGCATCAATAATGTTTGGATTTGGATATGGAGAGGGTTTTCCAGATCATTCTATTGCCTCTATAGAAATAATGGAAGATGAGAGAATACAGATAAAAACTGCAGCAGCAGATGTAGGACAGGGAGTAATTACTACCGTTATACAGATAGCTGCAGAAATTCTCAGAACAAATCCGGAATATTTTGAAGTAATACAGGGAGATACTCATAAAACTAAAAACTCAGGATCAACTTCAGCGACAAGGCAGACATATTTTACCGGGAATGCTGTAAAAAAGGCAGCCGAAGAGCTTCTGGCAAATATTTACCATTACGGAAGTATTGAATTCAGGAGCAATCATCCAGAATTAGGAGTAGAAAACGGGAAGGTGTTTCTCTATGATGATCCTGATGATTATATAACTTACTGGGATCTGGCCCGAAGGGTAAAAGAGTCAGGAAATAAATTAGAAGCTGAAGCAAGTTTCTTTCCTGTAACTTATAAACCGGATGAAAATACAGGACAGGCTGATAAAGTCTATGTTGCTTATACATTTTTGACACAGGTTATTGAAATAGAAGTAGATACAGATACCGGTATAATAGATGTCCTTAATGTTTACTCCGCACTGGATCTCGGCAAAGCCATTAATCCTAAAAATGTAGAAGGGCAGATTGAAGGAGGAACTGCCCAGGGTATGGGTATGGCTGTTATGGAAGAACAGGTTATCAGAGATGGAAAAACTCTTAATGCCGGCATGACAGACTATCTGGTGCCGACAAGTGTTGATATACCTAAATTTGAGCACCACCTTATAGAAGATGAAGATTCTGAAGGACCTTTTGGTGCAAAAGGTGTGGGAGAACCAACTTTAATTGCTGCCTCCCCTGCTATTGCAAATGCTGTTTATGATGCAATTGGAGTTCGATTTTATGAATTACCGATAACTCCTTCTAAAATAAAAAAAGCGTTAAAAAATAAAGATGAAGAAAATAAATAATATATTTTTAACAGGAAAAAAAGGTGCAGGGAAAAGTACTATTATAAAAAAAGCTTTATTAAAATTAAAAATAACTCCCGGCGGTTTTACTGTCGGGAGAGAAAAAACAGCTGCAGGAAGCTGTACCGCTTTTTTCCTGCTATCCGGACAAAAATTTGTAGAAATTGATGCAAAAAACAAAAATGAAGATAATACTTTTGCTTTTAGGAAAGATACAGATTCTAATTTTATAATCAGACCAGAAATTTTCGAAACATATGGATTAGAACTGCTGGAAAACTGTAAAGAACCTGTTTTAATGGATGAGCTGGGCAGGTTTGAATTAAAAGCAAAAAAATTCAGAAATAAAGTAATTGAGATTCTAAAAAGTGAAAAAATTTCTATTGGTATAATTAAAGATGAGGAAAATGAATTTTTAAATGAAATAAGAAAATTAGATAATATTAAAATATTTAGAGTTAAAGAAGAAAACAGGGATAAAATTTTTATAAAATTCTTAAAAATACTAAAAGAGGTGTTAAATTATGGCTGATATCAGTGTTAAGTTATTTGGAATGGAGATGAAAAATCCAGTTATGCCTGCTGCTGGACCACCGGTCAAAGATGGTAAGGCTGCTGCTGCAGCTGCAGCAGGTGGTGCTGGAGCTATTGTAACAAAAACAATATCAACAAAAGCTGCTCAGGTACCACGTCCTAATATGGCGCAGGTAAGAGGTGGGTTTATGAATACAGAACTCTGGTCTGAACTTCCACCTGAAAAATGGCTTAAAGATGAATATCCTGCAGTTAGAAAGACAAAACTACCTGTTATTGTTGGTCTTGGTTATACAGCAGATGAGATAGAAAAACTATCTGCAGAAGTTGAGGAATATGCTGATGCTCTGGAGCTTTCCACACATTATTTAGGAAGTGATACTTCTCCAGTTGTAGAAAGTATAAAAGCGGCAAAACGGGCTACAAATCTGCCTGTAATGGTCAAATTGAGCCCACAGATAGATATTCCAAAATTTGCGAAAGCTGCAGAAAAAGCCGGAGCAGATGGGTTAGTTTTGATAAACTCATTTGGTCCAACTCTGGATTTTGATATTAAAACAGGCAGACCTCTTATGGGAAGTGAAAATGGATATGGCTGGCTGTCTGGTGAAGCAATTTTTCCTCTTGCACTAAGAGCTGTCTATGAGGCAGTTAATGCTGTTGATATTCCTGTTCTGGCTGTTGGCGGTATATCTAAAGGAGAAGATGCAGTAAAAATGATAATGGCCGGGGCAGAAGCTGTTCAGGTTTGTACTGCTGCTATACTGAGGGGGCCATCTGTATATGGAAAGATAGCTGCTGAAATTGAAGAATATCTTGATAAACATGGGTACAAAAGCCTTGCTGAAATAAGAGGGCTGGCCCAGAAAAAAATAACTAATAAGGCAAAATTTGAAACAAAAGTTCCACAGATAATTAGAGAAAACTGTACAGGCTGCAGACTCTGTATTACAAGCTGTGTCTACAATGCAAATTATCTGGATGATGAGAATATAATTGTTATTGATAAAGATAAATGTGCAGGATGCGGCCTCTGTGTTACAAGATGTAATTTTGATGCATTAAAGCTTTAATGCATTTTCTTTGAAATGAAATTATAAAAATCTAAATTTATGAAAACTTTAAAAGTAGTATTTCCCTTCTTTCAGCGTAATATATAAAATTTCAAGACCCCTTATTATAATATATTTGAATTTTTTAAAAGCTGGGGAATAAATTAAAATTTAATAAATTAAATAACAAGCGGAATATTGATTGAAGATTTGTAATATAAAAACTTTAAGGTGGAGGGGGGATTTTTTTGCAGAAGCGTGAATTATTAAAACAGGCTAAAGGTGAAGTTAAGGCAGAAGTTGTTTTTAAGAATGGCCTGATACTGGATGTTTTTAATGAAAGATTGATTAGAGCTGACCTGGCAATTTCCTCTGGCATAATTTTAGGTATAGGTGATTATGAAGGGGTCGAGGAGGTAGACCTTGGGGGAAAGATAATAACCCCTGGTTTTATTGATGCCCACCTCCATCTTGAAAGTGCGATGACTGATGTAGGAGAATTTGCCCGTGTAGTTATACCCAGAGGGACAACTACAATTGTTGCAGATCCACATGAAATTGCCAATGTGGCTGGAATTCCGGGCATTAAATATATGTTAAAACAGGGATTAAAACAGCCGTGGAACTTTAATTTAATGCTACCTTCATGTGTACCGGCAAGCAGATTCGAAAACTCTGGTGCAGAATTGACTGCTGAAGATTTATCCCCTCTCTATAAAGAAAAAGGTATTTTTGGTCTGGGAGAGGTAATGGATTACCCTTCGGTAATAAATGGAGAAAAAGAAATATGGGAAAAGATAAAAATATCGGAAGACCACTTTATAGATGGACATGCTCCTGGTTTACTGGGAAAAGATCTAAATGCTTATTTACTTGCAGGTATACAGGCTGATCACGAGGCAACTACTGCTGAAGAAGCTTTAGAAAAAGTTTCTAAAGGTATGTATATCATGATTCGCGAAGGTTCTGTAACTCGAGATTTAATTAACTTACTTCCGGCAGTAAATGACAGCAACTGCAGCCGGTTCTTTTTTGCTACTGATGACCGCCACCCAGGAGATTTAATAAAAGAAGGACATATAAATTTTGCAGTGAAAAAAGCAGTTCAGTATGGATTATCTCCACTCCGCTCTATAAGGATGGCAACAATTAATGCTGCCCAGGCTCTTGGTTTTAAGGATCTAGGAGCACTTGCTCCAGGATATAAAGCTGATTTACTTTTAATAGATAATTTAATTGATTTGAATATAAAATCTGTATATAAAGACGGATGTTTAATTGCTGAAAATGGAACACTTATAAAAACCAAGGATGAAACCTCTGATAAAAACTTAGATTTTAAAAAAGATATAAATCCAGAAATTAAAGATAAAATCTTTAATTCTATTAATATAGCTGCTGTAAAAAAGGAAAATTTTGTGCTTCCTGCAGGGAAAATTTACCGTGTTATAGAATTATTAAAAGATAAGATAGTAACCTGTGAAGGTGAATATATAACTGAAGCAAATTATAGTGGAGAACCTCCAATAACAGAACTGATAGGTCACAATCTTGTTAAATTAGCTGTAGTAGAAAGACATCATAAAAGCGGTAATGTTGGAATAGGGCTTTTAAGAGGCTTTGGACTCAGAGAAGGAGCTGTTGCAACATCTATTGGTCATGATGCTCATAATATCATTGTGGCCGGTCTTAAAAAGAGTGATATGTATACAGCTGTTAAAGAACTGCAAAAAATGCAGGGGGGAATAGTGATTATTGCTGATGGTAAATTAATAGACAGCCTTCCCCTGCCTGTGGCAGGTTTAATGGCCGTCAAATCTCTAAAAAATGTTGCAGAAAAGCTTGAAAAACTGCGAAATTTAGCAGCTTCTTTAGGTGTTACAAGGGAAGGCCCATTTATGACTTTATCTTTTATGGCACTCACAGTAATACCAGAACTTAAGTTAACAGATCAGGGGCTTTTTTCTGTTTCTAAATTTAAAAATGTTCCTCTGATTAAAGATATTTAAAAACAGGAGGTGAAAATAAGAGTAGTTAAATTGTTTAAGTAGTTGAGGATAAAAGGAGGTAAAATTTAATGGAAGAACAGGGATTTCTGGATAATATATTTAAATTAAAAAAGAATAATACAGATGTAAAGACAGAGGTAATTGCCGGTATAACAACATTTATGACAATGGCATATATTATTTTTGTTAATCCATCAATTTTAGAAGCAGCGGGGATGCCTTTTGATGGTGTATTTATTGCAACAATTATGGGGGCAATGCTTGGTACTCTTGCAATGGCAGCACTGACAAATTATCCTTTTGCTTTAGCTTCTGGAATGGGATTAAATGCATTTTTTGCATATTCTGTAGTCTTAGGAATGGGTGTTACATGGCAGGCAGCACTGGGAATTATATTTTTGGAAGGTATTATTTTTATTATTTTAAGTGTTACCCCGGTAAGAGAAATGATTGTTAACAGTATTCCGATGGCTTTAAAGACAGGTATCAGTACCGGTATTGGTCTATTTATTGCTTTTATAGGTCTTCAGAATGCCGGTATAGTAGTAGCCGACCAGGCAACACTTGTTGCTATGGGAACTGTGCTAAAAGGATCCGGGTTAGTCGCATTATTTGGACTGGTTGTTACTGGTATTTTACATGCTAAAAATGTTAAAGGTTCTCTTCTCTGGGGTATTTTAGCTTCAACAGCTTTCGGCTGGATTAATGGAGTAACTCCCAGACTTGAAGGAGTAATTGCAGTGCCACAGATGTCTGATTGGTCAGAAGTATTATTACAGCTGGATATTGGTTCTGCTTTAAGTTTTGGTATGATAGGGGTACTTCTTTCATTCTTATTTGTAGATATGTTTGATACAGCTGGAACTTTAGTGGGTGTAAGTCAGCAGGCTGGATATTTGGACGAAAACGGAGACCTTCCTAAAGCCAGTAGAGCTCTTTTAGCTGATGCTATTGGTACAACAGGTGGGGCTTTGTTTGGTACAAGTACTGTTACAACATATGTAGAATCTGCTTCTGGTGTAGCAGAAGGAGGACGTACAGGTTTAACAGGTGTTGTTGTTTCTATATTGTTCTTTTTATCATTATTTTTCAAACCATTAATCAGTATAGTTCCAGGTGCAGCTACAGCTCCTGCATTAATTGTAGTAGGAACAATGATGATGACAAATATTACAAAGCTGGACTGGGATGATTTTACAGAGATTCTGCCTGCCTTTGTAGCTATGATAGCAATGCCGCTTACTTATTCTATCTCAAACGGTATTGCTTTAGGTTTTATAGTATATCCACTGGTCAAACTATTTACCGGAAAAGGTAAAGATGTGCACTGGCTGGTATATATTCTTGGCTTTGTATTTGTCTTATATTTTTTATTTAATTAAAAAGATATCTACAGCTCCCCCAAATTTTGGGGGGGTTTTCAAAACCTGTGCTGTTAGATTATTTTGAATTAGAGTCTAATTTGAAATCGATTGATAAAATTAGAAATAGAAAAGTTGAGGGATTATTATGGAAAATCCAATAATAATGCAGGCATTTTACTGGGAAATGAATACCGGCAGATATGCAGAAGATTTTTCTGAAGAAGCAGAATTATGGAATCTTATTGCAGATCGAGCATCAGAATTTAAAGAAAGCGGTTTTGATTTTATCTGGTTTCCTCCTGCAAATAAAGGAGCTGCCGGGGCTCTTGATGTAGGCTATGGGACATATGACCTCTGGGATCTGGGAGAATTTGATCAAAAAGGAAATATAAGAACAAAATATGGAAATAAAGATGATCTGGATAGAGCAATCAAAGCTCTGCACAGTAAAGATATTAAAGTTATTTATGATGCAGTATTAAACCACCGTATGGGTGCTGATAAAAAAGAGACTGTTACCCTGAAGGATGGAGAAAAAGCGGAAGTCTGGACAAAATTTGATTTTCCCAACCGAAATGGTAAATACAGCAGCCTCCGTCTCGATTGGAGTAATTTTGATGGTGTTGACTGGAATGAGAGAAGTAAAGAAGAGGGAGAATTTTTGTTTAAACATAAAAGCTGGGATAATTCTTTTGAAGATGACTATCTGATGGGAGCGGATCTTGATTATGCAAACCAGTCAGTGAGAGAAGATGTTATTAACTGGGGTATATGGATTATAAACGATATTGATTTTGATGGTTTTCGTTTTGATGCAAGTAAACACGTTGATAATAGTTTTCTTGAAAATTTCATAAAAGAGACAGAAAAGTCTTCCCAGAAAGATCTTTTATATATTGGCGAATCATGGGTAAATGATATAGAAACATTAAAAAATTACCTTCAAGAGGTTAATAGTGACAGACTCAATGTATTTGATTTCCCCCTGAGAGAAGCTTTTGTAGAAATGGTGAATGGTAATTTAGATATGCGCTGGCTGGGTAATAGAGGACTGATTAATACAGATTTCGGCTCACGAGCGGTGACATTTGTAGATAATCATGATACAGATAGAGATGGTAAAAATGAATATGGAACGATTTCAATTAGTAACAGAAAATATCAGGCATATACGTATATATTGATGCGGCGAGAAGGAATACCGGTTATTTTTTGGAAAGATTATTACAATAGAGGTATGAAGGAAAAAATAGATAAGATAATTGAAGCACGAAAAAAGTTTGCCTATGGTGATGCTTATGAAAGTGAAAGCAATGATGAAAATACTTATTCTTATATTAGAGCAGGAGATGAAGATCATCAGGGCAGTGGTCTGGTGATGATGATTACTCAGCATGATGATGGAAATATAATCAAAAAGAAAGTAAATTCTGGCAAAGCCAGTACTGAATATTATGATTTTACCGGAAATATTGAAAAAACAGTCTGGACTGATGAAAATGCAGATGGGGAATTTCTGGTTAAAGGTACTTCTGGAGAGGGATATTCTATCTGGGTTGAAAAAGGAGATAAAAATGTTTAGTGCTGTTATATTAGCTGCAGGTGAAGCTAAAAGAATGGGCAAATTAAAACAGCTTATGGACTGGCAGTATGACAATACAATAATTTCTCAGTTGACATCCTCCCCGCCCGTTCGCAAACTCACGAACGAGGATTCCTGAAAGGAACTTTCACCGAAACTCTCTTTTATATTATGCAATGATAGTTTCGGCATTAGGCCATCAAGGCCGTCACGAGGTTGTCGAATGATTAGAAGGCAGTCTATTTCTAGTAGCCCAATTTGTCTTCGACTTTAGGCTGTGCCATCAGCCCTCCTGAGATAGCCGACTATACATTTCAATAGTATAATCCTAGCATTATGCTAATATAGGCACTCAGGCACTTAGACTATTA
>JBNJGL010000036.1:14331-23825 GCA_051747745.1 Bacillota bacterium | reverse complement strand
AATTTTTCAGCAGCTTTTTTCCCACCTTTTACACCAAATGCAATCATACCACCATAGCCATTGTTCAGATATTTTTCTGCATTTTTATATGTGCTGTGACTTTTAAGTCCTGGATAGCTGACCCATTCGACTCTCTCATCTTCCTGCAGAAATTTCGCTGTCTTAAGTGCATTCTGTGAATGTTTTTCCATTCTGAGGCTTAGTGTTTCCAAACCGGCTGCGGTTAAAAATGAGTTAAATGGACTTGGTGCACTTCCTAAATCTCTAAGCAGCTGTACTCTTGCTTTAATAATATAAGCTGCTTCTCCGAACTCTTCCTGAAACTTTACTCCATGGTAGCTGGGATCTGGTTCTACTAAACCTGGAAATCTGCCTGTGTCCCAGTCAAAATTACCGCTGTCAACTATTACGCCACCGATAGAATTACCATTACCAGAAATATATTTTGTTGTAGAATGAAGAACAATATCTGCTCCATACTCAAAAGGTCTGCAGAGATATGGTGAGGCGAGAGTATTGTCCACTATTAGCGGCAACCCATTTTGATGAGCAATTTCTGCTATTTTTTCTAAATCAGGCACTGTCAAAGATGGGTTGCCAATAGTTTCTAAGTAAAAAGCTTTTGTATTATCTCTGACTGCTTTTTCAAAGCTTTCTGGATTTTCTGTATCAATAAAGCTTACATCTATACCCATTTTTTTAAAAGTATGTTTAAAGAGATTATGGGTTCCACCATAGATTGCACTCCCACTTACAATATGATCTCCCTGATTACAGATAGTTAAGAGAGCAATAACTTCTGCCGCCTGCCCTGAGGAAAGAGCTAAAGCACCGACTCCACCTTCCAAAGCTGCAATTCTTTCTTCCAGAACCGAATTGGTTGGATTTTGAATTCTTGTGTAAATATCGCCATTTTCTTTTAGAGCAAAAAGATCTGCTGCATGTTCTGTACTTTCAAATAGATAAGATGATGTCTGATAAATAGGAAGTGTTGCTGATTTTTTGTTTTCTCCTGGTTTATAACCTGCATGTACTGCTAAAGTATCAAATTCTAAACTCATTTAATTTCCCTCCTGAATATTATTTTTAAAAACAAAAATCCCAGCTCCTAAAAGTAGAAGTGGGATAAATTACATACTCCTTATCTTCAGGAATAATCCATCTGGAATTGGCACCGGGCAGTATGTTGGCTGCTGGTTGCCGGGCTTCACAGGGCCAGTCCCTCCACCACTCTTGATAAGTTTATTTGTTTTTTAATACTTTAACATAGTTTATTAATCCTGTCAAGAATTTAATTTGTGCAAAATATCACTGGTATCACTTGTACCGGGTACAAAATGGGCTTTTTGTACCCGGTACCTATTTATTTCAGCGGGACTCCTTCATCAAGAAGAATTTCTGCAGTCCAAACAGCTGCATTTCCTACCACAGAGGTACATTTATCATCATGTCCACCTGCTGCTTCCATTTCTTTTTTTCCTTTATCTGTCAGCATATCAAATGATCTGTCAAATATGTCTGTCTGTATTTGTTCACACCGTTCTCCATTATATTTTTCTATAAATTTTTGACGCAGTTTTCTAGTCAGTTCTTTATCCTTAAAACTGCTGCCGCTCTGATCAATAGAATTTACATCTCTACCAAAAAAATAGCTAAATGTTAAAGCACCTGCCAGAAAAGCACCACAGCTTCCTTTACTTCCTTCTGCAATTCCGCCAGAAAGAGAATTTGCTGATTTAAAGATGATATCATCAATTTCAAAAAAATGCTTGAGTGCCAGAATAGTAGATTGAGCACAGCCGTGTATGGTAGCTTCATAGTGGTGGCCGAGATCATAAACTTTGGTGAGGATATCCTCTCTGTTATAAGGCATTTTAAATTTACCTCCCTATTTCCTTTAATATATCTATCGTATTTGCATTTTTTATGCAAATATTTAAGATTGCTGCAGCAAAAAAATATTTAAAAATATAAGGCCCTAAAAAGGGCCCTGATTTTTGCTGTGTTTGTATAAAATAAAAATATTTTTCTTTATAATTAAAAAATATGAACAGATTAGCCAAAATGTTTATTTAAATATGGCTAATCTGTTAAGAGATATTATTTACACTACAAAGATAATATAATTTTAATTATGCGGAAGTACCTACATTTCTATATACATAATATCCAAAGCCAACAACAGCTATTGCAATCAGTCCAACTCCAAATATACCCAGGTTCATGAATTTAACTATCAACCAGGTAAGAGGATTACCACCATCACATATACTGGAAATAATATTTGCTCCTTCTGGGAATTCAAAAGAAGTTGTTTTAGCTGCAGATGTGATCATTGGCGCCAGGTTGGTGGCTATAAGCAGTCCAACACCGATGACGATAGATCCGATTAAAGTTGATCTAAAGATATTACCTTTTGTAATCGGAATAATCATTACAACCATAAATGGTAGAGTTGCCAGGTCTCCAAATGGAAGTACACTATTACCTGGTATAATTACAGCTAAAAAGATTGTAAGTGGGACCAGGATAAGAGCTGTAGAAATAGCACTTGGATGACCTATAGCAATTGCAGAATCAAGTCCTATATAGAATTCTCTGTCCTGGAACTTTTCGCGCATATATTTTTTTGCTGATTCAGATAGAGGTGTCAGACCTTCCATAAGAATTTTAACCACTCTGGGGAACAGAAGCATAACAGCGGCCATTGTAACACCAAGATTCAATATTTCTGGAGTACTGTACTGGGCCAGCATACCTACAATAATTCCTAATACAAGGCCCATAAAGATCGGTTCACCAAAAACACCAAATTTCTCCTGTATTGTTTCTGGATCAAGTTCAATATCATTTATTACAGGTATTTTATCTATCATAGCATTTAAAGGTATTGCAATTGGTACATATGCTGCTGAAAATCCGTGTGGTAGAGATATATTGGGTATGTTGTAGAATTTCTGCACCATGGGAGCTGTCCAGTCTGCCAGAACAAGCACAATTGCTGCATTGAGGGCAGCAGTAACGAGACCCCAGGTTAAACTGTTAGTAACAGTAGCTACTAAAGAACCGGTAAAAGCAAAATGCCAGTAGTTCCAGATATCAACATTTAAGGTTTTAGTAAGCTTAAAGAAAATCATAACAACATTGACCAGAAGTACAATTGGTATAACAAATGCTCCTACTTTGGTACCATAGGCAATCGCTGCTGAAGCGGGCCAGCCTACATCAATAATATTGAGAGAAACCCCAAAATTATCAATCATAGCCTTTGCTGCAGGGCCAAGATTGCTCACCAGTAAGTTAAGTACAAGATTAATACCAACAAAACCAATACCTATTAATAATCCTGATTTAAAGGCTTTTCCAGGTTTCTGTTTAAAAATTAGTCCCATAATAAAGATTATAATTGGCAGAAAAACTTGTGCCCCTAAATCAAGTACATACTGAATAGCAGCTTGCATTATATTTCCTCCTTTAGTCTAGTCCTTCAAGATATTTTTAACTTCTTCTATTACTTCTTCTTCTCCAACACCACTAATAAAAGGAAGTCCTTTTACATAAGGAACATCAACTTCAAAAGGAAGCTGAGTAGTAGCAATAAGTAAATCTACTTTATTATCTTCGAGATGACTCTTGGCTTCAGTAACTTTAACCTGATTGATATTGACATCGAAATTATTCTCTTTTGCAATTTCTTTTATCTTTTCTCCTACTACAGTCGATGTTGCAATACCAGTACCACAGACAAGCAAAATATTTTTTTTCACTCAAATTCACCTCCTTTTTTCAAAAATAAGAATTTGTAAAAGACAAAATATCCTGTTATTATAGATGAGATTTACTGCAGATTCTCCTTAACTAAATTAAGTATCTCATCTTTATTCTCAGAATTTTTGATAGATTTTAGAAAGCTAGAATTCTGAAAAGCCATAATCAGCTTGCTTAAAAATTTACTCTGCTTTTCCTTTTCATCAATCAGGAGAAAGAAGATAACCTCAACATTAACTTCGTTATTTTTGTCATCCATCTGTTTAAAGGTAATAGGATTGTCCATTTTAACAATCATTAAAGAGGCTCTTTTGATATGTTTATTATCTGTATGAGGTATAGCCACATTAATTGGTTCTGTATTTATACCGGTAGGGAAAATAGATTCTCTCTCAAGCAGTGCATTATAGTAACTTTCTTTAACTATATTTTTTTTCATTAAAATTTCAGATACTTTTTTGAAAAGTTCTTCCTGTGTTTTAGATTGATCATTTATAAGTATCAAATCTTTTTCCACCATACTATCAATATTCAGTAGTGTTGAATTCTTTTTCATAATTCCCATCTCTCCTTTTTGGCAAATAATATAATTTTTAAATTTAAGAATAAATATAAATCCTGGATGCAGCAGTAAAAGATGAATATAATATACTTAAAAAGTATTTTTTGACAGCAAACTGTATATCTGCTCTGCAGAGCCTGCACTGAGTATATTTTCAAAAAATTGCTCATCTTTTACCAGAAGGTTAAAGACTCTGAAGAATTTTTTTGCTTTAGATTTATCTTCTAAAGCAAGCAGAAATATCATATTAACATTATTAGAATCATCGCCCCATTTGATACCTTTTTTTAGTCTGGCAATAGCTACACGAGATTTTAGTACAAATTCGTTATCTCCATGTGGGATAGCCATACCTTTGGTTATTTCTGTTGAAGTAAGATCTTCTCTTGCAAATACAGATCGGCTGAACTCTTCTTCTACGATTTTTCTTTCTACCAGTTTATCTATTAGAAAATTGAGAAGTTTTTCTTTAGATTTAATATTCAAATCAAGAAAAATAAGTTTCCTGTCAAATAGAGAGTTTTCAATTTGTGCAAGCTCATTTATGCTGTTTTTGCTTTTGATTTGATTGAGTTCATTTTTTATTTTTTTAACGTCTTCTTCTAAAAGAAGTGGATTAACCTGTATAAATGGTTTTTCTTCAAATCTTGCCGGTACAGTACTTATAATTAAATCAATACCTTTTAGGCTGTAGTTTTTCAAACTGTGCAGTGATATAGAATCAATAATATTGATATTGACAAAGTTTTCCTGCAGCTTGGAAGCTAAAAGCTGTGCAGTGCCTATTCCACTTCCGCAGACAAGCAGCAGATTGACAGTTCTTTTTTTTCGCTCCAGTGCGGCTCCCAGATGAAGAGCAATGTAGGCAACTTCTTCTTCCTTAATCTGCAGATTGAGCTTTTCTTTAAAGATTATACTTGTAGCCCAGGCTGCTCCAAAAACATTAGGATAATTCTTTTTTATATTCTCAAGTAGTGGATTGCGCAGGCTCAGCCCATATCTAAGCCGGTTGACTGCCGGTCTTAAATGCAGAATAAGTCCTGTAAAAAGTTTTCGGTCATTCTGCAGACTAACATTTAATATATCTTCCGACATTTCTATAATACTGTTTGCAGTTTCAATAATTTCTCGATCAACAGTTTTGAGTAGATCATCCAGGTTATCTGTATCAACATTTTTGAGAGATTTAGAACCAAGAATATGGAGACACATATATCCGACTTCTGATTCTGGAAGCTGAATATTAAGCTTTTCGTCTATCTTTTCAGCTATAAAATTGGCTATTTTGTATTCTTCTTTGTATTTAAGATTTTTTAAACTATTTTTATCCATTATAATATTTTTGTCTTCCTTCAATCTCTCTAAACTGATGGCTGTATGTATAATCAGTCCATTAAAAGTCTGATCTGTAAATGAAAAATCGAGTTCTCTTTCAACTTCAATTAAGATATTTTCTAGTACTTCAATCAATCTATCCATATTTACATTTGTAAAAAGATCTTTTAGAGAGCTGTAGACTGAATGATCTATGCGGGAATTATCTTTATTTACACTCAAAAAATTATTCAAAATATTTTCATCCTGAACTTTGACCAGAAGCTCTGCTGTGAATTTGCGCCAGTTTTTTTCCTTACCTTCTATATTTAAACCATCCTCATTTTTTATAAGCTGCAGATCATATTTCTTCAGCCATTCTCTTATTTCTTTTAAATCCTTGTAAATAGTTGCATCGGAAACATACAGCTGCCTGGAAAGGTCATTTACGGAATAACCGCTGTCTTCAAAAATCAATTTAAGAATATAATTCTGTCTCTGCTTGGGTGTAAGCTGTTTGGTGTTTTGAAGATTATTCAGCAGCTCATTCTGGAACAATTCTCGTTCATTATCATTAAGTTCCAGCCAGACACCGACATTAGGTTTTTTAATAAGTTTAAATCCGTTTTTCTCCAAAAATTTCTGCAGTTCTTTGAGATCCTTTCGAACTGTACGGCGCGATATATTTAATTCATCTGCAAGAGACTGTATGGTAATAGGAGAATCTGATTGAAGAAGTATACAAACAATTTTATTTAATCTTTCATATGCCAGATGCATAATTAATCCTCCATTATATTTTCGGAATTATCTTAATTTATTCTATATTAATATTATCACAGCAGATTTTTTTAAACAATGGAATGGCTCGGATGATATTTCCGGATTAATGTGGAAGTATTTTATAACGAAATGATGGTACCGGGTACAAACCCCCTCGTTTTGTACCAGGTACCAAAGACTCTTTTGGTACCTGGTACAAGTGATTGTAATCACAATTAAGAATTGATGAAATTTTGAGAAAAATTATCGGGATTACCTTGACATACCTAATTTCTGATGGTACTATTAAAATAGATTTACAAAAGATATGCCACAGAACAAATGTAAAAAAATAAGTTAATAACGCGTGGAGGTGAAGGCAATGGAATTGTCTGAAGAGAAAAAATTAAAGATGTACAGAGATATGTGGAGAATTAGGCAGTTCGAAAGAAAAGTGGACCAGTTTATTTCCAGAGGTGACATTACCGGTACTACTCACCTTTATATTGGTGAGGAAGCTACCGCAGTTGGAGCAATAAATGCCCTGCGGGATGAAGATTATATAAGCAGTACCCACAGAGGTCATGGTCACTCTATTGCAAAAGGATCTGATATTAAGGAAATGATGGCAGAACTGTTTGGTAAAAAAACAGGTGCCTGTAAAGGTAAAGGTGGTTCTTTACACATTATTGATACCAGCACAAATAATTTAGGTGCAAATGGTATTGTCGGTGGTGGTATTCCAATAGCAGTTGGAGCTGCTCTGGCGCTTAAGATGCAGAACCGTGATGAAGTTGTACTTAACTTTTTTGGTGATGGAGCCATGAATCAGGGAGCTTTTCACGAAGCCGCAAACCTGGCAGCAGCCTGGAATCTTCCGGTAGTATTTGTCTGTGAAAATAACCAGTATGGAATGTCCACTTCGATAGAAAAAGCATTTAAGATTAAAGATCTGGCTAAAAGAGGAGAATCTTATGGTATACCAGGTGTTAGAGTAGATGGAAACAAAGCTTTAGAAGTATATGATACAGTTGTAGAAGCTGCTAAGAGAGCAAGAAATGACGGCGGCCCCAGCCTGATAGTTGCAGAAACATATCGCTGGAAAGGCCACTCTAAGAGTGATGCCAGAGTTTACAGAACAAAAGAAGAAGAAAAGGAATGGAAAGAAAGAGATCCAATCGCTAATTTTGAACAGATACTTATCGAACAGAATTTGCTCGATGAAGATAAAATAAAAGAAATAAAAGATGAAGTTGATGCTGAAGTAAAAGAAGCAGTTGAATTTGCAAAAGAAAGTCCATATCCAGACAAAGAAGAAATATTTGATGATGTATATGTAGATAGGGAGGTGGAATTATAATGAGAGTTATAACAGGAAGAGAAGCAGTAAGAGAAGCACTTCGTGAAGAGATGCAGAGAGACGAAAATGTCTTCATAATGGGTGAAGATGTTGGAGTTTATGGTGGTGCTTTTGGTGTTACAGGTAATTTAGTAGAAGAATTTGGTGAAGATAGGGTTAGAGACACTCCTATTTCTGAAGCCGCAATAGCAGGAGCTGCTGTTGGAGCATCACTGCTAGGAATGCGTCCGGTAGCAGAAATGATGTTCATGGACTTTGTCACTATTGCTTCTGACCAGCTGATGAATCAGGGGGCGAAAATCCACTATATGTTTGGCGGCCAGCAGAATGCACCATTTGTAATGAGGATGCCGGCTGGAGCAGCAGAAGCTGGAGCACAGCATACTCAGAGCCTGGAAGCACTGCTTTATCATATTCCCGGACTCAAAGTTGTAATGCCTTCTACTCCATATGACCTAAAAGGGTTACTTAAAACAGCGATTCGAGATGACAATCCTGTCATGTTTGTAGAACATAAAAAAGGTTATGGCGAAAAAGGTGAAGTTCCAGAAGAAGAATATACAATTCCATTTGGAAAAGCAGATATAAAAAGAGAAGGAAAAGATGTAACTATAATAGCCACTTCTCATATGGTATTTAAAGCATTAAATGCTGCCGAAACACTTGCAGAAAAAGGAGTGGATGCAGAAGTACTTGATCCAAGAACACTGGTTCCACTTGACATGGAGAGTATAGTTAAATCTGTAAGCAAAACAGGTAAGGTAGTTATAGTTCACGAAGCTCCAAGAAGAGGCGGAGTTGGTGGAGATATAGCGGCAAGAATTTCTGACAGTGAAGCATTCTATTATCTGGAAAAGCCGATTAAGCGAGTTACAGGTCCGAATACTCCGGTACCATTTTCTCCAGTGTTAGAGGAAGAATTTATTCCAAGTGAAGAAAAAATTATAGATGCTGTAATGAAATTAACTAAATAACATAAGTATATAAGTCAGGATAGATTATAAGGAGGTATAAATATTATGGCAGAAGAGCTGATTATGCCCAAACTCAGCATGACCATGGAAGAAGGTCAGATTGTAAACTGGCTGGTGGATGAAGGTGATGAAGTTGAAGAAGGGGAAGTAATATTAGAGGTTCTCAGTGATAAAACCAATTTTGAGGTTGAAGCTCCTGCATCTGGTATTCTGCTTAAAAAATTCTATGAAGCAGATGATGTTGTACCTGTAACTGAAGTAATTGGATATATTGGTGAAGAAGGAGAAGATATTGAAGACTTAATCTCTGATAAGGAAGATAAATCCGAAGCGGAAGCAGAAAAAGAAGCAGTAGAGGAAGATAAAGAAGAAGCTGCAGAAAATAAAGAAGCTAAAAAAACTCCTGCAGCCCAAAAAGAACAGCCAGCAGAAAAAGCTGACAAAGAATTAAAAGATGAAATAACAACAGATAAAGTAAAGACAGTACCTGCTGTAAGGAGAATTGCTGAAGAGAAAAATATAGATCTCCGTAAAGTTGAGCCAACAGGAGAAAATAATGTAATAGAAGTAAAGGATATCGAAAACTATATAGCAGAAATGGAAAAAGAAACAGAAATTAAAGCATACAGAGAAAAATTAAGCGGTATTAGGAGGTCCAGTGCCAAAAAAGTTAAAGAAAGTTGGACAGATATACCCCATGTGACAGTAACAAGTGAAGTAAATATGGAAAAAATAATTGAACTTAAAGATAGCT
>JBNJGL010000036.1:0-14231 GCA_051747745.1 Bacillota bacterium | reverse complement strand
CCAGTGCCAAAAAAGTTAAAGAAAGTTGGACAGATATACCCCATGTGACAGTAACAAGTGAAGTAAATATGGAAAAAATAATTGAACTTAAAGATAGCTGGAATCAGATGCAGAAAGATGATTTACTTAAAGTCTCTATAACCGATCTTCTGATTAAAATAGTAGCTGCAGCTATGGAAAGACATCCTATTATGAATGCATATATGGAAGATGATGTAGAAGTTGTTCATAATGAAGGAGTAAATATAGGGCTTGCAGTTTCAGTTGATGATAAGCTTACAGTTCCGGTATTTAAAAATCTGGAAGCAAAGAATATAAAAAATATTGTAAAAGAGAAAAAAGAACTTGTAGAAAAGGCCAGAAATAACAAGCTGAAATCAGACGAAATAACAGGTGGTTCACTAACTATAAGCAATCTGGGCATGTATGGTACAGAAATATTTACACCAATTATCAATGCTCCTCAGAGTGGAATACTTGGGGTTGGAACAATTAAGAAAAAACCTGTTGTAGTAGATGATGAAATTACAATTAAACCGATGATGTGGCTGAGCCTTGCTTTTGATCACAGACTGGTAGAAGGAGCACCTGCTGCGGCATTTCTTAAAGAAATAAAAGATCTGCTGGAATTCCCGGCTAAAGTAATGTTTTAATAGAAATAGTTGAGTCTGCTGAGCAAGTTTGGCGGCTGTTTAAAAAGGAAATTCTTATACTATAGATTTAAATAGGAATTTCTTTAAATATGTTTAATAAAATCACTTAACCAGAAAAGGTGTGAATTTTATGTGGGTAAGAGTAATAATTCTGATTATAATTGCCTGGGTTATGCAGGCACTGTTTACATTCCTGCAGATTTCCAACTACCGCAAAAGAATTAGAGAGCTGAAAAAGAAAGGGAAGCTGGGTATTGGTAAAGTTTCCAGAAAGCTGAGTGCCGGCACTATTGTTTTTCTGGTAAGTGATGATGCTGAGACAATTATAGATGCCGAAAGAATGAGTGGTATAACGGTTTTTGCCCGCTTCAAAAAAGACGAAGAGTTGATCGGAAAATCTGTAGTCGAACTTGAAGAAAAAGAATTTAAAAATAAAGCCAGGGCAGAAGCGGTAAAAGAGGCACTTGAAAATTTAAAATCCCAGTTTGAAGATAAAGAATAGTATATTTCATTAAAAATTAATGGTGGAGCAGATTTTAAACAGCAGAAAAAAGCTGACCGAAAATCTGCTTCATATAATATTCCAATTTATTCGTAATATTATAAAAAATTAGAATTGAAAGACATTTTAATTGATGAAAAAATGGAATTTCTAATACAGTTTTTGTTATCTTACTGAAATAATTCTGCAGTGGAGGTGATGTACTGGCAAAAAGAGTAGTGAGCAGTTTTAGTTCGAACAAAAAATTTGGAGGTGTTAAAATTAATGGAAACATTAACTGTCTTTGCAGAATGGTTTATAGGTTTATTTAATGAAGGTGGTAAAACATTTGTTGGTTTTCTTACAGGAATAGTGCCAACACTTGTTGCTTTAATGACAGCAGTTTATGCCATTAAAAATATGATTGGAGAAGAAAAGGTGAACAAATTTGCCGCAAAAATTGCCGGTAATATTATTCTCCGCTATACACTTCTTCCAGTTATGGCAGTGTTTTTTCTGACAAACCCGATGGCTTATACATTTGGTACTTTTCTTCCCGAAAGATATAAGCCCGCTTTTTATGATGCAGCTGTTTCATTTGTTCATCCGATCTTAGGTCTTTTCCCTCATGCCAATCCAGCAGAACTCTTTGTCTATATGGGAATTGCCAATGGAATTCAGGATGCAGGATTTTCTCTAGGTGCTCTGGCTATCAGGTACTTTATAGTCGGTGTTGTAGTAATCTTTATTAGAGGTCTTGTTACTGAAAGAATAACCGTCTGGATGATGAACAAAGAAGGAGTAGAGTTAGAAGGATTTTAGTACAGGCCTGCATTTAAGTAGATTTCTGCAGATCAGATAATTAGATTATAATTAACTGGAGTGCAGTGCTTAAATGACAGAGTTAAACTAAAACTAACTGAAAAATTATAAAAAGTGATCGATTAATATGAACCTAATAAAGGAGGAAAAGTAATGGCTTATAAAGCTGTAAAAATTAACCGCTCCAGCAATGGTTGGGGAGGACCTCTTGTCCTTAAACCGACAGATGAGAAAAATGTAGTTGCATCTATAACCGGTGGTGGAATTGATCCAATTGCCAAAAAAATTGCTGAGATGAGTGGAGCAGAGGCAAAAGATGCCTTTACAAATAGTGTTCCAGAAGAAAAGATTATGTGTGTTGTAATTGACTGTGGTGGAACTGCACGAGCGGGAGTTTATCCGAAAAAAAGAATTCCGACTGTTAATTTAACTCCGGCCGGACAGGTTGGACCACTTGCTAAATTTATAAAAGAAGATATTTATGTTTCTGGTGTAAAAGAAAGTACTATTGAGTATGCAGAAGACGAGTCAGAGGTTGTAGAAAGTGAAGTAGAAGCTGCAGGAGCTTCTGGAGCAGGAGAAGAAAAGGAAGATCTTAAAGACAAAAAAGCTGCTGCTGCAGAAGAAAAAGGCGGTATAACAGGATTTATCGCCAATATCGGTAGAGCTATGGGTGGAGTTGTAGGAATATTTTATCAAGCCGGTCGTGAAACAATAGATCAATTGATAAAAAATATCATTCCTTTTATGGCCTTTATTGCTACATTAATAGGTATAATCAATGCTACAGGACTTGGTGAATTTATTGCAAATACACTTTCACCACTGGCAAGTACACTGCCCGGTCTGCTGCTGCTGACAGTTATTGCATCACTGCCCTTTCTTTCACCTATTCTTGGACCAGGTGCAGTAATTGCCCAGATTATTGGTGTTATGATAGGTGTAGAAATTGGAAAAGGTAATATTCCACCTCAGTTTGCACTTCCTGCACTGTTTGCCATTAACCCACAGGTAGGTTGTGACTTTGTTCCGGTAGGTTTGAGTCTTGGTGAAGCTGAACCAGAAACTCAGGAAATAGGAGTTCCAGCTGTGCTGATCTCCAGAGTAATAACAGGACCACTGGCAACAATAATTGCCTACTTTGCAAGTTTTGGTCTATATTCCTAAAATATAATGTACTTACTAATTTAATGTAATAAACTAATAAGATTCATCTCAGTTTATATTGGATATTCATAATCAATATTGGATGTCAATTTAATTAATATATTATAATAAGATCTCTAATACTAAAATGTTTGTATTTTAAATATCAAAGTGATTGTATGTAAGATATTTGAAAGTATGATGTATATTACAGGATATTAAAATGATTGTATGATAATTAGAATTTATAATTTTCAGTTTGAAATAGTGCAGGAGACAAAGTTATATTCGCACTTTTTATAAAGCTTTTATTGTACTTAATTATACAGAAGGAGGAAAAACTTTTGGAAACAATTTATGAAGTAGAAGTTACTGGTTTAGGTGATGGTGTTGAAGAATTTTTCGAACAGGATTTGATAGTTCTTTTTAATAATAATGCTCCTGCAGAACTGGCCGAAATCTCTGTTATTCATACAGAAGCAGAGCTAAAAGGTGAGATAGAAGCAGGCGATATTATAAGCATAAATGATAAGAATTATAAGATCACCGCTGTAGGTGAAGTAGTTAATAAGAATATAAGCAGGTTGGGACACTCAACTTTAAGATTTAACGGCAGAGATGAAGCACAGCTTCCGGGAGATATCAATGTAGAAAAAGCTCCTCTGCCTGATGTTGAAGAAGGAACTATTATTAAGATAATCAAAAAATAACTTAAATAAAAGGTGATAATAATGAAACTTTATAATGAGTTAAAAAAGAGAGAAACTATGGGAAATAAGATAAAAGTCGCTCTTGTAGGTGCAGGTCAGATGGGAACAGACATTGTCAGTATGGCTGCCTCAATGCCGGGTCTGGACATTGCCGCTGTGGTAGATATCAATCTTGAAAATGCTCAAAAATCATATAAACTGTCAGGTTTGAATGAAAACCAGATTAGAGAAAGCAGCAGCAAAACTGAAATAGAAGATCTAGTGATGCAGGACAAAGCAGTAATTACATCTGATTCCAATATAGTGACAGAAGTAGATAATATTGATGTAGTAATAGATGCAACAGGAGTACCAGAAGTAGGTGCTGAGGTTGGATTGAACAGCATTATGAATGGTAAAGATATAGTTATGATGAATGTTGAAGCTGATGTTGTAATTGGACCTATACTTAACAAGATGGCCCAAAAGTCCGGTGTGACTTATACCGGTGCAGCCGGTGATGAGCCAGCCGCTATTATGGAAATATATGACTATGCAAAAAGTATGGGACTGGAAGTAGTAGCAGCCGGTAAAGGTAAAAATAATCCGCTCAAGCTTGATGCAAATCCGGATTCTGTTAGAGAAACAGCAGAAAAGAAGGGAACTGCTCCCAGAATGCTGGCCACCTTTGTTGATGGCACAAAAACGATGGTAGAGATGGCAGCTGTATCTAATGCAACCGGGCTTGTACCAGATGTTCTCGGCATGCATGGTCCAACAACCAATATAGAAGATCTTCCCAAAAAGTTTTCTCTAAAAGAACAGGGTGGAATCTTAAACAGTAAAGGAGTAGTTGATTATTCGCTCGGAAATGTAGCACCAGGAGTATTTGTTATAGTCACTTCTGATAATCAGCGGGTAAAAGATAGCTTTGCTTACTCCAAAATGGGTTCTGGACCTAACTATCTACTCTACAGACCTTATCACCTTGTAAGTCTGGAAACACCAATTTCAGCAGCCAGAGCAGTAATTAACGGTGAAGCAACAATCGCTCCAGAATTTGGACTTGTAAGTGAGACAATAACAGTGGCTAAAAAAGATCTCAAAAAAGGTGAAACCCTTGATGGAATTGGCGGATTCACAGTTCATGGATCAATAGAAAAAGGTGAAACTGCAAGAGAGAAAAATCTCCTGCCACTTGGATTGACTCATGGTGCTGTAATGAAAACAGATGTCAAAAAAGGTGAACTTCTGACCTATAATGATGTTGAAATAAAGAAAGATTCTATAATCTATCAGCTGAGAATGATCCAGGATAAAATGCTGTAAATAGACAGTATAAATAGGTGCCAGGCACTTAGAATTTTTCTGAGTGCCCGGTACTTTTGTTTTTTAAAATTTTTTCTGGATTAAACCTCAATTGCTATTTTGTTGATATTATCTTATAATTAAATTGAAAAGCATAAATTATAAGTTTAAGTCTGGAGGTGCTTGAGATTTATGGAAAAAGTTGAAACCGCATTATATTGTGTCAAATGTGATGAAGAAACTCCACATACAATAACCTATATAAATGATGAAATTCAGACAATAAAATGCAATAAATGTGGAAGCACACATGGAATTGATAAAAAGGAACTGCTGGAGCATTATACAGTTGATACAGTGGAACACATTTTAACAGAGCCGTTTAAACTGAGCAAGCAGCTTAAAGAAAAGAAATTTTCTATTTTATACTCTCTTCCCAAAAGACTGCTTACAAAACCCTACAGAATAGCAAAAGATATTAAAGATATCTTAGATGAAGAATAAGAGTTATTATGAAATAAAGAATTATAATTTAAAAAGGAGTGCAATATGAGTATAAAAAAATCTAAAATAATTTATTCAGAAGAATTTAATCCCTGGTACAACCTTGCTTTAGAAGAGTATCTTTTAAATAATGTAGATGATGATGAGATAATATTATACTTATGGCAGAATGACAACACAGTTGTAATAGGCAGGAATCAGAATGCCTGGAAGGAATGCCGCTGCAGCCTGCTGGAAGATGAGAATAATGGCTATCTGGCCAGAAGATTATCAGGTGGAGGAGCCGTTTATCATGATATGGGCAACCTCAACTTTACTTTTCTGATGGGTAGAGATAAGTATGACCTCAAAAAGCAGTTATCAGTTATCCTGGAGGCTGTTAAGGAACTGGGAATTGAAGCTGAATTTTCCGGCAGAAATGATCTTGTAATTGGTGAAAAGAAATTTTCCGGTAATGCTTTTTATTTTGGCAGTAAAAAAGCATATCATCATGGAACAATACTGCTGGATACAGATATTAAATCACTGGTGGAATACCTTCAGGTATCAAAAGAAAAGATTATTTCTAAAGGGATAGAATCTGTACGTTCAAGAGTTGTTAATTTAAAAGAAATTAATGATAAAATTAATCTAGATTTACTTAAAGAAGAGCTGGAAAAAAGTTTTGCTGATATTTATGCTGATCCCAAAGAAATTTTACATTATGTGCCTTCAGAAATGGGAGAAATAGCAGAACTGTATAAAAAATATTCTTCCTGGGACTGGAGATATGGAGAAACCACTGAATTTGATATAATATTTTCCAACAGATTTGACTGGGGTGAAGTAGAAATAGCACTTAATTCAGTTAATGCTGTGGTAGAAAATGCAAAAGTTTATTCTGATGCCATGGAAGCCGATCTTTTTGCAGATTTAGGCCCTGAACTTGAAGGGGTACGTTTTACCAAAGAAAATATTATTGATTCTGTTAAGAATCTTGAAGATGAAACTAATGAAGAGATTATCTCAGATATAGTCGAATGGATAAAAGAGAGGGACTTTTAAATATTATCCAACAGGGGAAAATTTGTTATCTGTTCTGATGGGGAGGGGAGTTTTTCGATGGATGAAAATAAAAAGTACTGTAATAAGCTTAAGGCAGCAAGATATTATTACAATGAAGGTTTAACTCAGCAGGAAATCGCTGACAGGCTTTATATTTCTCGTCCTACTGTTTCAAAAATGCTAAAAGAA
This sequence comes from Bacillota bacterium, assembly GCA_051747745.1. Lineage (GTDB taxonomy): Bacteria > Bacillota > Halanaerobiia > Halanaerobiales > Halanaerobiaceae > QPJE01. The sequence goes on along the minus strand of JBNJGL010000036.1, from coordinate 7,395 downwards.
GCAAAAGAAGAAGGTATTGTTCAGTTTAAAATTATAGATATTAAAAACAAGTGCCATATGCTGGATCTGGAAGACAGACTGGTAAAAAGATTTGGACTTAAAAATGCTGTTATAGCTGAATATGATGAGAAATATAATGACTTAAAAGATAGAATAGGCAAAGCGGCCGCACAATATTTTGAAGATGTAGTAAAAAGCAATATGATAATAGCCATTTCCTGGGGTACTACTTTGAGGTCTATGGTCAAAAATTTGAATTTCAATTCAAGCATAAAGGATCTGGAAGTGGTTTCTATGGTTGGCGGCTCCAGAAATTTGGTTACAGATATACAGGCCAATATTCTTGTTGAAAAAATACTGAAAAAATATCAGGGGAAAGGCTATTATCTTTTTGCACCTGCTGTTGTAGACAGTCCTAATATTGGGGAAAATTTGAAAAATAATCAGGAAACCAGAGAAGTGCTGGAAAAATCGAAAGAAGCAGATATAGCATTTGTGGGAATTGGACCTGAAATAGAAAAATCCACTTTAAAGGAAACCGGTTATTTTAATAAAAATGAGATAGATCTGCTGATGCAGCACAACTCTGTTGGTGATATATGCTGGAGATTTTTCGACAAAAATGGCAGGGTCTGTGTCCCTGAAATTGATAAGAGAACAATAGGAGTAAGCCTCGATACTTTGAAAGAAATGAAAACAGTAGTTGGAGTTGCCGGTGGTGAAGAAAAAATAGAAGCCATTCTGGCCACCCTTAGAGGAAATTTGATCGATATATTGATAACAGATGAAACTACAGCAAGAAAAATAATGGAAAGGTCAGAATAGATTTATTAGACTTTTTAATTTGAATTCATTATTTTGAACTACTAATTTAAACCAATATTTAAAATTATTATTTATCACTATTTAAAAAAATGTCTTTTTAAGTAGTGATTTTGTTTATTTTAATTAGTAAGAAAATTCTAAAATTAAGGGTATAATTTTACATAGATATATTTAATTGATTAAATACATATGGAATTATATTATCAGATTACTCTTATTGTTTTTGTTGATTTACCATAAATGAAAAAATATAAAATAAAATAAAAAAAATTAATAAAATATGCTTGCTTAATCTTTTATATTATGTTAATATTTAATTAAAGAAAAATAAATAATAATTTTTGAAATTTATAAAATGTTAAATAGGAGGCAGAAAAATGAGTGGAAATCCAAAAAAGAAGATTGTTATTGGTGCAGCAAAAGCAGCTGTTGAACTGAAGGAAGTTTTAAAAGAACTGCTGGAAGAAGAAGGAATAGAATATGAAGATGTGGGCCTCAATTCGGCTGATGAAGATGTATACTATCCATCAGTGGCAGAGAGAGCTGTAGAAAAAATAATTGAAAGTGATTATGAGAAAAAGGGCATTTTAATCTGTGGCACAGGGATTGGTATGGCAATCACAGCCAACAAATTTCCAAAAATATATGCTGCTCAGGTTTATGACAGCTATGCTTCAGAGCGGGCCAGCCTAAGCAATGATGCAAATGTTATTACTCTTGGTTCCAGAATAACCGGGCCAGTTCTGGCAAAAAAAATAGTTAAAGAATGGCTTGGACTTGAATTTAAACCGGGACGTTCAACTCCAAAACTTAAAGAGATTTATGAGATAGAAAAGGAAAATTTTAAGGGTATTGAATAACCTAATACTTTTTTTCTGCTGAATTATTAAGTTTTATGGGGAGATATAGTTTTAAATGATTATTTTAGCGGGGCAATTTTAATTGTAGATTTTATCGTCAGAAAACTAAAAGAAATTGCTCACAGAGATTTGATATAAAAAATATTTTAAATATCATGAATAATATCTGTAAATAAAATCAAAATAGTTTTTATGTATCTACCTAAAGTAAAAATCCTATGCAAAAAAGCTGAAAATATAAACCTATAAATTTATAAGGAGCTGATTAATTATGAAGTTTTTTATTGACACTGCCAATCTTGAGGAAATTAAAAAAGCGGAAAGTTATGGTTTAATAGATGGTGTAACAACAAATCCATCCCTGGTGGCAAAAGAGGGAGATATTGAATTTGAGACAAGAATAAAAGAGATTTGCGAAATAGTGGATGGCCCGGTCAGTGCAGAAGTGGTTGGACTTCAAGCTGAAGAGATGATTGAAGAGGCTGAAGACCTGGCTGAAATAGCTGATAATGTAGTTGTGAAAATTCCGATGACAATGGAAGGTATGAAGGCTGTTAAAGCTTTAAATGCACAGGGGATCGATACAAATGTAACACTTGTATTTTCTGCCAATCAGGCACTTCTGGCCGCAAAAGCAGGAGCAGCCTATGTAAGTCCTTTTATAGGAAGGCTGGATGATAGAGCAGCAGATGGCATGAATCTTGTCAGAGAAATAATACAGATTTTTGATAACTATGGTATGGAAACAGAAATTATTTCTGCCAGTATAAGACATCCTATGCATGTCAAAGAAGCAGCACTTGCCGGTGCAGATATTGCAACTATTCCGTTTAATGTAATAGAAAAGCTTTCTCAGCATCCTCTTACAGATATAGGTATTGAGAAATTTCTGGATGACTGGAATAAAACACAGGGGAGCAGGTAAGATACTGTAGATTAAGCTCTGGAATTATGGGGGACTCTAGATGTTTTATTTAAGCTGTCCTGTTTATTAATAAGAAGTTCGGTTTTTTGCATAAAATATTTTGCATGATAATAAATAATATATAAACTAAAAAATATAAGTATTTTTTGCTTAAAGTCTGAGCATACTATAATTGTATAATATAATTTAGGACAGATCGAACAATATCACTGGGATTTCTAAATGAGAAATCCCTTTTTTACATAATCTGAGAAAATATTTCATAAGCTTTACAAATTACATAAAATTAAAATGCTTTATGCAAATAACAGAGTTTAATATTGATAAATTTCAGTTTTAAGAGGTGTATTATTTCTGAAAGTTGATTTCAAAAATACAAAAAAGGAGTATCAAAAATGATAAACAGGGCTTTAAGATTATATGGAAAGAAAGATCTCCGTTTAGAAAAATTTGAGCTTCCAGAAATTAAAGATGATGAGATTCTGGCAAAAGTAGTGACAAACAGCATCTGTATGTCAACCTACAAAACTGCTCTTCAGGGAGCAGATCACAAACGTGTACCTGATGATGTTTCAAAAAAACCGATTATTACAGGTCATGAATTTGCAGGTGAGATAATAGAGGTAGGTTCTAAGTGGCATGATAAATACAGAGAAGGTGAGAAATTTACTATTCAACCGGCCCTTGTATATGAAGGTAAAGCTGTGACAGCCGGGTATTATTATCCATATTATGGTGGTAACAGTGAATACGTTATTATTCCATCTGAAGTAATTGAGACAGATTATATTTTTAAATATAAAGGAAATGCATTTTTTGAAGCTTCTCTGGCTGAACCTATTTCCTGTGTAATCGGTGGATATAAGTCTGTTTACCATCATACAGATGATTATACACATGAGATGGGAATTGTTGATAGAGGAAGTACTGTTCTCTTAGGTGCAGCAGGTCCGATGGGTCTTGGTGCTTTAGATTATGCGCTTCATTCTGATAGAAGACCTTCTCTTTTAATTCTGGCAGATATAAATAAAGAAAGGCTGGACCGGGCAGCAGATATTTTTCCTGCAGAAGAAGCTGCTGAAGATGGAATTGAACTTCACTTTATAAATCCAGCAGAAGAAGAAAATTATCTGGAGAAAATTAGAGAATTAAATGGTGGACAGGATATTGATGATGTATTTGTATATGCTCCTGTTAAAAAACTGGTAGAAGATGGAGATAAGCTTCTCGGAGATGACGGGAACCTGCACTTTTTTGCCGGACCAACCGATAAAGAATTTTCTGCCGAAGTCAACTTTTATGATGTTCATTATTCAAATACACATTTCACCGGTTCATCTGGAGGTAATGATGTTGATTTGAGGGAGGCGCTGGATCTTTTTGCTGAATCACGCCTAAATCCTGCTAAAATGATAACACATATTGGTGGTCTTGACAGTGCAGAAGAGGTTATCCTAAATCTTCCCTATCTTCCTGGAGGGAAAAAGTTGATTTATACCGGTATAAATATGAAATTAACTCCTCTTAAAAAATTACGGGATAAAGCTGAAGATGACGAAAGATTTGCTGAGCTGGCAGATATAGTTGAAGCAAACAATGGCCTCTGGTCCAAAGAAGCAGAGGATTATCTGCTTGATAATTTTAAATAAAAAAATGCAAAATTGATATCGCAAAAAATGCAGATATAGATAAAAAAACTTTTAATGCAGTCCAGAATATCTGGTCCTGGCTGCATAAAAGTGTATTAGTTTAAAATAATGATAGTTTTATATATATTTTCTCGTTATTTCAAATTATCAAATAGTGTTAATAGAAATCTCCCTTTAAATGTTATTTTGATTTAATGGGAGAGGTTTATTTTATTTATTAACCAGTAATAATTTCCAATCCAGAATCTTTTATTTCTTCGAGATCTTTCTGACTTATTTGAGAATCTGTAATAAGAAGGTCGATTTCATTACTACTGGCAAATTGAGCGGCAGAAGTATGTCCTATTTTAGTATGGTCCAGGACTGCAATTAATCTGTCGGATTTTTCTACCATTTTTTTCTTTAATTCTACTTCATAAAAATTAAAATCTGTTAATCCATTTTTGACATTAAATCCATGGGCAGAGGTAATCATTAAATCAGCGGAAATATCATTAAGCATACAGCTGCCGATAAGCCCTTCTACAGAACCGGATTTAGGCCTTACAATTCCTCCCAGCAGGATAACATTGAAATCTTCTTCATTTTTAAGTTCTAAAGCTGTGTAAATTCCATTGGTTATTATAGTTAATTTTTCGTACTGGGTCAGGTAGGGTAGGAGATAGAGTACTGTAGAACTTGCATCAAGTATGATTGTCTGACCATTTTCTATGTAATTTTTAGCTACTTTTCCAATTGCCTTTTTTTCTTCCACATTTTTTTCACTTCTTTTGTGGAAGCTGCGGAAGCTGTTTTTGTTTTCTCTTTCCGGCAGAACAGCACCACCGTGAATCCTTTTTACAAGGCCTTTTTCTTCAAGCTGGGCCAGGTCATTGCGGATAGTCGCACCTGATACAGAAAGTTCTTTTTCCAGTTCCTGTGTGGAAATCTGTTTATGTGTTTTTAAAAGTTCTAAAATTTTATTTTTTCTTGCATGAGAAAGCATTAAAATACCTCCTAGTAGATTTAAAACCACTGTTATTTGCTATAATTGTATTTTATAATATTTTGAATGTCAAGCAGATTTCATTCATATTCTAATATATTTTAAAACATTCTTTTGTTTAATCATTATTATGAAAAAAAACAAAAATTAATTTGATTACCTTTATATCAGTAAAATAATGTCTGAGTAGATAGTAATAAAGGTCAATCTGCGATTTATTATCTTAAAAAATTATTTTCGAGTAAAAATGAACTTTATTTAAAAAGGATATAAAAAATAATAAAAATATATAAAAATAAATAGTAAAGTTTACTTGCTTTCATTTTTATATTGTGTTAATATTTAAGTAAATAAATATCTGAAAATTAGATATGTAAAAACGGCAGATGTAAAATTTAGCTTTAAGGCTATTGATTTTTTGCAAAAATAATACATGGTTCTCCCACAAAAAGGTTATTTGCATCTCTAACTCATTAAGATTGCACCACAGGCATTACGTATTTAAATAATTCATACAAACACTGTTTAAGGTTGATTAATGAAAAATGCCTGATGTTTCGCAAATACCCTTTTTGTGGACACATCATATATATGATGTAAAAATGATTATTTGAGGAGGAGAAAAGATGGATTTAGATATTAGTGAAATTTCAGGAAAAAAATGCTCCTGTGGGAGAACACATCAGATTCCTATAAAAGAAGTTTTGATTGAAGAAGGTGCTGTAAAAAAACTTCCTGAGTTAATTAAGGAAGTAACAGATGAAGAAAAAATCTATGTTGTAAATGATAAAAATACAAAAAAAGCTGCCGGCAATGCTGTACAATTGGTGCTTAGTGAAGCAGGTTTTGAAGTAAAAGAAATACTGCTTAAGGAAAAAGAAGGAGATGATCACCTGGTTCCTGATCCTGATGCTATTTTTAGTGTTTTATCGGGAACAGATGATGATGGATATATTGTTGCGGTTGGTTCGGGAAGTATAAATGACCTTACTGCTTATGCAGCCCGAAAAATGGGGAGAGGTTATTCTGTTGTTGCAACAGCACCATCAATGGATGGGTATGCATCTTCAATTGCATCTATTACTGCAGAAGGTGTTAAAAAATCTTATGATATTACCCCACCGGAGTTTATTGCTGCTGATTTAAATATACTGGCAGATTCTCCCTGGAAATTAATTCAGTCAGGGCTTGGAGATCTGCTGGGAAAAGTGACATCTCTTCTGGGCTGGAAAATGCAGAGAGAACTGCTTGACGCATATTTCTGTCAGGAAGCTTATAATATGGTGGAAGATGTACTGGATGAACTTATGGATAATTATGAGACAATTATAGATCGAAAGATTGCAGGGATTGAATCACTTACAAAAGGACTTATTTATTCCGGAATTGCGATGATGATGGTTGGTAATTCAAGACCGGCTTCTGCAGGTGAACATCAAATTTCTCACTTTTTTGATATGTATTCCGGTATATTTAAACAACCTGTACCAACACATGGCATTAAAGTTGGAGTAGCGGCTGTTATAACAAGTAATATGTATTTAAGACTGCTGGAAAGTGATTTTTCTGCACTTAAGATAAAACACGACCGCAGAATGAGGGAAGATAATATAAAAAAAATTTATCTGGAAAAGGCTCCTAAAATACTGAATCTTCTTGATGTGCGCTGGGAAAGAGAAAAAATTTCTCAGGAGAGATTTTTAGAGAAAGAAGAAAACATAAAAAGTTATATTAGAGAATATAAAGATAAGCTACAAAGTGTGGAAAAAATTCTGGATGATTTTGGATTTTTCGAAAGAGAAGATGTCAAAAATTTAAATCGAGACTGGTTAAATAAAGCAGTTAACTATGGTTTTGAAATTAGGGCTCGCTACTCTATTCTAACACTTTTAACTCAGCTCGGTTTAATTGAAGATTGGTCCAGAGATGCGGCAGCTGAATTAGAGAAAAAACTTTAAATTTATTGATGGCATTAGAAAATAATAAAAGGAGAAGGAAGAAAGTAATATATATAGAAGTAAAAAAATGAGGAGAACAGATATAAAGTAAATTACTGCAGCTAAAGGAATGATAATTAATGGACAGTATTAAAGATATAGATTGTTTTTTACTTGATATGGATGGAACTATATACTTGAGCAATCAGCTTAT
>JBNJGL010000035.1:0-24959 GCA_051747745.1 Bacillota bacterium | reverse complement strand
CTTGTACAGGCAACATTAACTGCCGGAGGAGTTATACTAAGTGCATCTTCTCTCAGCTTTCTTGGACTTGGAGTACAGCCTCCTATACCGGAATGGGGAGGACTAATAGGAAATGGAAGAAGTTTTATAGGTGTGGCACCATATATGTCACTTTTTCCCGGACTTGCAATTACCTATACTGTACTTGCATTTAATATTTTAGGTGATGGTTTGAGAGATTATCTTGATCCTAAGTTAAAAAATAAAGAATAGTGGAAAGAACTAGAGGTGAAAAAAATGAAGATTTTAGTTGGTTTGATTCATCATGAATCAAATTCTTTTAATCCTGAACTAACAGAACTGGATGAATTTGAAATACTGAAAGGTAAGGAGGTTCTGGAAAATAAAGATATGTACAGCCACTCCAGTTTGAAAGGAATAATAGAAACTTTGGATGAAAATAATTTTGAAATTATTCCTACAGCTGTGGTTCTACCTACATCTGAAGGAGGACTTGTTAGTGATAGGGCTTATAAAGAAATAAAGAAAATATATTTGGATGAAATGAAAAAACATAAAAATATTGATGGAGTCTGTCTGGCATTACATGGTTCAATGACAACAGAAAGTCACCTTGATGTTGAAGGAGATATTTTAAGTCAAACACGATCTTTTTTTGGTCAGGATATTCCTATCACTGCAGCTCTGGATATGCATGCCATGATAACAGAAAAAATGATGAAAAGTGCAGATGGACTTGTTGCATACAGAACAGCTCCACATGTAGATAAATATGAAACAGGAGTTAAAGCTGCTGATATGTTGATTAGAATGCTGAGAGATGGTGTAAAACTTGAGATGAGTGGGGTTAAGATTCCCTATCTTGTTTCAGGGGAGAAATCCGAGAGTTCAAAATATCCGATGAACGAACTTTTTTCTAAATTAGAACTTGTTGAAAAAAAAGAAAAGGTATTATACTCATCTTACTGTCTGGGTTTTCCCTGGTCAGACGTTGAATTTAATAAAGTGTCTACACTGGTGGTTACAGAAGAAAACAAAAAATTGGCTGATGATGAAGCCAGATATCTGGCAGAACTTTTTTGGAATAAAAGATATGATTTCGACTTTACCACCCCTGCTTATAATTTAGAAGAAGCAGTGAAGATTGCTTTTAATGAGAGAGAATATCCTGTTTTTGTAATCGATTCTGGAGATAACCCTGGTGCAGGGAGCAGTCAAAAAATAGTTGAGCCATTACAGTATTTAGTGGAAAATGAGTTTGACGGAATTTTATATGGATCTGTCTGTGACAGAGAGGCTGTTGATTTGCTTGTTGAAGCTGGTCCTGGTGCAGAAAAAGAAATCTATTTAGGACAAAAAGACAGCAATCCAGAATCTGGAAAAGTAAAATTTAGCTGTACAATAAAAAATATAAGAGATTATAATGGAGTTAAATCTGTTTTAGTTGAAATCAGCGGTATTGATGTAATTATATCAGATCAGAAAGTTGTTATGACAGAACCTGAATTTGTTTTTAGCCTTGATATTGAGCTCGATGATTATAAGATTATAATGTTCAAAAGTGGATATCTGGCACCTGAATATCAGCCTTACTCTAAAAAAACACTACTTGCTTTAACTCCAGGTTATACATATCAGGAGCTGGAAAAGTTACCATATAAAAATGTTAATAGACCTATTTTCCCGGTTGATTTAATAGATGAAATTGAATTTGAAACTTTTTGCTGAGGTGATTGTATGAAAAAAACAACTTTAGAAATATGCTGTGCTTCAGCTGCTGATGCCGTAGAAGCAGAAAAAGGTGGAGCTGACAGAATTGAGTTAAATTCTGCAATGATTTTTGGAGGTCTGACGCCCAGTATTGGTGATTTAGTTGAAGCAAAAAAAAGAGTTGATATTCCAGTCGTAGTTATGATAAGACCCCGCAGTGGAGGTTTTTGCTATAGTGATATAGAATTTGAAGTAATGAAAAGTGATGCCGCAGAACTACTTGCTGCAGGGGCGGATGGAATTGTCTTTGGTATTTTAAAAGAGGATGGTAGTCCTGATATAAAGCGCAGTATAACAATGAATAAAATTGCAGGAGATAAAGAAGCCATATTTCATCGTGCTTTTGATGTTGTACCTGATCCTTTTTCTGCACTGGATTTATTAATAGATATTGGTATAGATAGAGTGTTGACAAGTGGACAGCGGCCAAAGGTGGAAGCAGGAATAAAGCTGGCCCGGGAGTTAATTGAATATGCAGAGAACAGGATAGATATTTTGCTGGGAGGTGGGGTAAGAGAGTATAATGTTGAAAAAATAATTAGAGAAACATCGGCCGAACAGGTTCATCTTTCTGCATTTAAAGAGCTTTTTGATAATTCAGCCTCTCATCAGACAGAAGTTTTTTTTAATGGACTTAAATCTCTGCCCGAAAATTCATATAAAATTACTGACAGCAAAAAAGTGAAAGCAGTAAAAAATATAATCAGATAATTTTAATCCCTGACTTTTTAGTTAGGGATTTTACTTTTATATTTTTTATTTTTTGATATAATTAATTTAGAAAAAAATTGTGGAAATGGAGTGATTTTTTGAATAAAAATACAAGAGCAACAGTATGGGCCAGCTTTTTTATCATTTTGGGAATTATATTGCCCCGAATTACAAATTTTATAGGAAGTCCTACATTAGGTAATTTATTATCACCGATGCATATTTCTGTATTTTTAACAGGTTTAACACTTGGTCCGTTATTTGGTTTTATTGTTGGTGCAGTTACTCCGCTTTTTAGTACACTGCTTACGGGTATGCCTCCGTTTTCACCTCCGATAACAGTTTTGATGGCATTTGAACTGGCCGGATACGGACTTTTAAGTGGTTTATTTTATATTTATTTTAAAAAGAATATTTATTTATCTTTAATTTTGAGCATGATTGGAGGAAGGATAATTTTTGCCCTGGCACTTGCATATATTGCACCACTGTTCGCTTTCGATCCACCATTTATTAATTTTATGAAAGCATCAATTATTACAGCTGTACCTGCTGTTATTATTCAAATTATTTTACTGCCGCTTATTGTAAAAAAAGTAGAACCGGTAAGAAGATTTAGTCAGGAGATGAAGGAGGGTTAATAATGAAATATGATATCTTTTCTGTTGGTGATAATGTTGCTGATTATTATCGAGCTGAAAAAAAGGTTTATGCAGGTGGAGGTGCATATAATGTTGCCGTCATGGCTAAAAGAATGAATAAAAAGACTGCCTATTTTGGAACTTTTGGTACAGATGAAAATGCAAAATTTCTTTTTGATAATTTAAAAAAATCCAGTGTTGCCTATCCACTTACAGATATAAAAAAAGGAAGAAATGCGGTATCTATTGTAGAAAAAGAAAATGGTAAAAGCCAAATTAAAGGTGTGGACAAAGGGGTATACAAAAAGTTGGATATTAATGATGTACAGCTTAAAATAATTGCTAACTCTAAGGTTGTGCACACAACAGCATATTCATATTTTGAAGATTATATAAAAAAGCTGAGATTTAAAACAAAAATATCATTTGATTTCTCCTATATAAGAAAAAAAGAATATTTAAAAGAACTTCTGCGCAGAGTTAATTTCGCTTTTTTCTCTGAAGCAAAAGACAGTGAAAATGAAGAAGAATTTGTTGAATGGGCCAGCGAACAGGGCGCAGAAGTAGTTATACTAACAAGAGGGAAGAATGAAGTTTTGATGAAATATGATAATAAACTGATAACAAGAGAAGTGCCAGAAGTAGATGTAACTGATGATCTGGGAACAGGAGATGCCTTTATAGCAGGTTTTTTGTCTTCTGCTGTTGAAGGGAAACCTTATGAACAGTGTTTGGATAAGGCTGTTGAGACAGCTGCTAAATACTGCCGCGTAAAAGGATCGCTTGGTGTTTCTAAACCTGTAGATAAAGAAATAATATTATTCCAGAATGTACATGCTGATGAATAATTGCAAAAGGATTTTTGCTTTTTTTGTGGAAAAGTTAGTTATAGAGCTGCAGTAAATATATACTTTAAGCAGAATTTAATATAAAATAATGGGATTGAGGGGTTTAGCATATGCGTCTTGTGTTAACAGAAGATTTAAAAGAAAATATGACACTTGCCAAAGCTATATATGATAATGGAAATATCCTGCTGAATAAAGGAGTAGAGAATCTTTATAAATATAAGGATAAACTTCTGGCAATAGGTATAAAACATCTTTATGTTGAAGACGAATATTCTCGAGATATAAAAGTCGATGAAGTAATCAAGGAAAAAACGAGAAGAAAAGGAAAAGCTATCATAAAGAAGAACTTCGAAAGAATAAAAAAAGGTGTTTTTAATATCGATGTTGAAGGATTCAAATCGGTTGTAGAAGATATTCAGTCTGAACTGGAGATGAATGAAGATGTTCTTCTCAATCTGGTTGATATAAAAGCAACAAGCACCTATACTTATGATCATTCTGTAAATGTTGGGGTTGTGTGTATTGCTCTCGGGAAAATTCTTAATTATTCTCCAGATGATCTTTTTAAACTCGGGATGGGAGGAATGCTGCATGATGTTGGTAAAGTTTTAATTCCAGAAAAAATTCTTAATAAACCTAAAAGCCTGACTGATTATGAATATAATGTAATGAAAAAACATCCTCAGCTTGGTTTTGAACATCTACAGCAGCTGGAAACAGTTAGTCCTCTGTCGCGAATAGTGGCTTATTCACACCATGAGCGGGTTAATGGTTCTGGATATCCTCGTGGTCTGGAAGGAAAAGATATTCATGAATTTGCAAGAATTGCTGCAATAGCAGATGTATTTGATGCTCTTACAAGTGATAGGGTATATCGAGATCGCTGGCCCACTTACAGAGCTGCTGAATATATAATGAATAATACAGAAACTCTTTTTGATTATACTTTTGTGAAGAAGTTTTTGCGTAAAATATCATTTTATCCCAATGGATCAGAGGTAATTTTAAGCAGTGGTGATAGAGGTATTATTGCAGAACAGAATATTGGATTTCCCACAAGACCTGTAGTTAGGATAATAAAAGATAAAGATGGTAAAAAAGTAATGAAAGAGCTGGACCTTATCAAACACCTGAACATTGTTGTAGAAAAAGTGATAATTTAAGTTAGCAGGTGAAAAGTATGAACTGGCATATAAGAAAATTTAATTTAATTGCACCAGTATATCAGCTTTTTTTTCATTATCAATCAAAATATTATTCGGAAAAGATAAAAGAAAACATCGAATATCTTAATATAGAAAAAGGGAGTAGAGTACTGGATCTGGGCAGCGGCACAGGAGCCTTTGCCAGCGGCTGGCAGAATGCTGAATTTGAAGTGAAAGCTGCCGATGCTGCTCCTGCTATGATAAAAAGATGCAGAGAAAATGGTCTTGACTGTATTGAGGCTGATCTTTTAGAAGGTCTGAAATTTGAAGACAGCAGTTTTGATATAGTTACTGCAGCATATTTAGCACATGGACTTTCTTCTGAGGAACGGAAAAAACTTTATCAGGAAGCTTCAAGAATAGCCTCCCAATTGGTAATCTTTCATGATTTTGGGAATCAGGAAAATTTATTTATTAATATAATTGAGGCAATTGAAGGAAGTTATTATAAAGAATTTATTAAATCAGTTCCAGGTGAAATGGAAGCATTTTTTGCAGAAGTAGAAAAAATTAAAATTAATAAATGGCACAACTGGTATATTTGTAAAGTAAATGACAGAGATTAAGGGCTGAACTCTTTTTAAATGAGTCAGCCCTTAACTAATAGTTCTGCTGGAATTATTTTATAAAATTCGTCATCTAATTATTTTATTTTAATATTTTTAAATTTCTTTGTCTGTTCGGTTATAGCTGTTTCGGTGGGAAGTCTTTCAATACTTGAGGCACCAAAGAATCCAACCACATTTTCTGTCCTCTTAAGTACAAATTCAGCATCATCGGGCATTGCAATTGGACCACCGTGGCAGATAACCATAACATCAGGATTAACACTTTTACCGGCATCTGCTATGTTTTGAACTTTATTAACACTTTCTTCCAGGGTAAGAGCAGTTTCTGCACCAATACTTCCACTTGTTGTCAGCCCCATGTGTGCTACCAGAACATCAGCACCTGCTTCTGCCATTGCTTTTGCATCATCTTCATCAAATACATACGGAGCTGTGAAGAGGTCAAGTTCATGAGCTTTTCTGATCATCTCAACTTCCAGATCATACCCCATACCGGTTTCTTCTAAATTCTGCCTGAACACACCATCAATTAAGCCGACAGTAGGAAAGTTTTGAACTCCTGAGAATCCAATGTCTTTCAAGTTTTTTAAAAATACATCCATCAGTCTAAAAGGATCAGTTCCACAGACTCCGGCAAGTACTGGTGTTTCTTTTGCAACTGGTAATACTTCTGATGCCATTTCCACAACTATACCGTTTGCATCTCCATATGGCAGAAGTCCGGCCAGAGATCCGCGTCCGGCCATTCTATATCTTCCGGAATTGTAGATAATTATTAAATCTACTCCACCTTTTTGTGCAAATTTTGCAGATATACCTGTACCGGCTCCAGCACCCACTACACTTTTTCCTTTATCTATTTCTTTTTGAAGTTTTTCTCTAACTTCACTGCGTGTAAATGCCATTATCTTCATCCTCCTTATTTATGTTCTATCAGATCAATCAATTTTTTTGCCATCATTCTGGCAAATTCCCTGTCATTGATATCAGTATCTTTTTCAATGACTTCCACACGATCTTTATTTATTTTTTTCTTTAAAGTTTCAAAAAGAGTTTTATCTTCTTCAGGACCATAAAATGGCTGACCTTCAACATCTATCATCGAAACACCTTTTAAAGGAAGAAAAAGAGAAGTCTTTCCTTCCGCCTGATTCAATTTTTCCGCAATTATTTCAGCAAGCTTCCGGTTTTCTTCTACAGTTGTCCGCATAAGTGTTACAGTTGGATTGTGTTTGTAGAGATTTCTATCTTTAAATTTATCTGGTACAGAATCGATTGGACCAAAGTTAACCATGTCTAAAGCTCCCGTAGATACAACCTGAGGAATTCCTTTTTTGCCTGCAGCTTCAAGCCTATTCGGGCCAGCAGAAAGAACACCACCAACAAGTTCATCACATAATTCTGTGGTAGTTATGTCCAGAACACCTTTAATAAAACCTTCTTCTACTAAACTTTCCATTGCTTTTCCACCGGTTCCGGTAGCATGGAAAACAAGAACCTCATATCCATGTTCCTCAAGATATTTTCTGGCTTCGGTAACACATGGTGTGGTAACTCCAAACATTGTAGCAGCTATCAGAGGTTTGTGTTCTTTTAATTCAGGTTTACTTCCTTTAACCATACCAGCCACTGCAAAAGCAGCATTTGCAAGTATCTGGGAGGAAAGGCTGTTGACTCCCAGTATATCCACAACCGAGTACATCATTGTAATATCCTTGATTCCTACATATGGTCTGGTATCTCCAGATGCCAGAGTTGATACCATAACTTTTGGAACACCAACAGGGAGTCTTTTCATAGCAGAAGTTCCTATTGTGGTACCAGCTGAACCACCAAGACTAATAATTCCACTTATTTTTCCTTTCTCATATAAATCTTCAACTATTTCCGCTGCACCTTCAGACATGACTTCCATAGCCTGGCCGCGATCTTCATCACTGCGCAGCTTTTCTATAGTTTTTCCACCAGCGACCGCCACCTCTGCCCTTCCAATATCGGGAGTAAAAAAAGGTTCTCCCATTACACCAGCATCAATAACAACTGTGCCCAGATTTTCATTTTCGATTATGTCTTTAACATACTTAAACTCTTCACCTTTGGTATCCAGAGTGCCCAGTACAGCAATTTTTTTTTCCATAATCAGCCTCCTTTAGAATGACGGATTACTAAAAATCTCCCCCCTTTCTCAATACTTTTAAAATTTGAGATAGTGAGAAATTATTAAAACTGAGATGGACAGCAAATATCTCTATAATTATTGTCTTACAAATATTTTTAATTGTCAAATTATTTTAATTTGAGTTTACATTAATAAAATATTATGGTATATTATAAACAATCAGTCCACTCCTATGCTTTAAAGTAGTAAAGTATTGGGGGAAATGGTACAAATATCAAAAATTTAAGGAGGAATTTAAAAAATGAGCAGAAAAGTAGTGAGTATTATTGTAATGATGGTGTTAATGGTCTCAATGTTAAGTATGTTTGCAGCAGCAGAATATCCAGAAAAAGCAGTTCAGTTTATTGTACCATGGTCTCCAGGTGGAGGTAGTGATACTTTAATGAGAATTGTGGCAAAACATGCAGAAGAGTACCTGGGTGTTCCTGTTCCGGTAATTAATAAGCCGGGTGTCAGTGGAACAGTAGGGCTGCGCGAGCTGAAGAATAAGCCTGGTAATGGTTACACTATTGGGCAGGTTCATGAAGGTTTACTGGCAGCATATCATGTTGGAATAACAGATTTGAACTGGGATGATTTTATTCCAGTAGCAGCGATGACAAGTTCACCGCAGTTTCTTGCCGTGAGAAAAGATGCTCCATATGATAATGTTGAAGAATTTGTTGAATATGCAAAAAATAATCCAGGTGAAGTAAGTGTTGGGGTTACTTTAAAAGGAATTCCACATATCTGGGCGGCTATTTTTGAAAAAGAACTTGGTACTGAGTTTAAATATGTTAGTTATGAAGGTACTGGAGAAAGAGTACAGGCTCTTGCAGGTGGATTCATAGATATAGCCATGATTGATTATGCTTCAGGTAATCAGTTTGTAGAAAACGGAGATTTTAAATTTATCGCATTTGCAAGTGAAGAGCGTTCTGAAAAGATGCCTGATGTTCCAACTCTTAGAGAAAAAGGATATGATATGATCTGGACTGTACAGCGTGGTGTAGTACTGCCAAAAGGAACTCCAGAAGATATTGTAAAGACACTGGAAGAAGCTTTGAAGAAGACTGCTAATGATCCAGAATATGTTGAAGCAGTAGAAAAAACTGGATCTGAAGTTCAGTTTAGAGGCCAGGAAGATTATCAGGCATATTTAGAGAAATTAGATGCTGATATTGCTTCAGTAGCAGAAGATATAAAATAAGTTATATTAAAATTAACTTTGAATTTATAACTGCAGAGGAGCTTAAGGCTTCTTTGCAGTTAATTTTATAATGATAGTAAAGGAGTAAGCTAATATGGGTGAATTGATAGCAGGCATTATATTTTTATTACTTAGTATAGTTATATTTATACAAACAACTCAGCTTCCAGAATCTCAGTATGATCCACTTGGACCGGCTGGATTTCCAAAATTGATAGTGGTTTTTATGGGTATTTTAGCAGCTGCGCTGATAATCAAAAAAATAAGGGCACAGGATTTTGAAAAAGTTGAATTTAATTTTAAAAAACTTTTTAAAGATTATAAATTGATTTTTATATCACTTTTTAACTTTCTGCTTTATATTTTGCTGATGAGATTTATAGGTTTTAGAATTTCAACATTTTTATTTGTTTTTCTGACTCAGGTTATGATTGGACCAGAGGAGAAGAGTGGAAAAACATATTTTATAATAACTTCAATTGCTCTGTTTATAAGTCTCGGAGCATATTATTTCTTCCAGAGCTATTTGAGCGTTATTTTCCCACCGGGAATATTTTTTGAATAAAAATCAAATTTAATATTATTAATAAATGAGGGATGTTCTATGATAGAAATGCTGGTACTTGGATTTGAAGAAATTTTGAGTTTTCATCTGCTTTTTAATATGTTTTTAGGAACACTGGCCGGTATTGTAGCAGGTGCAATTCCTGGATTTACAATTACTATGGCCATTATTTTAACACTACCCTTTACATTTGGTATGTCACCAAATGTTGGACTGGCAACAATGCTGGGAGTTTTTGTTGGAGGTCTTTCTGGTGGTCTTATAACAGCCTCTTTAATAGGTATTCCCGGTACACCTTCTGCTGTGGCAACAACTTTTGATGCTTTTCCGATGGTGCAGAAAGGTGAACCAGGACGTGCACTGGGTATTGGAATCTGGGCTTCATTTTTTGGCTCACTGATCAGTATGATTCTTCTAATAACTCTTGCTCCTCAGGTAGCAAATCTTGCCATGAAGATAGGGCCCTGGGAGTATTTTTCTTTAATTGTTTTTGCTTTAACTATAATTGCGAGTATTACTGGGGATTCTGTTATCAAAGGACTGCTTGCCGGTTCACTGGGGCTTTTGATTGCTACTATCGGGCTTGATCCTATGAGTGGATTTACTAGATTCACATTTAATATAAGATTTTTGGAAGCAGGAGTTCCGTTTTTAACTGTTTTAATTGGTGTATTTGCTGTTTCCAGACTGTTAACTGAGCTTGAGTCAAAAGATGAGGTTAAATCTGGTGAAGAACTTGTGACAGGTAAGATAAAGTTCGAGCCATTTGCAACTATGAAAGAAGTATTATCTCAGCCATTTAATTTGATAAGATCATCTTTAATTGGTTCTTTAATTGGGGCTATTCCTGGTGCTGGAGCCAGTATATCCAACATTCTTGCCTATGATCAGGCAAAAAAAGGTTCAAAACATCCAGAGCTTTTTGGTACAGGTATTGCAGATGGAATTATAGCATCTGAAGCAGGTAATAACTCCACAGCAGGTGGAGGTTTAATTCCAATGATTGCTCTTGGTATCCCTGGAAGTGCAGTTAGTGCAGTAATGCTGGCAGCTCTTCAGCTGCACGGTATTAATCCAGGCCCGATGTTGATAAGGAATAATCCAGATATTGTTGGAACAATATTTGTTGGTTTTTTTGTTGCTACATTTTTTATGCTTGTAATTCAGTTTTTCGGTGCAAGGTTGTTCTTAAGAATAACAAAAATTCCTAAATATATTTTAGTTCCAACCGTTATGGCTTTATGTGTAATTGGTTCCTATCTTTTAAATAACAGATATTCCGACCTTTATATTCTTTTTGTAATGGGGCTTGTTGGTTATTTTCTTAAAAAATATAACTTTGCTCTGGCACCGGTAATTTTAGGAGTTATTTTAGGTCCAATTGCAGAAACCAATTTGAGAAGAGCTATGATGACAAGTACTGACTGGACCCTATTCTTTACAAGACCAATTTCTTTAGGGTTTCTTATTCTGGGAGTTATTTCTATTGCCTATGCTTACTGGCAGAATAACAATATGAAGAAAAATAGATCTATATCTCAGAAAGATTAATCTAAATAACTATAAAAGCATATTAAGTCATTTAACCACACTTTATTCAATAGGTGTGGTTTTTTGCTTGAAGAATTTTATAAAAAGAAATACAATAAATTTAAATACTGATCTGCAATGTTTAAAGGGATATAGTTTTTCATCTAGAAATATAATATCAGAGTAAATAATATATGAACTCTTTCTAATTTTAGCTGGGAGGAATTAAAACATGACCAAAGATGTTACGTTTGCCCTGGATATTGGAACAAGAACTATTATTGGTCTGCTGTTAAAAAAAGAAAATGAAGGATATAAAATTATAAATTCAGCTGTTGGTGAACATAAGACAAGAGCTATGCTGGATGGTCAGATTCATAATGTTGCTGAGGTTGCTGCTGAAGTAAAAAAAATAAAAGAGGAACTGGAAGCTAAATCTGGACTAACTTTAAAAAAAGCCGCCGTTGCTGCAGCCGGTCGTGCTCTAAAAACAGTTTCTCAGAGCTATGATATGAATCTGAAAAAAAATAGATATGTGGAAAGTGAAGATGTGAGCAGGCTGGAAATTTTAGCAATTCAGGCAGCACAGGACGGTCTCAAAAAATCAGATTCTGATAAAAAAGACTCCAATTTAGAATATCATTTTGTCGGCTACAGTGTCAGTAAATATTATTTAGATGATATGGAAATAGGAAGTCTGCTGGGCCAGAGAGGAAAAAATATGCGGGTAGATCTTGTAGCAACCTTTCTGCCCAGAGTGGTAATAGACTCCCTGCTGTCAGTTGTCAGCAGGGTTGACCTGGAGGTGGAACACCTTACACTTGAGCCAATTGCTGCATCTCATGTTGTTATTCCCGAATCTATGAACAGTTTTAACCTGGCACTGGTGGATATCGGAGCGGGAACATCCGATATAGCTGTAACCAAAGATGGCTCTATAATTGGTTATGATATGGTTCCAACCGCAGGTGATGAAATAACAGAAAAGATATCCGAGAAATTTCTCATAGATTATAATTCCGCTGAAAATATCAAATGCAGTTATCAGGATAATGAAATTTTAAATAGCAGATCAATTCTGGGTGAAGAAATAGAAATAAAAAGAGAAGAGATAAAAAAAGCTGTTGAACCGGAACTGGATGTTTTAACTGATTCTATTGCAGAAAGTATTTTGAGAATCAATAATACTCCTCCACAGGCTGTTATATTTATAGGTGGCGGTAGTTTAACTCCTGGATTGAAAAATAAATTTGCAGAAAAAATTGATTTAATTGAAAGCAGAATTGGTATCAGGAAAAAAGATGATCTGGAAAATATAGCAGGGAAAATTGATAATATTAATTCTGCTCAAACACTAACTCCTATCGGGATTGCAGTTACAGCAAGAGAGACAAAAAATAAAGCAGTTTTTATTGATGTTGAAGTAAATAATGAACCTATAAACCTCCTTACCATATCAAGACCCACAGCGGCAGATGCTCTACTTGCTGCAGATATAAATATAGAAAAATTAAATCCTTCTCCTGGTATGGGAATAACCTGTACAGTAAACGGCAAAATGAAGGTGGTGAAAGGAGAATTTGGAAGTCCGGGCAAACTGCTTCTCAATGGAAATAGTACGGAACTTGATACTGAATTAAACCCAGGTGATAAGATAATATTTGAGCCTGCTGAACCCGGCAGAGATGCAGAAGCATTAGTTAAAGATGTTATTCCAGAAAAAGATATTGTTAATTACAAACTTTATTTAAATGGCAGCAAAAATAGTGTTGGTACAGAGATCTATCAGAACAATAAATTGCTCAGCCTTAACAATAGACTTAAGGATGGTTCAGAAATAAACTACACAGTTCCCAGGACAATTAGAGATGGACTGTCTCAAATTATGGAAATACCAGGTGAAAAGCTTGATAATAAAAAATTCGAATTTTATTTTAATGGGAAAAAGGAAAAAATAACTGATTCTCTTTATATAATTAAAGAAAATGGAAGACATGTTGATCCAGATCGAGAACTGGAAGATAATCTTCACCTGGAAATAAAAGAAAAAAATGTACCAGGGATGACAGCTGCAGAATTACTAAAGTCTAAAGGACATAAAAATATAAATTTTGTTTTTAACGGCAGCAGCTTAAATATTCCGGATAAAATTTGGAAGCTGAAGGTGAATGGAGAGGAAAAAGACCTCCACTATAAAATCAAAGAGGGAGATCAGATAAAAGCTGAATCTAAACCACTTAAAGTAGAAGGTGTTTTTGAATATATTAATTATGATATATCAAATTCTATGAAAGAAAATTTGCTGATAGAGATAAACGATAAAACAGCAGCTTTATCAGATGAAATCCGGGAAGGAGATAAACTATATATAGCTCCTGGAAAAAAATAATATCCTGCAAATGAATTTTAATATTTTTACTTAGTTTTAAATAAATTGGTTCTCACACAAAAAGGTTATTTGCGTCACTAACTCATTAAGATTTTACCACAGGCACTACGTATTTAAATAATTCGTACAAACACTGTTTAAGGTTGCACCACAGGCACAGGCACTCCGTATTTAAATAATTCGTACAGGCACTGTTTAAGGTAGATTAACGAAAAATGCCTAAAGTTCCGCAAATACCCTTTTTGTGGACACATCATAAATTGAGATTATAAAATTATTGTACACTACTTTGGATCTGGTTAGAAACACAATAGGGAGGAAGAAATGTTTTATCCACTAAAATTTGATCATAAATATGTTGATAAGATTTGGGGAGGTCGAAAATTAGAAAAATATAGAGATGATCTGCCTGAGGGTGATATTGGTGAGAGCTGGGATATATCGGCTTATGATGATAGAGTTAGCGTTGTAGAAAATGGAAAACTTGCAGGCAAAAATCTCAGGGAACTCTGTGAAATGTTTCCAGTTCAGATGCTGGGAGATGAGTTAAAAAATAGCGAGTTTCCACTTCTAATTAAAATTATTGATGCCCAGGCTAAACTGTCGATCCAGGTACATCCTGATGAAAATTCTGCAGAAGGAGTTGGAAATATATCAGCTAAAAATGAAGCATGGTATGTTATTGATGCTGAGCCTGGATCCTATTTAATTATCGGCACAAAAGATTGTTCTGAAAATGAATTTAAAAAAGCTGTAGAAAATGATGAAATAAATGATTATGTTAATAAAGTAGAAGTTAAAAAAGGTGATGTTTTTTTTGTGAAAGCAGGACTGCTGCATGCAATTGGTCCAGGAGTTATGGTGGCTGAAATTCAGCAGAGCAGTGATACAACCTACAGAGTATATGATTATGGAAGAGACAGGGAACTGCACATTGATAAAGCTGTTGAAGTAATTGATTTTGGATTTCAGACTCAAAGAAGAAAAGGGCTTAAAGTTGAAAATGGAAATTATAATATTACATATTTTTGTTTAAACGAAAAATTTGCACTGGATATGATCGAGATAAAAGATAAATATATTAGTTCGGGTAACAGAGAACGGTTTTGTATTTACACAGCTGTAAATGGAAGTGGAACTATAAGCTGGGATGATAAATCACTGGAATTAAAAGAAACTGACAGTATTTTAATACCCGCCTATGCGGGAGAATACAGCATAACAGGTAAGCTGACTTTATTAAAAAGTTATGTTCCCGATCCGGAAAAAACAAAAAAAGAAATTATGAATATAATCGAATAGATGTTGATTATAATATTTTAAATGAATAATTTGGTTCTCCCACAAAAAGGTTATTTGCGTCGCTAACTCATTTTTCGATCAAACTAAAATTCGTTTGCAAGAGAAATAAAGACTTCCTAATCAAATGAGACATCCTGCCTCAGGATTAGCTCAGCACATCATGTGCTGAGGTCTTATTTCTCTTTCTAACTCATTAAGGTTGATTAAAGGAAAATGCCTAAAGTTCCGCAAATACACTTTTTGTTTTAGAATCATAATTTTTATAAATAAACGTACATTGGGGGTATATATGGAAAAATATAATTTTGCTGTGATTGGTCTGGGCAGTATTGCCAGAACACATCTAATAGGACTTAAGTCGGCCGATATAATCTATACTGACAGGATATTTACTAATTTTAATTTACATTCTCTTTATAGAAGGAGCGGCAGTACAGAATTGGATTTTTTCAATTCTGTAACCTCAAATCTGGAGGATATTTTAGAAAATGAAGATATAGATATTGTTGATATCTGTACTCCAAATTTTATACATAAAGAACAGTGCAGTAGGGCATTAGAATATGATAAACATGTTTATCTGGAAAAGCCGATCACTTCAAAAATTGAGGATGCAGAAATTCTCAACAAAAAAGCAGAACAGGCTCAGAAGAGAGGAATAATTAATCAGGTTGCCTTTGTTTTAAGATATCTACCTTCTGTAATTCTGGCAAAAGAATATATAGACAAGGGATATTTGGGAGATATAATAAATTTTAGAGCCGAACTTTTTCACAGCAGTTATCTAAATCCAGATCGCCCGATTTCCTGGAGATTAAAAAAGAAATTTTCTGGTGGAGGTGCTTTAATGGATCTTGGTATACATTTAATAGATTTAATTAGATTTATTCTGGGGGAAGTTAAAGTAGTTAACGCAGAAGCCAGCTGTTATTTTGAAGAACGTTTTTCCGACAGTAATATGATAGATACGGAAAAGGTGGATGTTGATGAGTGGGCCAGAGTTAATTTAATTTTAGAAAAAGGGGGCAGAGGTACAGCAGAAGCATCATTAATTTCTTCTGAGCTGGAGCCCAATCCTTTGCTTGAGATATACGGAACAGAAGGTAAAATCAGTATAAAGACAGCCAGACCTAATTATCCGGAAATTTATCATTATAAAAAAGGTGTTCTGGAAATTGGAGAATTAAATCTAAACAGTGATTTTATTGCTCTTCACAGGAAGATATATCCAGCCGATAAAGCAGATTTAGGATGGTTTATTAACACACATCTGGCCGGATTAATACACTTTATTTATCGTTTAAATACCGGTGAAAAATTTGCTGAATTACCTGATATTGAAGATGGTCTGCTGGCTCAGAGAGTTGTAAATGATGCTTATATATCTGCAGAAAAAAATGAAATTTAAGAAATTTGAATAGGAGCTTTGATATATGGATACCAATAAGTATCAGATTTACATTGTTAGATTTTTTATATTTTTACTAGTAGCTGCTGTTATTGGAAATGTTATGACGCAAAATTGGCTGAATCTCTTCACTTCAATACTGGCATTAATTTTGATATTTTTACCAACTTATTTTTCCAACATAGGTTATATTTATATACCGACCAGTTTTCAATTTGTTATGATAGTATTTATATTTGCTGCCCTATACCTGGGTGAACTCAGATCATTTTATCTGAGATTCTGGTGGTGGGACAGCATGCTGCATATGTTGTCAGGTATTATATTGGGATTTATAGGGTTTATTTTAGTATATATATTAAATAAAGAAGAGAATATAAATGTTGTATTAAGCCCTGTATTTATTGCCATGTTTTCTTTTTGTTTTGCAGTAACAATTGGAGTGTTCTGGGAAATATTTGAGTACTGGATGGATACTATATTTGCACTAAATATGCAAAAATCTGGGATTGTTGATACTATGTGGGATCTGATGGAAGATTGTGTTGGTGCATTTATTACCTCAACTGTTGGATATTTTTATATAAAAACTCAGAAAACTTCTCGTTTTCAGGAACATTTTGTTGAATTAATTGAAAAAAACAAAGATAAATTTATTAAACATTAAATATGGTTAAAAATTAATATATCTACTTTATTAGAAAGGTGGTATTTTGTGAACTTATTATCCAGTATTAAAGTGAATAAACTTGAAGTTCCCAATAGGATAGTACTTCCTCCAATGGAAACAAAAAAAGCAACTTCTAGTGGTGAAGTTACAGAAGAGCTGCTCCTTCATTATAAAAACAGAGAAGGTGTTGGTCTGACAATTGTTGAACACACATATATAGAACTCAGAGGAAGAGTTAAAAGAAAGCAGCTTGGAATTCATGAAGATGATAATATTGAGGGTTTGAAAAGACTTGTAGATGTTCATCACAAAGAAGGTAGACTGGTTGGTATTCAGCTTAATCATGGGGGGAGTAAAGTTCCCAAACCTATGTTAAAAGATCTTAATGTAAAAGCTGCTGCTCCATCAGCAATTCTCCACCCTGCTGTAGAAGATGGAGAAAAACCAAAAGAACTGACCAGAGAAGAAATGGAATTAATTAAAGATAAATTTGTCAAAGCAGCTCTGCGGGCAAAAGAAGCAGGATTTGATCTTGTGGAGATTCATGGTGCACACGGTTATCTTTTAAATCAGTTTACTTCTCCTTTAACCAATAAAAGAAGTGATGAATATGGTGGTAGTCTGGAAAATAGACTGAAATTCCCAATTGAGGTAGTAAGTTCGGTGAGAGAGGCTCTAGGCTCCAGTTTTCCACTGGCATATAGGCTCGGCTGTGATGATCTCCTTTATGGAGGTATAGTGCCCCAAACAGCAGCTGTCATTGCTGTAAAATTAGAAGATAATGGAGTAGATCTTTTAGATTTGAGCGGAGGTCTTATGGGGTATGATAAAGCAGATAGTGGAGAAGGTTTTTTTGTTTATCTGGGTGAAATTATTAAACCTGCTGTAAAGATACCTGTTATTGTAACAGGAGGTATAAAAGACCCTCATTATGCAGATGAATTGATTAAGCGGGAAAAGGCGGACCTTGTCGGAATTGGAAGAGCAATGTATAAAAATAAAAACTGGGCCAAAGATGCATTAAAAATAATAAAAAATAACTGATACTAAAAAGGTCAGGCAGGAATTAGAGGGGCTTGAAAGAAGTGAAGAAATAAGTGGAATAAAAAAATCATAAAAATTATAAACAGGTTGGTGAAAAAATTGGATTACAGAATTGAAAGAGATAGTCTCGGAGAAGTTAAGGTTCCAGATAATAAATATTATGGCGCCCAAACACAAAGAGCCTATAAAAACTTTCCTATCGGCAGGGAAAAGATACCTGAAGAGATTATTTATGCCTATGCAGTAATTAAAAAATCTGCAGCAGAGGCTAATTATGAATTAGGTCTGCTGGATAAAGAAAAAAGTGATTATATTATTACTGCAGCCGAGGAAATAATGACAGGGAAGCTGGATGATAACTTTCCACTCTCTGTCTGGCAGACAGGTTCAGGTACCCAGACCAATATGAATGTTAATGAAGTCATAAGTAATCGGATTTCTGAACTGGCAGGAGAAGAAATTGGCAGCAAAAAACCGGTACACCCCAATGATCATGTAAACATGTCTCAGTCTTCAAATGACACTTTTCCTACAGCTATGGCAGTGGCAGCAGCTTTAAAGATTGAAAATGATCTTTTTGCTGTAATAGAAAATTTGATATCAACTCTGAATGGAAAGATAGAAGAGTTTAAAGATATTGTAAAAGTAGGACGTACACACCTGATGGATGCCACTCCTATTAAACTCAGTCAGGAATTTGCTGCATTTTCAGCTCAGGCTGAGCAGAGTCTGTCAGTAATAAAAGATGCTGTAAAATATATAAAATATCTCCCTATTGGGGGAACAGCAGTTGGGACAGGTTTAAATACCAAAGCTGATTTTGATAGAACTATTATTAAGTACATAAATAAAGAAACAGAGCTGGATTTTAAACCCATGTCCAGTAAGTCAGCAGGTATTGCAGCTCATGACAGTTTTGTTAATCTCAGTGGTGCACTGAAAACTTTTGCTTCATTTTTAATGAAATTAGCTAATGATATCCGCTGGCTGTCATCTGGGCCAAGATGTGGTATTGGTGAGTTAAAAATACCTAAAAATGAACCTGGAAGTTCTATTATGCCCGGTAAAGTAAATCCAACTCAGGCAGAGGCACTGGTTCAGGTGTCAATGCAGGTTATGGCAAATGATACTGCGGTTAATTTTGGTGGAGGAAGTGGTAATTTTCAATTAAATGTCTGTAAACCACTAATAATATATAATATTCTGCAGTCAATAACACTGCTTACAGATGCAGTAGAGTCCTTTAATATTAGGTGCCTTAAAGGAATCAAAGCAAATAATAAGAAGATAGAAGAATATCTTGATCAGTCATTAATGCTTGTAACAGCATTAAACCCTGTGCTTGGATATGATAAGTCAGCTGAAATAGCCGGTAAAGCATTTAAAGAGAATATGACTCTTAAAAATGCGGCTGTTTCGCTTGGGTATTTGACTGAAGAAGAATTTGAAAGATATATTAATCCTAATAAAATGACAGAACCAAATTTATAGAGGGAGGAAAAAATGAAGTTAGAACTAGAAAGAGAAAAAATAATTAAATATGGTAGAAAACTGGTGGAAAGCGGACTTACAAAAGGAACAGGTGGTAACCTGAGTATTTATAATCCTCAGGAGGGACTGATGGCTATCAGCCCAAGTGGTATAGATTATTTTGATATTAGATTGGAAGATGTTGTTGTAATGGATCTGGATGGTAATGCTGTTGAAGGGCACAGAAAACCTTCAAGTGAGTATGCCATGCATAAAATATTTTACGAGAAAAGAGATGATATCTTTTCAGTTGTTCACTGTCATTCAGTTTATTCTACAACGATTTCCATTTTAAGAGAAGAACTGCCGGCGTCACATTATATGATAGCACTGGCTGGAAAAAACGTTAGATGTGCTGAATATGCTACTTATGGCACAAAAGAACTGGCAGAAAATGCATATAAAGCTATGGAAGATCGTTATGCAGTACTTCTGGCAAATCATGGACTTTTAACCGGTGCAGATTGTATTGAAAATGCATTTAATACAGCTGAAGAATTGGAATATGTTGCAGAAACTTATTATAGAGCTAGATCTATTGGTGACCCGGTTATCTTATCTGACAAAGAAATGGAAAAAATGCAGAAAAAATTCAAGACATATGGTCAGGTTCGCACTGATAAATAGAATAAAATGGTTAAATATTCAAAAGAGCAGTAAAATAGCTGCTCTTTTTGTTTTTTTAGGAAATATATATATATTTAAACATAATAAAAAGGATTTTTAAGAATTTTAGTGAATTATAGTTAAGAGAAAACCTGGCGGTAGAAATAGAGGAGCCGAAAAAAGAGCTTAGCTTACCTTCGTTTTACGAGCTTAGAAACTGCAGAAACGAAGGGAGGCTGATTTTAGTGAAAAAGTTCTATATAGCTATTACAACAGCCCTTATTACTATGGGTACTACATTAGCTGCACTTGCTGACTCAAGCAGATGGGGTTAATATAATTATTAACTTCCATTTTTAAAGTTTACTTCTACCGCCAGTTTTATTATTCAGGGGGAAAAATTATGAAGCTTAGTTTAAAAATATATTTAGTAATAATTTTTTGCTTTTTTATTATAACTGCAGCTGTATTTGGATATCAGTATTTTTTTGATATTTCAATTGTTAATCTACTTTTTTTTACTCTTTCTCTACTTCTTATCAGTAATATTAGTATGCTGTTTAATTCTATGTCCGAAGTGATTACATCTATGAATTTACCGGTATTAATACCTGCATTTGCTATTTTAAATCCTTTTTGGGTAGGTATAGTTGCCTTTTTTGGTACAATAGAATTCAAAAGACGCAGTAGTGGATTAACCTGGTATCAATTCCTTTTCAATAGGGCTGTTTTCTTTATAGCAGCTGTATTTGGAGGCTGGACTTTTCAGCTCAGCAGCAGTTTTTATGTAGAAAAATACGAATTTTTTGCTATGTTTGCTGCAGCTTTAATATATTTTATAATTAATAATATTTTAGTTTTTATTGTGCTCAGAATTTCTGGTAGTGAAACAACTAAAAGTTCATTATTTGTATATTTCTTTGAACTATCAAAAAATCTTATTACCTCTTATTTTATAGGAATAATTCTATACAGTGCATATGTTTATTTTGGAAAGGTATTTTTTCTGCTGACGATAATTTTATTATATATACTTAAGGATTTTTTCTATTCTCGCCTGCAGCAGTTAAATGCATATACACAGATTATAGAAAGTTTTTTAAAAGTTATTGATTCTAAAGATCACTATACAGAAGGTCACTGTAAGCGGGTAGCATTTTATACCTATCATTTAAGCCGGGAAATGGGACTTTCCAGGGGGAAATGTGAGAAGATTGTTAATATAGCAAAAATACATGATATAGGTAAGATTTCAGTTGATGATGAAATTTTAAAAAGTTCAGAAAAATTAACTAGGGCAGAATATGTTAAGATGAAAAAACACTCACATTATGGTTATGAACTGCTCAAAGATATTGATATGATAAACGATGATCTGGAAATAATACTGTATCATCACGAAAGATATGATGGTAATGGCTATCCAGAGGGACTGATTAGTGATGAGATACCAATTGGGGCCAGAATTTTAAGTGTTTGTGACGCATTTGATGTAATGACAACAGGAAGAAGTTATAAAAGAGCTATGAATAAAATAGAGGTTATAGAAGAATTAAAAGACTGTTCTGGAACACAATTTGATCCTGAAGTAGTTAAACATATGATTAAACTGATAGATGGAGGTTTTTTTGACAGCAGTTTTGATAGAAATTACAGTGATGTTGAACAGAATTCTTATGAGCTGTCATATAAATATTAAATTAGTGGAGGGAAATAGATGTTTGGAGAATTAATAACCCTGATTGAAGAGCTGGAAGGAGTAATTTCCTGTCATATTACTGGAAATAAAAAAATTGACGAGATACATGTAATTGCCAGTAAAGAAAGGGAACCAAAAAGAATTGTTAGAGATATAGAGACTGTAGTACTGGTTAATTCTCAATATCAGATTGATCATAAAAAAATTAGTATTGCTCAGGTTAATAGTGATTTTGGAGATAGTGTGGCCAGCATAACAGGTCAGCGTGTAGAACTTATCTCGATTTACTGTGAAAATAACAGGGATATATGTCATATCAAAATGCTGATAAATGACAGAGAAATTGAACGTTCAGTAGAGTCTAATTTTGGAGAAGTTCTGGAGAAAACAATTGCTAGAGGAGTTCTCTCACTGATAAAAGAAAATACTTCTTTCCCGGAAAAATTGGTTGTAGAAGATGTTTTTACTATAAATGGTAAAGAAGATTTATTAATTTCTCAGATTTCAGTTTATAATGAACAGGAAAACCAGTTAAGGGAAAAACTTGTTGGTGCGGTTTATGTAAAAAACAATCTTCCTGTTGCTATTGGGAAGGCCTGTCTTAAAGCTTTAAATAGGCGGCTGTGTCTTCATATTTAATAGTAGTCGTGCTTTTCAAGGGAGGTGGCTTTATTGCTAAAAAATATATTTGTTGTACTGCTGTTGGTAATAATATCTCTGAGTGGATATACTATTCTGGTAAATATATATATGAACTGGGAATATCAGCAGATTGTTAATCAACTTCAGACCAGATATGAAATTTCAAATAAAAATTTAATTAAAGCTGACAGCAGTAGATTTCCATCACCTTTAAAAAAATATCTACAGCAGACTAATCTTGAAGACAGCAGTGCGTCTTATGTAAAGATTAAATATTATGGTGGGTATAGAATCGAAAAATATGGAGATTTAAAAGATTTTCATGGAAAAGGATTTTTTTCTCTAAAAGAACGCAATTATATTTGTGATTCATATATAAAAAATAAGATCAGCTTTTTTAGATTAAGGGAAATAAAATCAGAACAAGACAGCAGGTTTAATTTAAAATATTTTGGAATAAAAAACAACTTTGAATATACTGCTGAAGATGTTGAAGCCTATATGTTAAGCAAATATGTTATACTGGCCCCCTGGTTTCCTCAATATTTTGCTTTAAATGGAAGTATCAGCTGGGATTATATCAGCAGTAAAAGATCACTGGCAAGAATACAGGGGAAGAATGAACAAATGGACTTCATTTTTACTTTTAATGAGGATGGTACCCTGAAATCAATTGAGAGCGAAAAGTTTGCACTGGGTGATTCAATGCTCAAATATACTGCTTATTACAGCAGCTATCAAAATGTAGAAAATTTAAAAATACCTTTTTCTATAACTGTTGAAGTAGAGGAGAGATTTGATAAATATCAGCTGTTTTCTATTGATTTAAGTGAGATAGACTATAGATAGAAATATTTTTAAAACATCCATTTTTATGGATGTTTTAGTTTATATGATATATATCACAGAACTATATCCGGATAAATATTATAATAAACTTGATAAATCAAATCAAGTTTATTATAATATTTAATATAAAGATAATATATATTTTAATTACTCTCTTTTATTAAATTATAGTTTTAGATGGAGTTTATATTAGATATTTTTGATAAAAAATATGGTTCTCACACAAATATATATTATCATAATTAATTGATTAAAAAGATGAATATAATTATGAATTATGTGTTTAAACTTTAAGGAGGTATATTAATGTATAGAAAAATAAGTGATGGAATCTACAGTGTTGGAGTCATTGACTGGCACCGGAAGTTGTTTGATGAACTGATTCCTCTTCCAGATGGAACAAGCTACAATTCCTATATAGTTGAAGGAAAAGATAAGACTGTACTTATAGACACAGTTGAACCTGATTTTAAAGATGATCTTCTTAATAATCTAGATGAGCTGGGGATTGAAAAAATTGATTATATTATTTCCAATCATGCTGAACAGGATCATTCAGGATCTATTCCATATGTTTTAGAAGAATATCCGGAGGCAGTTGTATTGAGCAGTAAAAAAGCAAAATCTATGTTGTTAGATTTACTGGATATAGCTGAAGAAAAAATAGAAATAGTTGAAGATAAAGAAACTCTCGATCTGGGTGGTAAAACACTCGAATTTGTTGATACACCATGGGTTCACTGGCCGGAAACAATATCCACATATCTTCAGGAAGAAAAAATTCTTTTTTCCTGTGACTTTTTTGGATCACATCTGGCTACTTCTGATCTCTATGTTGAGGATGAATCTGAAGTTTATAGAGCTGCAAAGCGCTATTATGCAGAAATAATGATGCCGTTCAGAATGATAATCAAAAAGAATATGGCTAAACTGGAAGATTATGAGATCAATATGATTGCACCAAGTCATGGTCCTATTTATCAGAACCCTGATATGATTATTGATGCATATAAAGACTGGATAAGTGATGAAGTAAAACCAGAAGTAGTAGTTCCATTTGTTTCAATGCACGGTAGTACAGATGATCTTGTAAACTATTTTGTTGAAAGACTCATTGAAGAAGATATTAAAGTTAAGCCATTTAATTTAACAGATGTTGATTTAGGTGATCTAGCCATATCACTTGTAGATGCTTCGACTATTGTTATTGGCACTCCAACAGTTTTAACTGGTCCTCATCCGGCAGCTGTCTATGCAGCCTATCTGGCAAATGTTCTTAAACCGAAAACCAGGTATGCATCTATTATTGGATCCTATGGATGGGCAGGAAAGATGACCGATAAACTGCTGGAATTAATGCCAAATCTGAAGGTAGATCTGTATGAACCTGTAGTTGCAAAAGGTCATGGTGATAATGATGATTATGAGGAAATAGATAGACTTGTAGAAGAAATAAAAGATGATATGCAGAACTTAAATAAATAACAGTTAGAATAATGAAATTTAAATATTAATCACTCTCTTCCAGCATTTATTTCAGAAAATATTGCTGAAATAATAATAGATAGATTTAATATAACAACAATAAATTCTGCAGAAGAAGATTTGGA
>JBNJGL010000034.1:0-26162 GCA_051747745.1 Bacillota bacterium | reverse complement strand
GACTTCTGCAGGCATTTGTATTTGGAGAAATTGCAGATAGTGCCTTAGAAAAATTAAGTGAAAAAATAGAAGAAATAAATAGCCGGATGTGGAAGTAGTATCTGGAGCTACTTATACCAGTGATGGATTAATTGAAGCAGTAAAAAATGCACTGAAAAATGCTGAACAATAATGATATTAAATAAAAAACCCGGTCTCTAAAATGAGGCCGGGCAAACAAGAAGGAAAGATCTTCTATGTAAAAGCAGATAATTATCTGCTTTAATTAGGGAAAAAGAGCAGCTGCCTATTAACAGTGTAAATATATAATAGCACAGAAATATTAAAGAAGAATTAGAGTAAGATTAAAATCAAATTAGAATTTCTTTATCAGTAATGATTACTGTTACTAATCTACCGGGCTTTTCGGCAGATTTTTTTCTTGACAAAATAACTCAGATTATATTATAATAAGATAGAATTGAAATTGAAAATCATTATCAATCAAATATTTTTTTGTAATTAATTTAGGCACTCCTAAAAGAGGTGTGATTATGAAAGAAGAAATTTTGCTGTCAAAATCACTTGAAGATTATCTTGAAGTGATTTTCCATTTAAGTAATAAAAATGGCTCAGCCAGAATTACAGATATTGCTTCAAATATGGAAGTGGCAGCATCAAGCGTTAATGAAATGATAGGTAAATTAAGTGTTAAAGGTCTGGTCAAACAGAAAAAATATGGACCAGTACTGCTGACAGAAAATGGTGCAGTTTATGCTAAAAAAATTGACTGTATTCATAAAATAATTTTCGAATTTCTGCATGAACTTCTGGGAGTTGAAAAAAAGACTGCCGATCATGATGCATGTTTAATTGAACACAATGTCAGTTATCAAACTGTAAAAAAATTAAATCAGTATTTGATAAAGCAAAATATTATAAATGAAGATAATAACTGTCTCAGTGATTTTTTTGTTAATAATAATGAGGGGGTAAAAAATATGGGAGCAGATACAAAAAATTTAAACTTAAACCAGTTAGATATTGCTGCAGAAGCAGAAATAATAAAAATTAATGCAAAAGGTAAATTAAAGAGAAAATTGATGGATATGGGAATTACCAGAGGAACAAAGCTTACTGTAAAAGGTAAAGCACCTATGGGAGACCCAATTGAAGTAAAAATTAGAGGATATAGTTTGAGTTTGCGCCAGGATGAAGCTGCAGAGATTCTGGTAAAGGAGGTATAAAATTGATGCCTCTAGCAATGTTAAGACCAGGTGAAACAGCCTGTATTAAGGAAATAGTTGGTGGGAGAACTGCAAAAGGTAAATTAACAAATTTAGGATTTGTAACTGGTAAAAAAGTTAAAATTTATAAAAGTTCTGGTGGGCCACTGATAGTCGGTCTTGGAGACAATAGAATTGTAATTGGACATGGAATGGCCCATAAAGTAATGGTAGATACTGAAGGATGTGAAAATTAATGGCATTAAATAAAAGCAAGAGAAAAGATAATCAAATAAAAATTGCCCTGGCGGGAAACCCAAACTCAGGGAAAACAACAATGTTTAACGAATTGACAGGTTCCAGGCAGCATGTTGGTAACTGGCCTGGAGTTACAGTAGAAAAGAAAACAGGAAGGGCTTCCTATCAGAATTTTTCTTTGGAAGTTATCGATCTTCCCGGCACATATTCATTAGGTGCATATTCGGAAGATGAAGTTGTAGCAAGAGATTTTTTGACAGCCGGTGATTACGATGTAGTTTTAAATATTATTAATTCTTCCAATCTGGAAAGAAACTTATATTTTACAGTCCAGCTTTTAGAAATGGGAGTAGATTTGATTGCCGTTTTAAATATGGCTGATGAGGCTGAGAAAAAGGGGATCATAATTAATAAGGAGAAGCTCGGTCAAATGCTGGGAACACCGGTTGTGGAAACAGTGGCCAGCCGCGGTAGAGGTATTAGTAATCTTTTAGAAAAAACTGTTGAAAATAGAGATTTATCTGAAGCAGCTCTAAAAATTGATTACGGAAGTGAACTAGAAGATTTAATTAGTGAAGTAGTTTCAATGCTTAAAGAATTTGATTTTACAGCTCAGATCAATCACCGCTGGACTGCAGTTAAATTGATTGAACATGATCCAGAAGCTGTAAAATTGGTGGAACGAGAAGTAGGAGTTTCAAAAGCAAAAAAAATTAAAAGTTTAATTGCTGAAAGAGAACTAAAAGCAGAAGATGATTTTGATAATATTATTATTGATAAAAAATATGAATTTATAAATAAAGTTATAGAAGAATGTGTTCAAAGACCGGAGGAAGGTCAGGAGCCTGAAAATGTATCTGATAAAATTGATGCAGTAATAACCAATAAATATCTCGGTATTCCAATTTTTATGGCAGTAATGTGGAGTATTTTTAAATTTACTTTTACTGTTGGTGATCCGCTGATTGGATATATAGAAGCATTTTTTGCAGCAGCAGGAACCTGGATTGGTGGTTTATTGACAGGAGCAGGGGTTTCTCCTCTTATTACCTCTTTTATTACTGATGGAATTATTGGTGGTGTAGGTTCAGTACTGGTCTTTATTCCCAATATCTTTTTATTGTTTCTGGCTATAGGTGTTTTAGAAGACAGTGGCTATATGTCGAGAGCAGCTTATGTTATGGATAAGGTAATGAGTAAACTCGGGCTCCATGGGAAATCATTTATTCCAATGATTGTTGGTTTTGGCTGTAACGTGCCTGGAGTAATGGCAACCAGAACCTTGGACAGTAAGCGCGATCGAATTATTTCTATCTTAATTAATCCATTAATGTCCTGTTCAGCCAGATTGCCTGTTTATGTAATCTTTGCAGGAGCTTTATTCCCTAATCATGCCAGTACAGTTGTTTTTTCACTTTATGCTTTAGGGATTGTAATGGCAGTAATCATGGCAGGAATCTTTAATAAGGTGCTGTTTAAAGGTGAGAGATCACACTTTGTTATGGAACTACCCCCTTATAGATTTCCAACTCTAAAAGGAGTTTTCATACACATGTGGGAAAAAGTTGGAGCTTTTATTAAAAAAGCGGGTACAATTATTTTCTCAGTTGTAGTTCTAATCTGGGTACTTGCTAATTTACCTTTAGGTGTAGATTATGCTTCTGCAGAAAGTTTAATTGGGCAGTTTGGACAGCTGGCAGCTCCAATATTTGAGCCTTTAGGATTTGGCAGCTGGCAGGCAGCGTCTTCACTTATCTTTGGTATTTTAGCTAAAGAGGTAGTTGTTGGTACACTTGGTGTTGTTTATGCAGCTGGAGAGGGCGGATTAAGAGCAGCTCTACAGACTAATTTTAGTCCACTGGCAGCATATTCATTTTTAACTATGGTACTTTTATATACACCGTGTATAGCAACACTTGGAGCAGTAAAATCCGAAACTCAGAGCTGGAAGTGGACTATTTTCACAGCTTCATATCTTTTTGTTTTAGCATGGATAGTATCATTTATAATCTACCAGGGTGGAATGCTGCTTGGAATGGGAGTTTAAGTAAACTGATCAATTAATCAAATTATTAAAAAATGAATTTGATTAGTTATTAAAATAGTAAAACTGAATTTGAGCTGTTCGGATCAAGGAGGTTATTATGGAATATTTATTTTTAGGAATTCTTGGTACTGGGAGTCTTTATTATATTGCTAAAAAGTTATATGGAGGACTTAAGGGTACTGATAGTCCCTGTGCAGGCTGTGGTAATAAAAGCTGTCCTGTAGCTGGGGGTAAAGAATATAATTTTGACGATATAATTATTGATGAGGAAGATAATTAAAAAAAGTATTTATATAAAGCAGTACCGGGTACAAAAAACATTTTTTGTACCCGGTACACTTGATTTTACTTGACTTCAAATGTGTTTTAGATTAAATAGAAATTCTACCAGATACAGATAGCAGAGACCATAAATTTTCTTTTGATATTTTATATGGCCTGCTTTTCTTCTGCAGGGATTATTTCTCTAAAAGAAGTACTGTTAATTTTCTTAATATATATTCCCATGGTTACAACAGCAATTATAATACCGGTAATAACTGAAGGTGTATATGGTAATTGGAATCCTTCTGGTGCATAAAGTATA
This sequence comes from Bacillota bacterium, assembly GCA_051747745.1. GTDB lineage: Bacteria > Bacillota > Halanaerobiia > Halanaerobiales > Halanaerobiaceae > QPJE01. Next base: position 22,066 of record JBNJGL010000034.1, on the reverse strand, counting down.
TATGTAGATGATACTGCTGTCATAAAAAATGCGGGTATTGAAGCTATCCAGTGGTTTTTATCTCTTTTTGCCAGCCATACAGCCCCGGCCCACAGTACGACCATTGCTACAGTCTGATTTGACCAGGCAAAATATCTCCACAGGGCATCAAAGTTAATTTGAGAAAGTGTTCCACCAACAATGAAAATTGGAATAGCCAGCATTAATCTATTTTTTACTGATTTCTGTTCTAAACCAAAAATATCAGATAATGTTAAACGAACACTTCTAAATGCTGTATCACCGGATGTTATCGGTGCAGCTATAACTCCAAGCATAGCAAGAATTCCACCAATTACTCCCATCATTGTTCCAGTTATTTCGTGTACAATACCAGCAGGACCGCCCAGGCTGGCAAGTGCTTCATTTAAACCACCTGTGCCCTGGAAAAATGTCATTGCTGCAGCTGCCCAGATTAATGCTACAATTCCTTCAGCGACCATAGCACCATAAAAGATACGTCTTCCTTCTTTTTCATTTGTTGTACAGCGAGCCATAATAGGTGATTGAGTAGAATGAAAACCGCTTATTGCCCCACAGGCGATTGTCACAAACATTAGTGGCCAGATCGGCAGAGAACCTGGATGCAGATTTGCCAGAGTAATATTTGGAATACTGTAATCACCAATAATAAGACCTCCACCAACTCCAACGGCCATTATTAAAAGTGCAAGACCAAATATCGGATAAAGTTTTCCAATAATTTTATCTACAGGCAGAAATGTAGCTATAAAATAATAGGTCAGAATAATGATTAACCATGTATTAACTCCCATAAAGCCTGGAGTTAAGTTGGCCAGAAGAAGTGCTGGCCCGGTCATAAAAACAGTTCCAACGAGTATTAGAAGAATTATACTGAAAAGACGCATAATCTGTCTAATACTGCTCCCTAAATTATCACCGATAATTTCTGAGATCGAAGCACCACCTGAGCGAATAGAAAGCATGCCTGACATATAATCGTGGACACCACCGGCAAAAATAGTTCCAAAAACAATCCATAGGAAAGCACTTGGACCCCAGAGAGCACCGGCAATAGCACCAAAAATTGGTCCCAGTCCGGCAATATTCAAAAATTGAATCAAAAATGCTTTTTTCCAGTCCATAGAAATAAAATCTACACCATCTTCTTTAGTCACAGCTGGTGTTTCTAAAGCTGGATCTGAACCAAAAATTTTGTCTACAATTTTTCCATAAGTAAAATAACCAACAATAAGAGCTAAAATTGAAATGAGAAAAGAAAACACCTGAAAATCCCTCCTAATATATACTAATTTTAAACTAAGTATATATAAGAATAACGGATTAACAAGTGTTCTAAACTGAGTGGTAAAAAATAGGTGCTGAACTGCATTATTTTAAATTGAGTAGTTCATTTAATCTCTGAACCCTGCTTCTGCTGACCGGAATGTTATGTTCGCAAAAATCTGACATCATTACCTGATATTTACCTTTGAACCAGGGTATTACAGCTTTAATTAGTTTCAAATTTACAATATAACTTTTGTGTATTCTGTAAAAATTTTCAGGCAGAATTTTTTCCAGCTCTTTTAATTGGAATTGAGTTATATAAGAATTATTATCTGTATGAGCCCATACTTTTTTGTCTTTAGTAGAAAAATAAAAGATATTATTATAATTCAAAAGCAGATATCTATCTCCATCGGAAACAGCAATTTTTTCCGGTTTTTTAGAATCTTTCTGCAGATGATTAAGCAAACTGTTTATATTTTCCTGCATAAATTTTTCTTTATTAAAGTTCTGTGAATTTATTTTTTTCCAGACACGATCTAGAGTTTGGTTTAGTCTCTTTTCACTGATAGGTTTTAGAAGGTAATCTACAGCAGCCAGGCGAAATGCTTCCACAGCATATTCATCATAAGCCGTTGTAAATACTATTAGTGGAGAATTATTTTTGCTTTGAATTTTTTTCGCCACTTCAATACCGGAAATGCCGGGTAATTTAATATCCAGAAAAAGAAGATCGGCTTCATTTTTTTCTAATAATTTAAGAGCTCTGCGTCCACCTGCAGCTTCAGCAATCACTTTAAATCTTTTATCCTGTTCTAAAAGGTATTTAAGTTCCTGTCTGGCCAGATCTTCATCTTCGACGATGATTGTTTTAATAATCAATTAGCTGCTCTCCTTTCTTCAAAATAGTCTGCAGGAAGAGTTATACTAATCTCAGTACCATTATTAGGGCTGGAATCAATTATAAAATGGGCTGATTCATTATAAATTACATCAAGTCGTTCTTTTATATTTTTTAAACCGATACGATCCTGTTTTTCACTGAAAAGATTATTTAATCTTTCTTTATTCATACCACTGCCGTTATCTTTAACATTTATTTTAAGTTTATTATTTTCATTTTTAGCTGATATGGAAACAAGACCTTTACCTTCTTTTGGATAAATACCGTGTTTTATTGAATTTTCTACAAGTGGCTGAATAATAAAAGGTGGTATTTTATATTTCATAATACTATCATCTATATTCCATTTGATCTCTAATCTCTCTCCCAGTCGTGCTTTTTCTATATCAAGATAATCACGGCAGAATTTTATTTCATCAGCAAGAGTGGTCTGATTAACATTTCTTTTTAAAGTTCTTCTAAATATATTTGCCAGTTTTCTCAGTAATGTTCTTGACTGCTGTGGATCAATTCTACAGGCAGAAATAATTACATTTAGAGAATTGAAGAGGAAGTGTGGATTAATCTGAGCCTGTAGAGCTTTCAGTTCAGATTCACTTTTTAATTTTGCTTCTTCACTCAGTTTCCCTAATTTGATTTGTGTAGCCAGCAGGCTGGAAATACCCTCCGCAAGTTTGATATCAAGTACAGTTATTTTTTCTTCACTGCGATAAAGTTTAAGAAGTCCGAATATATTATCTTCAATTTTGAGGGGGGTAATAACTGCATTTGTTAGAGAACAATTTTCAGCATCACAGCCTATATTTTCTTTTTTATCTATAATAGTTGTAATCTTTTTATTTAAGGCCTTTTTACTTGCATTAGTTTTAATTTTTTCTCCTGGCAGGTGATGATCACTCCCCACTCCCGTAAAAGCCAGAACTTTTTCGCAGTCTGTAATTGCAGCAGCATCAATACTACTTTCTTTTTTAATCATATTAACAATTATAGAAGCTGTTTCTTCATTTAGACCTTTTTGCAGAATAGGAAGAGATCTGTCTGCAATAGATAAAGCTTTTTCTGCCTGAAGAGCTCTGATTTTTTCATGTTCTTCATTAACTTTATTCAGAATACTTATAAAAATTGAGATACCGGCAGCATTTGTCAGTACCATGGGGATAGCTATTACTTTTACCAGCTGTAAAGCTTGAGAAAAGGGATTACTTAAGAATAGAACAATTATCATTTCTATTGATAGGGCCAGTAAACCAATAAAAAAACCATTTTTAAAATTTACCTGACCTTTTAAATATTTTTTGTGGAAAAGTCCGCCCATAAAGCCAGTTGTTATAGTGCCTACAGCACAGGCAAAAGCAGTAAATCCTCCCAGAGAATAGCGGTGAATTCCACCAATCATTCCTGCTAAAACACCGACTGCCGGGCCGCCCAGGAGGCCTCCCATAAAAGCGCCAATACCTCTTATATTAGCATAGGCTTCCAGTATAAAGATTCCCAGATATGTTCCCAGAAGAGAAAGTATGCCAAAAAATAATATTAGAAATGTTTTTTCTAATCTTTTCATGGGAGAAATAAAGAAATTTTTAATACTATTAATTCTGCTCAATATGTAAGCAAAAGTGACTATAACAGACATACTCTTAAAAAGAGTAAATAATAGATCAGGAACTGCAGAATAATTCATTTTATACCTCCAAAAAATTTTCTTCTATATCTGATAATACTATAAGATCAGATAATATTCAAACATTGTAAAGATAATTATGGGTAAATGCTTATTAATAATAATTGCCATTTAATATTTAAATTGATATACTAAAAATTAACAAAAACAAAAATTGAGAGTGATAATATGAAAAAAGAAAAATTGCGCTATCAGGAAGGAAGAAAAATAAGCATAATTAGCCTGATCACAAATATAATACTTGCTGTATTTAAAATTACATTTGGTTATACTGCAAATAGTAAGGCACTGATTGCAGATGGATTTCATTCTTTTTCTGATATGGCATCCACTATTATTGTAATGTTCAGCATAAAATATTCGGAAGCTCCTGCTGACAGCAATCACCCTTATGGGCACGAGAAAGCAGAAGCACTGGGTACAAATATTCTGTCAGTTATTCTTCTGTTAACCGGCTTTTTTCTGGCAAGGGATGCGGTTTATTCACTTATTGAAAAAGAAACCAGTATTCCCGGTACTGCTGCACTGATTATTGCCTTTGTTTCTATTGTCAGTAAAGAAATTCTTTACAGATATACAATCAAAATTGGAGAAAGAATTAACAGTAGAGGATTAATTGCAGATGCACATCATCACCGTTCTGATGCACTATCTTCTGTTGCTGCTTTAATAGGAATAGGAGGAGCAAAACTGGGCTTTTGGTATCTAGACCCAGCTGCCGGTTTTGTAGTAGCTCTTTTAATATTAAAAGTTGGATATGAAATTATGAGGGATTCTTCGCACGAACTGATGGATGGAATGCCGGAAGAAGGGAAAATAGAGCAGATAAAAAAAATATCAAAAAATGTTTCAGGTGTAATTGATGTTGATGAAATTAAAATAAGGAGTTATGGTCCTAAATTTATTGCTGATATTATTATTATAGTTGATGACAACCTTACTGTTGGAGAAGGGCATGATATTGCAGCAGAGGTTAAGGAAAATATTATGGATGGTGAGGAAGATATTAAAGATGTTCTTGTTCATGTTGATCCAGAATCAGTACATCAATGATGTATTAGAAGTAAAATAAAGCGGAGATTCTATAACTTATCCACATTTTATACACAAAACATGTGTTTTATCCACAAAATATAGGTATTTTTTAACAATTATTGTGGATAAGTACTTATCAACAGGTTATCCACAATCTGTGGATATTAAAAATAATTACTATTAACAATAAGAGATTTTATGAGGTGGTTTTATGAAAAATAAAATTAACTGTAGATTTATACTATTAAATGATTTAACAGGTGATTTATTCAATGGCTATAAATGAAATTTACACTATAACTGCAGGAGTTGCCTCTGGGGCTTTAACTGGTTATTTAACAAATAATTTAGCATTAAAAATGATATTCAAGAAATATGGTCCTTTTGGTGGAGTTGTAATTAAAACCCGGGATGAATTTATAGAAAGTATTGCAGATTTAGTTGAAAATGAACTAATAGACAAAAATCTTTTAAAAGAAGAATTTTCGCGTGAAAAATTTAAAAATAATTTTAAGTATATGATTGAGGATTTATATGGTAAATATTTATACAGGAGAACAGGTAAAATTAAAATTGGAGAAATACCTGGGTTTGAGAAAAATTTAAAATTGGCTGAGGAATTTGTTTACAGGGAAGAAAATGAATTTATCGAGGATATTTTATCAAGTTTAAATAAAAATTTTGATATCGAAATGATTTTAGATGATAAAGAAATAGAAAAGATTGTTGCAGCAGACTTCAATTTTTTCTTGAATGAAATGAAAAGTAAAAAATTTTTTTCTGAAATTTTGCTTTCATTTTTTAATGATTTACAGGGGCACAAAATTAATGATATAAGTGGAGAAAAATTAAAAAATGATTTTAGAGAGAATCTTATTTATCTGATTAAAAAGAATAAAGAGAAAAAATCTGCAGATCAATCCGATTTATTAATTGATTTATTAGATTTATTTGATCTGGAGAAAATGTCAGTTGAAATTTTTGACCAGCTTAAGAACAATAAAATTTGCAGTATATTTAATACTCCTGCAGAAATAGAAGATATTATTTTTTCGGATGAATTTGAGAATATAGAAAAAGATGTTATTAATAATTTTAGTGATTCTCTGCTGGAAACCGATATTTTTTTCTCGGATTTATTAAATGTAGAACAGACAAAAGAGCTGGAAGCAGATATAATAATTTTGTTGAAGTTTTTGCAGGAAGAAATAAAACAATTTATATTTAAAAAAAATGATAAAATCAATCGCTTGATTTTTGAGATTATTGAAGAGGAAATTGAATCTTCTTCAGGACTCAAAAAATTGAGCCGAGAATCAATCTATAATAATTATAGAAAGAATATGACAGCTGATTCTTCTCCTTCAGCTTTGATAGTAAATTTCCTGGATGAGATAAATCAGGATGATTTTAAAAAAATAAGCAGAACAATTATGGAATATCTTGGTGCTAAAAGGATCAATAAATACAAGCTGGATTTTGAAAATATAAAGTATAATAAAGATGAATTAATTACACTGCTGTCTCAAAATTACAACAGTAAGCTGGCGGATGTTTTTCCAGATCTTTTTGAAGAAGATGTAATTAACAATATCAGTGGGGAGATTTCGGATAAACTTCTATATATATTGAATCAGGTGCTGGAAGATGAAAAAAATATAGATCGATTTATTGATTATATTTTTGCACAAAATATAGAAAAAGTTGATTTTTTTTCAGCGGTTGAAGATGAACTGGAAATTGATCCATCCGGGATAATAGAATTTTTAGAATCAGAAAAAGGCAGAATAATAGAATTTTTTTCTCTGATTTTTAAGGATAATCTGGATGGAAAGATTGATTTATTTATACACAGCCAGAAGAATAAAAATTTGAACGACATAATTTTAAAAAAATTTTTTGATAATCAGAAAACAGAATTAAATAACAAAGAGTTAATTGATATATATGATATTATAAGAAGTAAGGAAAAAGCAGCTGCAGAAATAAGTGATTTTATATTAGAAGTTCTTTACACTAATATTCCAGACTTTCTGGAGGGAAAAATAAAAGAAACAGTTTCAGCAAATTTAAACAAACTCAGTGATAGTGAAGTCCAGTCAGCACTGGAAGATTTTATAGGTAGAGAACTTAAGCCTATCACATACCTCGGAGGATTTTTAGGTGCTCTAGTTGGAGGGTTATTTTCGATTTTTGCTCCAGAACTTTCTATAATTTCTGCTGGACCGGCATGGGCAGAATATCTGAGTTCAGCTTTTATATATGGAGGAGTAGGCTGGCTTACAAATGTTATTGCTCTATGGATGATTTTTCATCCCTATGAAGAAAAATATTTTGCTGGATTTCCAGTTCCTTTTTCTCCTGGAATTGTTGCAAAAAATAGAAATAGATTTGCAGAATCTATGGGCTATTTTGTTGACAGAGAACTTCTGGAGGCTGGTTCTACTGCTTCACTGATAAAGGATAATAGAAAAAAATTGACAGAAGAAATGCTGTCTCAATTGAGAAAAGAAGAATTTGCTGTTATTTACAGTTTTCTTATTAATAACTCTAATCTTATTTCCGAAAAAATTATGGAAATAATTAAATCTTTTCTAGATAATTACAAATTTAATGATAGAGACAAAATTGTAGAATCTATTTCTGAACTTACTGTCAGTAGAACAGCTGATTATTTATCAGAACAGGATGTCAGTAATATAATAGGACTTCTCGATAACAATCTAGATGCTGTTTACAGCAAAAAGATGTTTAAAAATATAAATATTAGCAATAAAAAAATCGGTAAAATCATTCCTCAAAAGTACAGCTATAATTTAAGCAGCAGAGATGTGCGGAAAATACTGATGAATGATTGGTCAAAAGATATAATAAAATATGTTCTTCCGGAGAACGGAAGTGATGTTTTTAATATCAACCTTTTGAACTTATTTAAGAGGGTTTCTGCAGAAAAAAATATATCTATTCTGGGAAGTCTGCTTGATGCGAACAAATGTTATATTGCAGAGCTTTTAAAAGAAAAGAAAGATAAGATTATAGAAAAGGAAAAAGAGCAAAGAAGTGGCTTTATAGAAAGCACACTGATGGCAGGAGCTCTGTACTTTGCAGATCTGGATGAATTTTTGGAGAATTCTCTGCAGAGGCTTGATGATGAGAGAATAAACAGATTTTTTGAAGAAGAAAAAGACAGTATTAAAGAAATTATAGAACGAATTTTTCATAAAGCTAAATCAGCCGATGAAAAAATTTATATGAATAATTTTAATGCTGCTGATTCTTTAATTAATTTAATAGCTTCCAGTAGGGGAGATGAATTTTTAGAGAGGTTTTTTGAAAAAAACAGGGTAATAATCAGAAAAACTTTGCATAAAATTTTAAAAAATGATAACAATACTCTGGTTGAAATAATATTTGAAATTGATAAAATAGGAATCGAAAATTTTCTTGATAAATATTTTACCCAGGGTCTGTTTAGAGAATTTGTTGAAGGTAAAAATTATTTATTTAGTGAAGATAACTTAAAATCTGTACTGAAAAACACAGCAGAAAATGTTGAATTTGTCTGTACAGAAAAATATTTAAATACTTTCTTTTCAGATATTGATTATAAAGATGGTGCAAAAGAAAGTATTATTGATGCTGAAATACTAAACAGTATGCTCGAAAAGTTCAGGATTCTTTTTGAAAAAGATAGTTTTCAGACTGACATCAATAGTATTCTGGAGAGTGAAACCCTTGCGCTGATTAATTATTTTAATGATAGAGGTTCTAATGAAACACTCAATTATTTTTCGAAATTATTCCTGACAGCAGGATTTGATAGTCTTGAAAATAATATTATTTCCCTGTTTAACAGTGTTAAAATCAAGGAGATGACAAGTAATCAGGTTAAAGCAATGGATCCTGCTGAAATAGAAGCTATGTTCAATAGTTTTGCTGGAAAATACTTTTCGCATTTAAAACAGTATGGATGGTCTGGAGGAATTTTTGGACTGATTCAGATCTTAATAAAAAAATTAATAGAAGAAGGTGTTTTGTTTTGAGAAAGAAACGATATTTTAACCATTTATATATTATGCTTCTGACAGTAGTATTATTAGTTTCGGCTGCCAGCGGTCTTATGGCGGAAGTTCATTCTAAAAAACCAACTGCAGCACTGACAATTGTACCTCAGAAGGAAATGCTTAATGCAGTTGCAGAAGGGGAATTTAATTCTGTTGTGATGATTCCACCAGGATACAGTCCTGCTAATTATGCACCTACTCCTGCAGAAATAAGAGAATTTTCGGAGGCGAAAATATATTTTTCTATAGGTGTACCGGCAGATATTCAGAATATTTTACCACAGGCAGAGGAGATAAGTGATAATATAAAAATAGTAAAAGTTTTTGAAGCCGTTGATAAAAAATTCTCTCCTCGAATTTTCGAAAATGATGGCAGAGATCCACATATATGGCTTTCTCCAGACAGAACGGCCTTTATGGTAGAGGTGATGGCCGAGGAGTTAGCAAATTTGATGCCTGAGAAAGAAAAGTTCTTTATGGAAAATGCAGATGATTATATACAAAAAATTAAAGAAATCGATGAATACAATAAAGAGCTGCTGGCAGAATTTAAAGGTGAAAAGATACTTGTATATCACCCATCAATTGGATATTTTGCCGATCATTATGATTTAGAAATGATAACTATCGAGAGTCACGGCAAAGAACCGGGTCCCAGGCAGATTCAACAAATAATAGAAAAAGCAAGGAAAGAAAATATAAAAATAGTTTTTTATCAATCTGAGATAGACAGCAAAAAATCTCAAGCAATAGCAGAAGAAATTGATGGAACAGTTATTCAGATTGATCCACTTGCAGAAAATTATCTGGATAATCTAAAGCAGATGGCAGAAGTTTTTGCAGAAACTTTAAGTAAAAGAGATGATTTATAATGAATTATGTAGTTGAATTAAAAGGAGTGACAGTTAAGTATGGTAATCTACCTGCTCTGGAAGATATAAATCTCAAAGTCAAAAACAAGGAATTTTTGGGTATAATCGGCCCAAATGGTGGAGGTAAAACAACACTATTAAAAGTGATACTGGGGCTGGTTGAGCCTGTTAAAGGTGATGTTATTATCTGTGGTTCTAGATCCAAAAAGGCGCTCAATAATATTGGTTATGTACCGCAAGTTTCTGCTTTTGATCGTAGTTTTCCTATAGATGTCCTCGATGTTGTTTTAACAGCCAGATTGAACGATAATATAAATTTTTTTCACCATTACAAGAAAGAGGATATTAATAAGGCAGAATCTATTTTGAATGAACTGGATCTTTATGATCTTAAAGATAGGCAGATAGGACAGCTTTCTGGTGGTCAGCTGCAGCGGGTGCTGATTGCCAGAGCACTGACAATGGATCCGGAGATATTGCTTTTAGATGAACCTACAGCAAGTGTTGATGCTGCTTCTACTTCTTCAATTTATGAACTTTTAAAAGATCTAAATAAAGAGAAAACCATTATTGTCGTTACACATAATTTGGCGGCAGTATCTTCATATTTTGACAGTCTGGCCTGTCTGAACAGGAAGCTGTATCATCATGGAGAAAAGAAGCTTAATCAGGATACTACGGATAAAGTATTTGGATGTCCTGTTGATTTGATTGCCCATGGACATCCTCACAGAGTTTTTTCTCCTCACAGAGAGGAGGCAAATGATGATAGAAGCAGTTCTTAACTATCAATTTATGCAGAATGCTGTTATCAGTGCCGTTCTGGCAAGTATAGTATGTGGTTTGATTGGTACCATAATAGTAGAAAAAAAACTGGTTATGCTCAGTGGTGGGATAGCACATACTTCTTTTGGCGGTATAGGGTTGGGTTATCTTTTTAATTTTGAACCTATATACGGAGCTTTTGCCTTTGCAGTTTTTTCTTCACTTACTATTGCTTCTTTAAGAAGAAAGATAGGTACAGGTTCTGATACTCTAATAGGTATGTTCTGGTCACTTGGAATGGCTCTAGGTATATTGTTTATTGGATTTACTCCTGGTTATCCACCTGACATATCATCATATTTATTTGGAGATATTTTAACAGTAACAGCAGGTGATGTTAGATTAATATCTGTCCTGACGGTGTTTATTCTTTTTTCTGTTATTAGCCTCTTTAACTACTGGAAGGCATATCTTTTTGATGAAGAGTTTTTGAGTGTGATAGGAGTGAACGCTAAATTTTTTGAGTTCTTTTTATTTATCATGATTGGTCTGGCTGTTGTTGTTTTGATAAGAGTTGTTGGGATTATACTTGTCATAGCACTGCTTACTGCACCACCTGCCACTGCCAGATTATTTACAGATAATTTAAAGAAAATAATGGCTCTTGCTGTTGTGCTATCTTTAATATTTTCTTTTAGTGGATTAATACTGTCCTATTATTTTAATCTGCCTTCAGGAGCAGTGATAATTATAACTGCAGCCCTATTTTATTTTTCTTCGGCAGTATTGAAAATGAAGGAAATAAGAAATTAAAAATTATTATATTTAGTAATATAAATATTAGTAATTAAAGAGCTTTAGAAAAAATGTATTTAAAGAATACAGCAAAAGAAAAAAGAAGAAAAATTTAATTATTTAAAGGAAAAAGGAGAGTCATTATAGAAAGATAAATAATACACCTGACAGATTTAAGTTGGGTTCTCTTTTTATTAATTTAGGAGGTCTGCTTATGACATTAGAATTTGTAAGGAAAAGAGATGGCAAAAGGGTAGAATTTGACAGGGATAAGATAAAACAGGCTGTTTTAAAGGCGGCTGATGCAGTTGGTATAGAAGATGAACAGATTGGTGCAGAGACAACAAAGGAAGTTCTGTCATATTTGAAAATTTTCTTCAAAAGTGGAGGCATACCAGAGGTTGAACAGATTCAGGATCTGGTGGAAAAAGTTCTTATTGAAAAAGGCTATGCAGAAGTGGCCAAGGCATATATTCTTTACAGAGAAAGGCACAGCAAATTAAGAGATACCCAAAAATTATTTCAGGATGCTGTTGGAGCAATGAACGATTATCTTGACAGAAGTGATTGGAAAGTTAATGAAAACAGCAACATGGGATATTCTCTTCAGGGATTGAATAATTTTATTGCTTCTCAGATTACAGGTCAATACTGGCTTCAGGAAATTTATCCTGAAGAAATTGCTGTACATCACACAAATGGAGATATTCATATCCATGATCTGGGGAATTTAAGTGTTTACTGCTGTGGTTGGGATTTAGAAGATCTTCTCAGAACAGGTTTTCGTGGAGTTCCAACCAAAATTGAAAGTTCTCCTCCCAGACATTTAAAGACTGCGTTGGGACAGATAGTAAACTTTTACTATACTTTACAGGGAGAAGCTGCTGGAGCAATAGCTTTTTCTAATTTTGACACATATCTGGCTCCATTTATTGCATATGATAACCTGAGTTATGAAGAGGTTAAACAGTCTATGCAGGAATTTATGTTTAATATGAATGTGCCTACAAGAGTTGGATTCCAGACTCCTTTTACAAATATTACTATGGATTTAAAAATACCAAATTATCTTGAAGAACAGGCAGTAATAATTGGAGGAGAATATCAGGAAAAAACTTATGGAGAATTCCAGAATGAAATGGATATGCTCAATAGAGCTTTTGCAGAAGTTATGCTGGCTGGAGATGCAAAAGGTAGAATGTTTTCTTTTCCGATACCTACATATAATATAACAGAAGACTTTGAGTGGGAAAATCCTGTACTTGATCCGGTATGGGAAATGACTGCTAAATATGGTATACCATATTTTTCAAACTTTATTAACTCAGATATGAATCCTGAAGATGCACGTTCAATGTGCTGCCGGCTGCGTCTTGATAATACAGAGCTCCGCAAGAGAGGTGGAGGTTTATTTGGTGCAAATCCGATGACCGGATCGATCGGTGTTGTAACACTTAATATGCCGAGAATCGGTTATCTGGCAGAAGATAAAGAGGATTTTATTGAAAGAGTTTACTTTCTAATGGATACAGCTAAAGAAAGTCTTGAAATAAAGAGAAAGGTTCTTGAAGGACTTACAGAACAGGGTTTGTACCCTTATTCTAAATTCTATCTTCGTGATGTTAAAAAACGTTTTGATGAATACTGGAAAAATCACTTTAATACAATAGGTTTAAATGGTATGAATGAAGCAGTAATTAATTTTCTTGGCAAAGATATTGCTTCTGAAGAAGGTAGAGAATTTTCTCTGGAGATTATGGACAAAATGAGAGATAAGCTTCAGAAGTACCAGGAAGAAACAGATAATCTGTACAATCTGGAGGCAACACCTGCAGAAGGTACAGCATATAGATTTGCAAGGCTGGATAGAGAAAGATATGGTGACAGCATAATTTCTGCCAACGAAGATAGAGTGCAGCAGGAAGGTGCTGATCCGTATTATACTAACTCCACTCAGCTGCCGGTTGGTTATACAGACGATATCTTTACTGCACTTGAACTTCAGGATGATCTGCAGTCTCAGTATACAGGTGGAACTGTACTGCATGGTTTTCTGGGAGAGAGGATGCCGTCGATTAAAAACACCAAAAAACTGGTAAAAAGGATTGCGGAAAATTTCAAACTCCCATATTACACTATTACACCTACTTTCAGCATCTGCCCTATTCACGGATATATACCTGGAGAACATTATTACTGTCCAAAATGTGCGGCAGAAGATCAGGCAGAAGAAGAAAAAGAAACTGTGGGGGCTTAAAATGCGACTTGCCGGTTTGCGAAATACATCTTTACTTGATTTTCCGGATAAAATATCGGCCGTTGTCTTTACCAGAGGCTGTAATTTTAGCTGTGGTTACTGTCACAACAGTCAGCTGATACCTATGAAAGCTCCTCCAGGTGATGAAGATCTGCCGGAAGAAATATTCTTTTCATTTTTAGAGAAGAGAAGAGATCTTTTAGATGGAGTTACTATCACAGGTGGAGAACCAACTCTTCAGCCTGATTTAAAAGATTTTATAATAAAGATAAGAGAAAAACATAATCTACAGATAAAACTTGATACAAATGGTACGGACTCCAAGAAAATAATTGAACTGCTGAAAGATGATCTGGTTGAATATATCGCAATGGATGTTAAGCTGGGTCTGGATAGCTATCCTCTCCTGGCACCAGGCGGAGTAATACCGGAAATTAAAAAATCAGTAGAAATTATTAAAAACTCCAGTATTGATTATGAGTTTAGAGCCACTGTTGTGCCGGGGATGCATGATGAGAAGGAAATGACTGAGATCGGCAAAATTGTTGAAGGGGCCGGGAAATTTTTTATACAAAATTTTCGCCCTGTAAACACTCTTGATCCTAAACTTAGAGAATCAAGAACTTTTGCACCTTCAGAACTTAAGAAATTTAAATCCATTATGGAAAACTATGTTTCTAAAGTAGAAATTAGGGACTGATTTAAGAGTATATAGAACTGATTTTGGTTTTTAAAATAATTAACTGGAACTGATGTAATAACATGTTTTAAAAAACTTTATTCAAGGGGAAAAACTCAAGGAGGTAAAATTGTGTCTAAAAAACAAAAATGTGAAGTTTATTCTCGTGTTGTAGGATATCTTTCTCCTGTTTCGGACTGGAACAAAGGAAAGAAAGAAGAATTTAAGGACCGCAAAACTTTTTCAGTTAAAAAGGATTTTTCTTCTTAAAAAGATATTAAATGATGCCGGATGTTATGATGATTTTCAACATACATTCGGTATTTTTTTGCATAAAAATTTGTTGAAAAGAAAATTTTCTTATGCTATAATTATTTTCAATGGGTGAAGTTTAAATGAACGAACCCCATAAAGAAATTTTCCTAGGGGGAATGTATTAATTATGATTTACACAGGTAAAGTAAAATGGTTTGATGCGAAAAAAGGTTATGGTTTTATTGAGAGAGAAGATGGAGACGATGTATTTGTTCACTTTTCTGCAATTCAGGATGAAGGATTCAAAAGTCTTGAAGATGAGCAAGAGGTAGAATTCGAAATCGTTGAAGGCGACCGTGGACCTCAAGCTGCCAACGTTGTAAAATTATAGAGTTTAACTGTAAAACTGTATAATAAAACAACTAACCCTGACCGGTATTATCCGGCCAGGGTTTTTTAATTTTAAGTATCTTTATTGTTTAACATATTATATTTTTGCTGCTGTAGGGATAGATTTTACAGCCGAATGGGTTTTAAAAATCTTTAATATTTTATAATATCTTTCAAACATATTTTTTATCCTGTTAGCGTTTTATCCAGAATGAATTTCTATTCCCGGATATTTTTCCATTCTCTTCCACTCTTAACCCGGAGTAGAACTTATATCCAACTACATCTGTAACAAAAAATGCATTGGAGATTTCCACAGCTTCCCTCTCCTTGGTCAGAAAGTTATCTGACCAGATATATCCCTGGCCTGAAAAGCCTTCAAAAGTTAATGTTTTTTCTTCAATCTTTTCTAAAGATCCAAACGGTTTTCCGGTCATGGCGTTAAATAATATTTTTCCATTTAATGAATATGCATACCAGGGTAGTGAACGGGTTCCTCCCATATACATTTCCGCTTTTCCATGTAGAGAAGAAATAGTTTTTTCTGTTTTAAATGGATAATTTGGGTGATCAACACAATTAATATATTTATGCCCCATAAATGTTAATTCTTTTCCTCCCTCAGGAACTGTATAATCGGCCAGCAGATCACTATCAAAATTGGCCAGATCATCAACTATTTTCCAGCTGCTCAGCTTTACTTTTTCTGAACCATCATTTTTATCAAAATGAGCGGTAAAAAGATCGGCAATATCGCTGGATATAAATTCAGCATCATCTCTGTTAATTAATTTGGGACCTTTTTCAAATTCTATTTTATCTCTTTGAATTCCATGGAAATTAATCAGATTTGACTCTGTAAGTACAAGCAGATCGACACTGCTCTCTCCATGGTCAGATTTTGTTATTTCTAATGGGTAATATAATTTATTACTTTTAAATTTGTAGTAGATGGCCTCATTAAAATATGGTTTTGATCCTACATCTACAGTATCAAAGACAAAATAATTATAATCTTTATCAATATATTTTTTTATAGTTTCTTTTAATTCTTCAGGAATGACAGGATTATTTTCTCCTTTTTTTCTCAAATAATTATTTACCCAGTCTGTAAATGTATTTTCGTTTAAAACTTTTACAACTGTAATATCATGTGAACCAATAACAACTTCCTGTTTAACTTCTCCACCAGGAAGGTTTTTGCTGTCTGAAGACCGTGTTACAGGCTGAAGCATCTGTTTTAACTGATCTACAGTTAGAAGTTCATTTGCTTTTCTTAAAACATCCCGGCTGGATTTTTTTATTTCGGGTTCATGAGGTAAAGGTAATACTTCAAGAACCTTTGTATCCTGATCAGCATAAAGCTCTGTAGAGAGAATAAGAATTTCCTCTTCTCCATTCCAGGCGATTAATGCCTGCTGATTGGGTTCAAATATTCTTATTCCTGGCTGAAAAGGAATCGAACCTCTATCAGCTAAAGCATAAGATGATATAGTAAATATTAATGTAAATATAATTAATAATATCAGTGATTTCTTCAATGAAATCACTCCTTCCCACTAAATTTGTATATTCTATTTCTTCTTAAAAGTTATTTTTCCTGCCATTTAATTAAAAAAATAGCAGTAATATTTAATTAATTTGAATAATTTCGAATATCTTTGGACATCTTCCAAAAGATGTGAAATATTTGACAGCTGAACTGTAAAGTAATATACTTAAAGAGGACAAAACTAATAAATCTACCTTACTAATAGGAGGGAAAGTTATAATGGCAAAAGTAATGAAAACGATGGATGGAAACACCGCTGCAGCCCATGTGGCATATGCGTTTACAGATGTTGCAGCAATCTATCCAATTACTCCTTCATCTCCAATGGCTGAACTGGTTGATTCATGGAGTGCACACGGCCGCAAAAATATTTTTGGCCAGAGAGTTAAGTTGACAGAAATGCAGTCTGAAGGTGGTGCTTCTGGTGCAGTACATGGTTCACTTGCAGCAGGTGCTTTGACAACAACATTTACAGCTTCACAGGGTTTGTTGTTAATGCTTCCTAATATGTACAAAATTGCAGGCGAATTGTTACCTGGAGTTTTCCATGTAAGTGCTCGTACAGTTGCAACACAGGCTCTTTCAATTTTTGGTGATCATTCTGACGTAATGGCTGTTCGTCAGTCTGGGACAGCAATGATTGCATCTGGTAGTGTACAGGAAGTTATGGATTTAGCTGGTGTAGCTCATTTAGCTTCAATAAAAAGCAGTATTCCATTTGTACATTTCTTTGATGGATTTAGAACATCACATGAGTATCAGAAAATTGAGGTTATGGATTATGATGACCTGGCAGAATTGGTTGACTATGGTAAAGTAAGCGAATTCAGGCACAGAGCTTTAAATCCTGAACATCCAGTTACAAAAGGTACAGCTCAGAATCCAGATATTTTCTTCCAGGCCAGAGAAGCATCAAACCGTTTTTATGATGCAGTACCTGATATTGTAGAAGAATATATGCAGGATATTAGCGAGATTACAGGAAGAGAATATCATCCATTTAACTATGTTGGTGCAGAAGATGCAGAATACGTTATAGTTGCAATGGGTTCTGTAACAGATACAGTTGAAGAGACGGTTAAATATCTTGTTGATAAGGGAGAAAAAGTTGGACTTATAAAAGTTAGACTTTATCGACCATTCTCAGAAAAATATTTCTTCAAAGCATTCCCTGAAACAACAAAGAAAATTGCTGTATTAGATAGAACTAAAGAACCTGGTGCAGTTGGAGAACCTCTTTATGAAGATGTTAGATCTCTATTTTATGACAGAAAAGAAAAACCCGTTATAGTAGGCGGTCGCTATGGATTAAGTTCTAAGGATACTACTCCTTCTCAAATTAATGCTGTATTTGAGAATCTCAAAAAAGAAGAATCTAAAGATCAGTTTACTATTGGTATTATTGATGACGTAACACATACTAACTTAGAAATAAAAGAACATATTAGTACAACACCTGAAGGTACAGTACGCTGTAAATTCTGGGGCTTTGGCTCAGATGGTACTGTTGGTGCTAACAAAAATGCTATTAAAATCATTGGTGACAATACAGATAAATATGCTCAGGCATATTTCTCATATGATTCCAAAAAATCTGGTGGAGTAACAGTATCTCACCTTAGATTTGGTGATGAACCAATTAAATCAACCTATCTTATTGATAAGGCTGAGTATGTTGCCTGCCATAAAGAATCCTATGTAGATAAGTTTGATATGGTTTCAGATTTGAAGGAAGGTGGAACATTCCTCTTAAACTGTACATGGTCAGAAGATGAAATTGAGGAAAATCTACCTGCAGAAATGAAGAAATTTATAGCTGAAAATAACATAGAATTTTATACCATTGATGGTGTAAAAATTGCACAGGAAGTTGGACTTGGCGGCCGTATCAATATGGTTATGCAGACTGCTTTCTTTAAGCTGGCTGATATTATACCTGTTGATGATGCTGTTGATTATCTCAAGAAAGCTATTAAAGATACTTATGGCCACAAAGGTGATAAAATTGTAGAAATGAATTACAAAGCTGTAGACAAAGCATTAGATGCTCTTGTTAAAGTTGATGTTCCTGCTGACTGGGCAAACGCTGAATCAGCTGAAGAGGTTGAAGAAGAAAGAGATGTACCTGAATTTGTAAAAAATGTGCTTGAAGTTGTTAATAAACAGGAAGGTAACAGCCTACCTGTAAGTGCATTTGTTGGAAGAGAAGATGGACATTTCCCTCCAGGATTATCACAGTATGAGAAACGTGGTATTGCTATTGATGTTCCTGACTGGAAATCTGATATCTGTATACAGTGTAATCAGTGTTCACTTTCCTGTCCACATGCAGTTATTAGACCATTCCTGCTGGATGACGAAGAAGCAGCAAATGCTCCAGAAGGATTTGTAACTGTCGATGCTAATGGTAAACAGCTGGAAGGCCTTAAGTATAAGATTCAGGTAAGTCCATATGACTGTACTGGCTGTGGAGTCTGTGCTGAGGTATGTCCGGTAGATGCTCTTGAAATGAAACCATTTGCAGAAATGGCAGAACAAGAAGCAGATAACTGGGAATATGCAAGACATGAAGTAACTGTAAAAGATGATTTAATGCCTGCTGCCAATATAAAAGGAAGTCAGTTCCAGCAGCCGCTGCTTGAGTTCTCAGGTGCATGTGCAGGCTGTGGAGAAACAGCATATGCTAAACTGGTAACTCAGCTCTTTGGAGATAGAATGATTATAGCCAATGCTACTGGTTGTTCTTCTATCTGGGGTGGATCTGCTCCTGTGTCTGTATATTCTACTAATGAAGAAGGACATGGTCCTGCATGGGCTAACTCATTATTTGAAGATAATGCGGAATATGGTTATGGTATGTATCTTGCCACCGTGCAGATCAGAGAAAAGATTGCTGATCTTATGAAAGAAGCATTAGAACTTGATTTAGATTCAGAATTAAATGAGTTAATGCAGGAATTCCTGGATAATATGCAGGATGGAGAAAAGACAAAAGAACTTAAGAATAAAATGATGCCGCTTCTGGCCAAATATAGTGACAATGAAGTGATTGCAGAAATTGTTGATAGAAAAGAATTTATTGTTAAAAAATCTCAGTGGATCTTCGGTGGAGATGGCTGGGCTTATGATATCGGTTATGGAGGATTAGATCATGTACTTGCATCAGGTGATGATGTAAATGTACTTGTATTTGATACAGAGGTTTATTCCAATACCGGTGGCCAGTCTTCTAAAGCTACTCCAACTGCTGCAGCTGCTAAATTCGCTGCTTCAGGTAAGAGGATCAAAAAGAAAGATCTTGGTCAGATGGCCATGACATATGGATATGTTTATGTAGCTCAGATTGCTCTTGGTGCAAATATGAATCAGGCAATTAAAGCTATTGCTGAAGCTGAAGCTTATCCTGGTCCTTCTCTCATTATCGCTTATGCTCCATGTATTTCTCATGGATTAAAAGACGGTATGAGCTGCAGTGTATCACAGGAGAAGAGTGCAGTAGAATCAGGTTACTGGCACTTATATCGCTTTAACCCTGAAATGCAGGAAGAAGGAAAGAATCCCTTCAGCTTAGATTCTAAAGAGCCTAAAGGTAACTTCAGAGAACACTTATTAAGTGAGGTACGTTTCTCATCTCTTAAGAAGACATTCCCGGAAATTGCTGAAGAGCTCTTTGAAAAAGCTGAAAAAGATGCTGAAGATCGCTATAAATCTTACAAGCGTTTGGTAAAGGCATATGAACCAGAAGAGTAATAAGCATTTAGTTTAATATTGAACGAAATTATGGGGCGGTGGATTTATTCCACTGTCCTTTTAATTATACATTCTTTTGTTTAGTCAGTGTTTGAAATAAGATATATCATTTGTTTAGAATGATATATTTATATGGTTCTTTAAGTTGAAAATTCATAAAATTTCAAAAACAGCAGGATATTATCCTTTTTCAACGAAGTAGTAATTAACTAAAGAGAGCTTATACTGATTTATTAAAATAGTGGTTTTAAGAGGTTTTAAAATGAATATCTCCACCTCAGTAATTAGTGTATATTCATATACAGGAATCAGGTGAAAAAATGTTTAAATTAAATGAAGAAAAAAAGATAATATTTATATATTTAATTCTTGGCTTCAGCTGGATTTATTTTTCTGATAACATGGTGTTTTTTCTTGCCAGTGATATTGAAAAGGCTAATCAAATTCAGCTTTATAAAGGGATTTTTTATGTAATTTTTACTGCATTTGTATTATATGTTCTTCTTAAAAAATATATAACTAATTTAAGAGATCAAAAAGATGAGTTGAATTCATTGAATGAACAGCTTACCGCATATAATGAAGAATTGCTGGCCATGAATGAAGAACTTGACCAGTCATTTGATGAACTAAATGAAATGAACAAAAAATTTGTTTCAATGATTAATGTTGTTTCTAGATTAAATGACAGCAGTATAATGAGTGAAGATAAATTTCTTTCTGTACTTTTAAATAATGCTGTCCAAATTGCTCCGGAAGCTGATTATGGGAAAATATATGTTCTGGAGGATGATAAGTGCAGATTTGTCGATACTGTAGGACATGATATCGAAACATTAAAAGAAATTAGGCTGGACAGAGAAAATATCTTTAATTTTGACAGTACAGGTGTTTCAGCTTCACATAATTATTCAATCAAATTGGATAAAATCCCCGAAAAAATCAGAGACAAATTTTTAAGTGCTTTAAAAGATATTAAGGATTCTCTTTATATAAATATTGTTGTTAATGACCATATCGCGGGCAGAATCGTTTTAGATATTGCGGCTGATTCTAAAAAAGAGTTTAGTGATACAACCCAAAAAATTCTGGAATCTTTTGCTACACTGGCTTCTTCTTTCTTTGCTTTTAGAAGATATGACAATTTAAAAGAAGAATTTACCCGGGAACTGATATCTTCAATTGTTAAAATTCTTGAGATTTATGATATTTATACAAAGGGTCATTCAGAAAATGTTGCTGAACTATCTGAGAAGATTGCCAGAAAAATGAATATATCAGATAAAGGTATTAGAGATACATACTGGTCAGGTATGGTACATGATATTGGTAAACTGCTGATACCGTTAGATATTTTAAATAAAAAAGATCAGTTAACAGAAAATGAATATAATCTGATAAAAAATCATCCAGTCTGGGGAAATCAGGCACTTTCAGATTCGGAATCTTTAAAACATATTGCCAGATATGTTCTTTATCATCATGAGCGCTGGGATGGAAGAGGATATCCTGCAGGACTGCAGAAAGATGAAATTCCAATAATTTCACAAATATTATCTGTAGCTGACAGCTGGGATGCCATGAGATCTAAAAGAGCCTACAGAGAACCCTTGAGCCGTGAAGATGCTCTGCAAGAAATCAAAACTAACAGGGGAAAACAGTTTTCTCCAGAAGTAGTTGATGCTTTTCTAGAAGTATTAGAAGAAAAAGATTTTTGAGCTGGCAGATAAAAATATGTATAAAATAAATTTTGGTTCTTCCACAAAAAGGGTATTTG